>DASWRT010000273.1:0-11821 GCA_036403035.1 Allostellaceae bacterium | reverse complement strand
CGTCGCGAGCACCGAAAGCGGTCCAATCAGCAGTCCGAAGAGCGCGATCGACGGGATCGTCTGCATCAGGTTCAGGGCCGCGAAGAGCGGTCCTTCGACTCGCGGCCGGCGCGCCGCAACCACCCCGAGCGGCACGCCGATCGCCAGCGCGGGACCGAGCGCGCCGACGACCAGCGCACAGTGCCGGCGCAACTCGGCGGCGAACACGTCATGCCGGTTCGCGTATTCCCGCATGATCGAGAGCCCGTCGAGCAAGCCGGTCGCCAGCATCGCCAGCACGGCGCCGGCGAGCGCGGCCGAAACGAGCAGGCGCGCGACGGGTCCCGCCTGGAGTCCCTGCATCGCGTTGACGACGGCGAGCGCAGCGCAGAGCGCCGTCGTCCAGAAGGCGGCGCCGAGTCCGGTGCGCGCCGCCGGGCTGCCCGACGCGGCGAGCATGGAAGCCGCCTCGCCCGCGGCGTACGGCAGCAGCAGAAGAAGCGCTGTGGCGAGGGCGGCGGCCGTCAAATGCAGCCGCCGCGTCTGCGGCAGGAAACAGGCGGCGAGGAGGCAGGCGCCGAGCGCGGCGATGCCGACCGTCGCCGCCGGTGGCACGGCATGCCACAGCGCGACCGGCCGGCCGGAGAGCAGGCGGTTCGGCGCATGGCTGACGAAACCGGTCGCCGCTATCGCCGCGCCAGCGCAGGCCAACAGCACCAGCAGCACGCGGTTGCGCACCTGCGGCACTCGCCCGCGACCGGCCTCGGCCGCCTGTATCGCCCCCGCCGCTCCGGTCGTCACCGAGCCGTCACTTCAGGAAGCCGCCCGCCGACAGATAATCGGTCGCGACGGCCTTCGCGTCCTCGCCGTCGACCGCGATCTTGGCGTTGAGCTTCTGCAACGTCTCCAGCGACAGCGACTTGAACGCCGGGTCGAGCGCGGTGCGGATTTCCGGGTGCGCGTCGAGCACCGCGGCGCGGATCACCGGCGCCGGCTGGTACACGATCTGCGCGCCCTTGCTGTCGGCGAGCACGGCGAGCCCGAGCGCGGCGAGCGCGCCATCGGTGCCGTAGGCCATCGCCGCGTTGACGCCGGACGTCCCCTCCGCCGCGGCGCGGATCGTCGCGGCGGTGTCGCCGCCCGACAGCACGAGGAGCTGGTCCTGCTTGAGCTTGAAGCCGTACGCGTCCTGGAAGGCGGGGAGGGCGGCCGGGCTCTCGACGAACTCCGCCGAGGCGGCGAGCCTCACCTTGCCGCCGCCGTTGACGTATTTGGCAAAGTCTTCGAGCGTCGCGAGCTTCCCGGCGTCCGCGAGGTCGCGCCGCGCGGCGATCGCCCACGTGTTGTTGGCCGGCGCGGGCGCGAGCCAGACGAGCTTGTTCTGCTGCTCGTCGAGCGACTTCACCTTCTCGTAGCCGGCGGCCGCGTTCCGCCACGCCGGGTCCGCTTCCATGTGGAAGAAGAAGGCGCCGTTGCCGGTATATTCGGGGTAGACGTCGATCTGCCCGGCCAGGATCGCCTCGCGCACGATCTTGGTCGGCCCGAGCTGGATCTTGTTCTCGACGGCGATCCCCTGCTTCTGCAGCAGCAGCGCGATCATGCTGCCGAGCAGGCTGCCTTCGGTGTCGATCTTCGAGGCGACCACGACCGAAGCCGGCTTGTCGGCGGCCCTGCTCGCCGGTCCGGAGCCGAGAAGGAGCAGCGCCGCGCCGGTGCAGGCGCCAATCACGCTTTTGAGCTTGCTCGTACGCATCGGCGTCTCCTCATGGTTCGCAAGCCGGCATTAACCCAAGCTAACAGGGCTACCGCGCGGCCGGTTCGGCTCCAGCGTACCGTCGGCGAGCGTTCCGACGTATCCGGGGCTTGTCAAGCGCCGACTCGGCGTCGCGGTGCGCATCGGCTCGGTTCGGCGTCGCCTCGACGCGACGCGGGACGGCAGTGTACATCGGAGCGCTCCGCGCCGGCCAAAGGGGATGGCGCGCACCGGCTTTGTTCTCAAAGGGGGACGTTGTGCGATCGGTGGGGATGGCGAACCTTGCGCGGCGCGTGCTGACGGCATGCATTCCTCTCGCAGCCGCGGCATCGCTCGCGGGCTGCGGCACGGCGGGTCCCGCGGCTCCGGGCGCGGCGGCGACCGCACAGAGGACGGTTCCTTGTCCGCAGATCGCCCGGTATTCGCCCGAGTTGCGGAACAAGGCGGCGAAAGAACTGGATCTGTTGCCGGTCGGCTCCGCGCTGGAAGTGTTTCTCGGCGATTACGAGACGCTGCGCGACGATCTGCGGGCGTGCCAGGACGACGGCGGCAGTGCCGGAGGCCCACCCCAGCGTGACGGCCGGCAGGGCTGACGCCCCACGTGCCGGTCAGGGGGGAATGCGTCAGCGGCGGCGAAGCCGGAACGGCGGTGCGTGGTCGGGCTGCGTCGTGATCACCGCCGCCGGCAGGACCGGCCGCGCCGGATCCGCCAGCTCGATCCGGAACGTCCGGACCAGCGCGGCCAGCGCAAGCGTCGCCTCGGTCAGCGCGAAATGCGCGCCGACGCAGACGCGGGGGCCGATCCCGAACGGGAGGTAGGCGAAGCGGTCGACCGGCGGCGCACCCGGCAGGAAGCGCGCCGGATCGAAGAGGGCGGGGTCGCGCCAGAGCATCCGGTGGCGGTGCAGCACCCACGGCGCGATGATGATCGTGTCGCCGCGCTTGACGGGCCGGCCGCCGATCAAATCGTCCTGGCGCGCCAAGCGGACGATCGCGAAAGCCGGCGGGTAGAGCCGCATCGCCTCGTCGACGACGGCGCGGGTCTGGACGAGGCGTGCCGCTGCCGGATCGTCACCGCTGTCCGCGGCCTCCCCGGCGATCCGCTCCTGCCATTCCGGCGCCATCGCCAGGAGATAGAGCGACCAGAACATGGCGACGGCGGTGGTCTCGTGCCCGGCGAGGATCATCGTCGCGACCTGATCGCGGAGCTGCACCGGCGAGAAGGCGCCGCCGGTCTCAGGATCGCGCGCGGCGAGCATCAGGTCGAAGAGGTCGCGCGCGCCGGCCGCAGCGTCGCCGCCCGTCTTCCGGCGGTCCGCCATGATCCGCTCGACGAGGCCCATCCACTTCGCATGGAAGCGTCGGCGGGCGAGGTCGTACGGGTTGGGAATGCCGATCGGCATCAGGAAATCGAGCAGGCGAGGGCGGCCGAGTGTCCGGTTGTACCGCTGGAACATCGCGCGCAGGGCCGGACCGTGCCGGTCCATCTCCAGCGAGAACATCGTGCGGCCGGCGATGTCGAGCGCCAGGAACTGCATCGCGGCCAGCAGGTCGACCGGCTCCTCGCCGCGACGGCTTCGCACCTCCAGGCCGGCGATCGTTTCCCGCACCGATGCGAGGATGTGCGGCACGAGCAGATCGACCGCGCGCGGCGTGAAGGCCGGCGCCAGCGTGCGCCGCTGGTGGCGCCAAGCTTCGCCGTCGCTGAGGAGCAGCCCGTTGCCGACGACCGGCTGGAGAATGCGGATGCTGGCCGGCGTGCGGCCGAACTTCTCGTGCCGGTCGACCAGCACGTCGCGGATCGCCTCGGGTGCGCTGATCAGCAGGCTGGTGCGGCCGAACACGCGGCGCGGGACGATCGGCTCCTCGTAGGCGCGCTGCGTCCAGGTCGGCAGCGCGTTCGTCCGGAACGAGGCGATCAGCCGGTACCAGGGGAGATCCGCCGTCACCGGTTCGGGCGCGGGCGGGCGAAACCTCGCCGGCGGGGCGGCAGTGGCGGGAAGACCGGCCGGCGGCAGATGCGGCAGCGTTTCGGAGCGAAGGGTCATTCTCGACTTATACTCCCGTCGGCCGGCGGATGCCGCATCGGCCGCGCTTGCCCGGTGTCGCCCGGAAGCTATAGTCGCCGCCCTTCGCCTCCCGGTGCGGCTGGCTCGCTCGTTCCGCCACCCGTCCAACCATCCTTCGGCAATCGGTATGATCGGCGTCGCCCTCGTCCTCCTCGGCGGCATCAGCTACGGGCTGCTCGCCACCGTCATCAAGCTGGCCTATCGCGACGGCCTCGCGCCGGGGGACGTGATCAGTGCGCAATTCCTGTTCGGCGCCGCGCTGATCTGGACGGCGCACGCCGCAGTTGCGGCAGCGTCGCGTCGGCGGCGGAGCGGCGCCGGCGCCGCCACCACGTCGGCGAGGTTGCGCCTGCCGCCGCGGCGGACCTTGCTGTGGCTCGGCGTCGCCGGCGTCTCGTCGGCGCTCACCGGCACGCTCTACTATCTCTGCCTGCGGACGACCGACGCCAGCATCGGAATCGTGCTTCTCTTCCAGTTCGTCTGGATCGGGATCGTCATCGACGCCGTGCTCAACCGGAAATGGCCGGGTTTGCCGCATAGCGTGGCGGTTCTCCTGGTCCTCGCCGGGACGGCGCTCGCGGCCGGAGGCGTCGGGGCGCGGGAGGCCGGGGCTGCCGCCTCGGTCGATGGTGCGGGGCTTGCCTATGGCCTTGCATCCGCGCTGAGCTACGCGCTGGTGCTGATCAGCCTCGGCCGGGCGGGCGGCGCGGTTTCCGGAACGTTGCGCGGCGCGATCGTCGGCACGCTTTCCGCCGTCCTCGCGCTCGCTTTCTTTCCGCCGGTGTTCCTTCTCGGTCCGCACGTGGCGGAGACGTCGCTCTATGGTCTGTTCCTCGCCGCGTTCGGCATCGTCGTGCCGATCGTGTCGTTCGCCGTCGGCATGCCGCGCGTCGGCGGCACCCTGGGCACGATCCTCGCCTCGATCGAGTTGCCCGCCGCCGTCCTGACCGCCGCGCTGGTGCTCGGCGAGCCGGTCACGTCGCTCCGCTGGCTCGGCGTCGCGCTGATCCTTGCCGCGCTGGTGCTGCCGGAAATCTGGTCACGCCGTCGCCGCCGTGCCGCTCCTGGCGCTTCCGCCGCCGCCGTCCAGGCAGCGGCGGCGCCGGGCCGGCTTCTCCGGCCCGTCGTCAGTCGACCTTCGCGCCGGCCTTGATCCAGGCGCCGAGCGTCGCGCGCTCCTCCGGCGTCATGTTGGTGAGGTTGCCGAGCGGCATCGTGTCGGTGGCGACCGCTTGCGCGTAGATCCGCTCGGCGTTGCGGTGGATCTCGTCCGACGTGTCGAACATGACGCCTTTCGGCGCCTCGGCGATGCCGTCGAAGGTCGGCCTGCTGGCGTGGCAGGCGACGCAGCGCTCGCCGATGATCTGCCGCACGGCGGCGAACCGGACCTCGCCGCCGCCGGCCGGAGCCATGGCGGCGGCCCGCTGCTGCGGCCGCTGCGCCGACAGCGCGACGATCAGCGCCATGAACGCCGCCGCCGCCGGCCAGAGCCACCACTGCGCGCCGCGGCCCTGGTGCTTCAGGTTGAAGAAGTGGCGCACCAGGCCGCCGACGACGAACACGCCGGCCAGGATCACCCAGTTCCAGCGGCTGCCGAACGTCATCGGGTAGTGGTTGCTGATCATCGTGAACAGCACCGGCAGCGTCAGATAGTTGTTGTGCAGCGACCGCTGCTTCGCCTGCTTCCCGAGCTTCGGGTCGGGGCTGCGCCCGGCGATGAGGTCGGCGACGACGATCTTCTGGTTCGGGATGATCACCAGGAACACGTTGGCGACCATGATCGTGCCGATCAGCGCGCCGGTGTGGATGTACGCGCCCCGTCCGCTGAAGACGTGCGCATAGAACCACGCCGCGGCGACCAGCAGCACGAACCCGACCGCGGCGAGCCGTCCGTCCTCGCGCCCGACCGCCGACTTGCAGAGCCGGTCGTAGATCACCCATCCGGCAGTTAAGGAGACAATGCCGATGACGACCGCCTGCCAGGGCTCCAGCGGCAGCACGGCGCGGTCGACGAGGTAGATCCGGGCGCCGAAATAGTACAGCACGGCGAGCAGGGCGAAGCCGCTGATCCAGGTCGAGTAGGCCTCCCACTTGAACCATTGCAGCCGGTCGGGGAGATCGGCCGGCGCGACCATGTATTTCTGGATGTGGTAAAAGCCGCCGCCGTGCACCTGCCACGCCTCGCCTCCGACGCCGGCCGGCAGGCTCTCGCGCTTCCGCAGGCTGGCGTCGAGGTGGATGAAGTAGAAGGACGATCCGATCCAGGCGATGCCGGTGATCACGTGCACCCAGCGAATCACCAGATTGACCCACTCCCACACGACCGGATCCATCGCGCGCCCCTGTAGTGCCGCTCCCTAGACATCCCCTCACCCTCCCATGCAAGGCATGGGCCTCTCCCTCTCCCCGAGGGGCGAGGGGGATGCTCCGAAAGTCTCGCGCTCCGCCATTCTTCGGCAATCCGGTTTAATCGTGAATACTTTCAAATCCGGTTTTATAATTCCGTGCCAGGAGGTCGGCGGCCGTGGCGGTTCTCGAAAACATGCAGGTGTTCGTCCGCGTCGTGGAGTTGGGCAGCTTCTCCGCGGCGGGACGCCATCTGCGCCTGTCGCCGGCCGTCGTCAGCCACCGCATCCAGCAACTTGAGAACCATGTCGGGGCGCGGCTGCTCAACCGCACGACCCGCCAGCTTCAGATGACCGAGGAGGGCGAGGTCTTCTTCGAGGAGTGCCGCGAGGTGCTGCGCGCGGTCGAGCGCGCCGAGAGCAGCATCGCCGCCGCGGGCGGCGCGCCCAGGGGGCATCTCCGGGTGACGGCGCCGGTCGGCTTCGGCCGGCGCGTCGTGGCGCCGCTGGTGCCTGCCTTCCGCGCCCGCTTCCCGCATGTCGAGGTGCGGCTGGGGCTGACCGACCGGCTGGTCGATCTGCTGCAGGACGGCGTCGACGTCGCGATCCGCATGGCGGTGCTCCAGGATTCCAGTCTGACCGTGCGCAAGATCGCCGAGTGCCCGCGCATCCTCTGCGCCGCGCCGTCGTACCTCGCCGCACAGGGCACGCCCGCGGCGCCGGAGGACCTGCTGCGTCATCATTGCCTGATGCTGCGCTTCCCCGGCTCGCAGCAGTTCCAGTGGACGCTGAACGGCCCGGACGGGAGGGTGAAGCTCGCGGTGTCCGGCGCGATGGATTCCGATGACGGCGACGTGCTGACGCGCTGGGCATTGGACGGGCTCGGCGTCGTGATGAAGCCGGTCTGGGAGGTTGCCGGCCATCTGCGGACCGGTGCGCTGCATCAGATCCTGCCGGACCACCTGCCGGAACCGGTGACGCTCGCCGCGCTCTATCCGCACCGCCGCTTCCTCGCCGCGAAAGTGCGCGCCTTCACCGACTTCGTCGCGGAACACGGCGCCGCCGCGCTCGCCGACGGTCCTGTTTCAGCGTCGGCATTTTCCCACGCGTGAAATCCTTTTCGTGTTCGCGTTGAAAAAAGCCGCATCGGCCGGTCAAATGGCCGGCACGGGAAGGAATGCTCCGTCGGAAAAGCGCCTGTTCGCTGCGACGGCCGCTCCCGATGCGGATAAAGAAAACATGCCCGACTGCGTCATTAGTCCGGGACAGCGAGGAAACGGCGATGCTCGACACGCTCATCAAGGACGCGCTCATTTTCGACGGCTCCGGCGCGCCGCCGCGCCGGGGATCGATCGGCATCCGTGACGGGCGGATCGTGGATGGAAGCGAGACGGCCGGCGGCGGCGGCTCTGCGGCCCGCGAAATCGTCGATGCCGGAGACCTCGCCCTGATGCCCGGCATCATCGACGCGCATACCCATTACGACGCGCAGCTCACCTGGGATCCATACGCCGACCCGTCGATCTCCCTCGGCGTGACGACGGTCGTCATCGGCAATTGCGGCTTCACGATCGCTCCCTGCCGTCCGGAGCATCGCGACCTGACGATGCGGAACCTGACCCAGGTGGAAGGCATGGCGCTGGACGCTCTCCGCCGCGGCATCACCTGGGAATTCGAAAGTTTCCGGGACTACATGGCGATGCTCGACGCGCGCGGGCTCGTTCCGAACGTCGCGGCGTTCGTCGGACACTCGTCGATCCGGACCTTCGTGCTGGGCGAGGACGCATCGCGCCGCGCGGCGACGGACGGTGAGCTCGCCCGGATGCAGGATCTCGTCCGCGACGCGATGAGCGCCGGTGCGATCGGCTTCGCATCCTCGACGAACGAGCCGCACAACGGCGAAGGCGGAATACCGATGCCGTCGCGCCTCGCCGATCAGCGCGAGTTCATCGGACTTGCGTCCGCGATGGCTGGATCCGGCAGGGGCGTCTTCATGCTGACCAAAGGTTCGGTCACCTCGATCGCTTCGCTTGAGGAGGTCGCCGCCGAAGCGAGGCGCCCGATCGTCGTCGCGGCGATGCTGCATGACTCGGTTCTGCCCGATTCGGTGTTCGGCGAAGTCGATGCGATGCGGCGCGCCCGCGAGCGAGGGCATCGCCTCTATCCCCAGGTCTCGTGCTGTCCTCTGACGATGGAGTTCACGCTCGTCTCGGCCTATGTGTTCGAGGGCTTGCAGTCCTGGCGTCCGGCGATGCAGGCGACCCGAGGCGGTCTTGCCGCGGTCTACGCCGCCCCGTCCTTCCGCGAGGCGGTGAGGAAGGATCTGTCCGAGCCGGTCGGCAACCGCCTGTTCAACGGCGAGTGGGCACGAATTCGTGTCGTCGAGACGAAGCGTCCGGAGAACCGCGATCTCGAAGGAATGACCATCGAGGAGCTTGCGCGGCGCGAGGGCAAGCCGCCGCTCGACGCGATGCTGGACCTCGCGATCGCCGAGGATCTTGAAACGCTGTTTGCCGCGGAACTGAAGAACTCCGACGAGGAGGCGGTCGGCCGCCTGCTTCGCGATCCGGACAACCACATCGCGCTCTCGGATGCTGGCGCACACCTGACATTTCTGTGTGATGCCGATTTCGGCCTCCACCTCCTCGGCCATTGGGTGCGGGACCGTCAGGTGATGTCGTTGGAGGAGGCGGTGCGGCGCCTGACGGGACAGACTGCGTCCCTCTTCGGGATCACCGGCCGGGGCCGGATCGCGACCGGCTGCGCGGCCGATCTGCTGCTGTTCGATCCGGCGACCGTCGGCCGTGGCCGCAAGCGCCGGGCCCACGATCTGCCGGGCGGCGCGTCGCGGCTGGTGGCGGAGCCGCGCGGCGTTCACGGCGTCTGGGTCAACGGCGTCAAGGTCGCGGACGCGACCGGCACGTTCGCGTCCGGCGCGCGGCCGGGGCGCCTGCTGCGGGAGTTCACCTGACGGGAGGGGGCGGCTCGGGTCGCGCGGTCAACCCAGGGCGAGCAGCACCGCCGCCTGCGCGATCAGCAGCCCGAGCAGCATGGCGCCGATTGGCCAGGCCGCGCGATAGATCTCCGCGTCTCCTCCGGGCAGCTGAGCCAGGGCGACGATCTTGGAAACCCGGACGGGGGAGAACAGGGTGAAGTTGCCCGCCGCCACGTTTTGCAGCGCGAGCGGCCACAAGGGGACGCCGGTGCCGAGCGAGACCAGAGCCGGCATCATCATGCCGGCTGCCGCCGTGATGCTGCCGGTGAGGAAGCCGGCGCCCGCCCCCATCGCCGGGGCGGCCAGCAACGCCGCACCGCCGAGCGCGGCGCGGAGCGCATCCCCGACGAGTTGAGCGCCACCGGCCTCCGCCAGCAGTTGCGCCATCACGACGAAGGCTAGGGTGACCACCACCGGGCGCCAGGAGCCCACCATCGTCTCGCCGACCAGTTGCGGCAACTCGCGTGCCCGTCCGGCCGCGCACGTGACTCCCACCGCCACCAGGACCAGCCAGAAGCTCGGGTTGTAGAGGATCGGAAAGCCCGCAAGATCCGGGAACGGCGCGAGCACCAGCACCGAGCGCAGCGTGTTGCCGACAGGCGGGATGGTGCGGGTCGCGATCAGCGCTACGGTAAGCGCGGCATAGGGCGCGGACACGATCACCGTCCGCTTCAGCGCGGCGGCGTCCGGCCGTTCGTCGCGCAGCCAGCGCAGGAGGAGGAGCCCTCCCGCCGCCGCAATCACGTCGACCTCGGGAGCAAGCACGGCGCTCGCCGCGACCAGCACCACGGCAAGCAGCCCTGTCCAGATCACGTCGTCCCACCGCTGCTGCCGGTGCACCGGGTGGCCGGCGGCGGCAGCCAGGCGCCAGTAGAACACCAGGTATCCGGCCAGCAGCGGCACGCTGAGGCACGCCGAGGCGAACGCCAGCGGTCCCTCCGGGACATTTGCCAGTTTCGCGCTGATCAGCGTGCCGATCGCCAGCGCTCCCCACGGCACCAGCATCTGGCTGTAAAGCGCGAGGATCGCGACCGGCGTGCCGGTCAGTCCCATGCGCAGCAATGCGGCAAGCGCGATGATGGCGCCGACGCCGAATCCGGTCGCCGATTCTGCGAAGGGTCCGAGCAGGAAGCAGGCGGCCCATAGCTGCCTGTGGGAGAATGTCGCCTGCGTCTCGGCGTCGAACAGCGCCGCCTCCTGCCGCCGCAGGACCTGATAGAAGAACATGCCGGCCACGATCACGGCGATGGCCTGGAATGCGACCCACGCTCCTCTGAGGCTTTCGAGGATGACGAAATGGGGAGCCGGGTGCGATGGCGGCAGGAGCGCAGCCGCGGCGAGAGCCGCCAAGCCCCAACCGATCAATCCCGCCGCCAGCACGCCGACCCGGCCGCTCGCGATCAGCAGGATAACGGCGACGACCGGAGCGACGGCGATCAGCGCGCCCATGCCGTCGTCCGCGCCGCCATGCCGGGGAGGGGCCGGCTCCTCCGCCGGCGCCCGTCCATAAAGTGGCCGAAAGCGGGGGCGTTCCCGCCCCGCCGTCTGGTAGCTGCAAGCATCATCAAATCGTCGCGGTTCCGTTCTGCGATACCGGTGACGTCGGCGCTATCGTCACCGCCACCCCGGACATTATCGAGCAGACGAGCCGGATGCTACGTGCCCCGACGTTGATACGGCGACGTCCGAACCGACGGCGTTGGGGAGCGGAGGGGATAAACACGCCCCTCCGCGTCGCCGTTCGGCCCGAACGCAGCTTCCTTGAAGCACGGACCTATTTCGGTTCCAATCAGAGCGTCGTGCTTTACGTATGCATGGCATGCAAATATTGAGCACGTAATCGCCTCTGGCTTTCTCCAGATGTCGGTGCGGGCTGCTTCTCTTAAGTAGTCCGCCGACCGATTGAATTCGGTCGCCGATCAGAGAAAGTGCAAGCAGATGACAAGATCGATCAAAACTTTGGCTGCTGCCGCTTTTTTAAGCGGGGCTGTCGTGGTTCCTGCGTTTGCGCAGTCGAATGCTTATCAGAAGCCGGAAATACTGGAGCGCTCGTCGCAGGTTATTGAGAGCGGGCCGTCGGGCGTCGCCGCGACGACTGCTGATACCGGCGCCTACAAGCCGGCCGACCGTGATGCCGGCAACGTCACCGAGGCGACATGGGCGGCCCGGCACCCCGACGCCGGCAGGGCAACCGTTCGCGACCCGAACGGCGTGGTCCGGATGCCGGGTCCGCAGCGTGCCGACCGCAACGCGGTGTATTACGACAGCTTCTCGGCGCTGTTCGCGGGTACGCCGCGCTGACGCCAGGCTGATCTCCAGCCGGTATGCCGATGCCGCCGCCGAGCGATCGACGACGCCCGCATCGGCATGCCGGGTCACTCAAGAAGTCTTCAACCGTTCAAACAACAGCGCCGCCACCCGATCGATCTCGCTTTCCGTCGTGCCCCGGCCAAGTCCGAAGCGCACGCTGCCGTGCGCGTCCTCGGGACTGAGCCCGATCGCCAAGAGGACATGCGAAGGACCGGGCGACGCCGAACTGCACGCCGACCCGGTCGAGAGCGCGACATCGGGCATGTCGAGCAGCAGGTCGGCGGCGTCGACGCCGGGGAAGGTGACGTTGAGGCACCCCGGCAATCCGTGTTCCGCGGAGCCGTTCCGCCGCAGGCCGGGCACGGCGGCG
>DASWRT010000272.1:0-2572 GCA_036403035.1 Allostellaceae bacterium | reverse complement strand
TAATAGCTGGACGGATCGACCGCCTCGCCGCGGTTCACCCGCTCGATGATCTCCGCCGGGCCATGCCGGATGCCGCGATAGGTCATGCCGACGAGCGCGCCGTCGTGCGTCTTCAGGACGAGCCGGACGTCGAGGTGGAGCGCGCCGTCCGGCTTCACCATGATCCAGTCGCTGCCGCCCGGCTCGACGGTCCCGCGCAGCCGCTCTCCTTCGAAGCTGCCGCCCAGCACGGAAACGACGCGGCGTTCGCCGGCCGGCGTCCGCCCGAGCGGCTGCGCCGGGGCGACGGTCAGAGTCAAGGTGAAGAGAGGCTGGGTGCGAACTGTCATGGCGGCGGAACTCCGGTCGATGAAGAATCGCAAGTGTCGATTTCGACGTTAGCAGCGCCGGCCGGAGGTCGCCAGGGGCTGCCGGAATGCCGATTGCACCCCGACGGCGTTTAACGTTCGACCGGCTGGAGGAACGATTCCATCCGTTCGCCAGTTCGCCGTCAGGTTGTCAGGAGGTTCCGATCGGCGACAATGCTGATTTCGCAGACGCTGTCCTCGCTGCTGGTCGCCGCCGCCGCGCATCCGCTGCTGCAATCGGGTGCGATAGTCGCGGGCACGTTCGTCCTTGAGGATGCGGCGACGATCGTCGCCGGCATGGCCGCCGCCGACGGCACCGTCGCGATGCCGGTCGCGCTCGGCGCGCTCTATGTCGGGATCGCCGCGGGCGACGCCGCCCTGTACGGGCTCGGCCGCCTCGCCGCGCGCTATGCCTGGGCGGCGCGCTGGGTCCGGCCGGAACAGGTCGAACCGATCCGGCGCTGGCTCGACCGGCGTCTCGTCGCCGCGGTGATGTCGACGCGGTTCCTGCCCGGCCTGCGGCTGCCGACTTATACGGTCTGCGGGTTCCTCGGCCTCTCCTTCGCCCGCTTCCTGCTCGCGGTCGTCGTCGCGACCCTGATATGGACGACGCTGCTCTTCACCGTGGCCGTCTGGTTCGGCGACGTGGCGGCGACGTCGCTCGGCGTGTGGCGATGGCCGGTCGGAATTGCGGCGGCGCTGGTGATCGCCGCGATCGCGCAGGTCGTCGGCCGCCGGCTGGCACCGCGCCTGGACGGCAGACGATGAGCGATCGCGGGACGGCGGCGGCATATGCCGGCGAGCCGATCCATGCCGGCATGCCGCCGCTGGACATGGACGGGCGGGCGCTGTCGCGATTCGAGTTCTGGCCGACCTGGATCGTCTACCTGCCGGTCGCGCTGCAATGGCTATGGCTCTCGCTGCGGTACGGCGGCGTGACGCTGCCGACGCTCGCCAACCCGCTGATGGAGGCGGGCGGGCTCTGCGGCGAGTCCAAGACCGAGGTCCTTTGCCATCTCGGCCCCGAAGGCCGGCGCTGGCTCGCGCCGTTCGCCAGCGTCGTAACCGCGCCGCCGGGCGCGCCGGCGGCCACCGACCTCGCCGCGGCGCTCGACGCGGCGGCGCGGGCCAGGCTCGCCTTCCCGCTGGTTGCGAAGCCGGACATAAGCTGTCAGGGCACGGGCGTGCGGGTGGTCGACGGGCCGGATGCGCTCGCCGCGTATCTCGCCGCCTTCCCCCGCGGCGCGCGCGTCATCCTTCAGCAGCTCGTGCCTGAAAGCGGAGAGGCCGGGATCTTCTACGTGCGCCGGCCGGACGAGACGAAGGGGCGGATCATCTCGCTGACGCTCAAATACTTCCCGCACGTCGTCGGCGATGGACGCTCGACCGTCGAGGAGCTGATCCGCCGCGACCGGCGCGCCGGTCGCATCCCCGATCTCTATCTAAAGCGGCTCGCCGCCGAGCGGCGCCGTCGCGTCCTCGCCGCGGGCGAGCCGTTCCGCCTCGCCTTCGTCGGCAACCATTGCAAGGGCGCTATCTTCCGCGACGGCCGCGCCTACATCACCGAGGCGATGACCGACCGGATCGACCGCATCGCGCGCGAGGTCCCGGAATTCTATTTCGGCCGTTTCGACGTGCGGTTCCGTACGATCGAGGATCTGCGCCGCGGCGAGGGGTTCCGGATCATTGAGTACAACGGCGCCGGCAGCGAGGCGACGCATATCTGGGACCGCGACACCCGCCTCCTCGACGCATGGCGCACGCTGCTCGGCCACGGACGGCTCGCGTTCGAGATCGGCGCCCGCAACCGGGTGCGCGGCTTCCGCCCGACGGCGCCCATGACGCTGCTGCGCCTCTGGCGCAACGAGAAGCGGCTGATGCGGCTCTACCCGGTCGGGCAGTAGCCCGCATTACGGATAGGCCCGCCCGCGCCAGCTCGTCTTGCGGCCGGTGAGCGAGCGGAACAGCGCCTGCCACTGGATCAGCAGCACCAGCAGCATGCCGATGGGGTGCAGCGCCGCGCCGAGCAGCGACTGCCGGAACCGCCGCGCCAGCGCGAACCGCATGCCCCAGATCCCGGCCGCGGCGAGCGCCGCCGTCAGGAACGCCGGCGAGCCGGCCGGCGCCGCGGCGAGCAACAGGAACGGCAGCACGTGCCCGCCGCCGAGCAGCAACGTCCACACCGGCAGCGCGGCCGGCCGCGCCATCCCTTCCGTCGCGTTCTT
>DASWRT010000271.1:0-8542 GCA_036403035.1 Allostellaceae bacterium | reverse complement strand
TTCCTCCTGTTCGACGGCGGCAGGCTGCGGGTCGATGAACGGCGCCAGCGCGGCATGGAGGTCGGCGAGACCCTCGCCATGCTCCGCCGAGATCGCGACCGGATCGCCGAGGCCGAGCGAATAGGCCTCGTAGGCGCCGGCCAACCCCTCCCGCCCCTCGCTCTTGTTCGCGACGAGGATCACGTGCGCCCCGCGGCTGCGCCGCAGAAAGTCGGCGAAGTGCTTGTCGAGCGGCGTCACGCCGGCGCGCGCGTCGATCAGCATCAGCACGACATCGGCTTCCTTGACCGCCCGCTCGGTCTGCCGGCGCATCCGCGCTTCGAGCGTTTCGCCCGTCTCGTCCTCCAGGCCGGCCGTATCGATGACGCGGAAGCGCAGATCGGCAAGGCGCGCATTGCCCTCGCGGCGGTCGCGCGTCACACCCGGCAGATCGTCGACGAGCGCAAGGCGCTGTCCGACGAGCCGGTTGAACAGCGTCGACTTTCCGACGTTCGGGCGCCCGACGATGGCGACCGTTGGTGTCATCTTCAGCGCATCGCGATGAGGTCGGCGTCGTCGGTCAGGACATAGAGCGTGCGCTCGCTGATCACCGGCGCGACGAAGGCGCCGTCGGGCAGCGAGATCCGGCCGAGCGCCTTTCCGGTATAGGGAGAGACCGACATCGCATCGCCGTTCGACGCGACGACGATCAGCCGGTCGCCGGCGAGCACCGGCCCCGACCACCGCAGCGCGCCGCGCTTCTTTTCAAGGTTTTCGTAGCGCGGCAGGCCAAGCACCCAGCGGGTGCGGCCGTCGCTGCGGGTGAGGCAGATCAGCTCGCTGTCGTTGCTGAGCACGTAGATGAAGTCGCCCGCGATCCACGGCGTATGGGTACCGCCGATATCCTCCTCCCAGATGCGCTCGCCGCTGCGGAGATTGATCGAGACCATCCGGCCGCTGTGGCTGATCGCATAGACGCGCCCGCGATCGATCACCGGCCGGCCGCGGATGTCGGCGAGCGAGGACATGGCGTCGAAGCGGCCGGCCGCCGCGAGGTTGTCCGACCAGAGCGGCCGGCCGTTCTCGACGCGCAGCGCGAAGATCTCGCCCGACGAATAGGGCACGACGACGACGCCGCCCTCGACCGCCGGCGTCATGCCGCCGAGCAGGCCGGCGGTTTCCGCCGTACCGTTATGCGTCCAGAGCTTCTGCCCGTCGTCCGCCGACAGCACGTCCAGCTCGTTCTCGACGGTTACGGCGAAGACGCGGCCATCGGCGACCGTCGGCGCTCCGCGCACCGGGGCGCTGACCGGCTGCCGCCAGATCTCCTTGCCGGTCTCGGAATCCAGCGCAAGCACCTGGGCATAGCCCGAGGTGACGAAGACGCGGCCGTCTGCGACCGCGACCCCGCCGCCGAACGTGTATCCCCGCTCGCCCTTCGGCGTGATGTCGACGCTCCACAGGCGCTTGCCGCTCGTCGCGTCGAAGGCGCGGACCTCCGACGACGCGTCCATCGTAAACACGCGGTTGTTCCAGACGACCGGCTGGGCCAGCACGGCCCCGGAGCGCGACGATCCGTCGCCCGCGCTGACGCTCCACAACCGCTTCGGATTGTCGCCGAGCGCAAGATGCTGCATCACGTGGTTCGGATAGCCGCCGGGCTGCGGCCATTCGGCATTGACGATGGGCCGCGGCAGCCGGACGTCGAGCGACGCCAGCATCGGGTCCGGCTCCAGCTTGCGGTCGAGGGTGAGCACGGACAGGCGCTGCCCCGGCAGCGGCGTCTTGCTTTCACCCATCCACGTATCGCACCCGGGCAGCGCAACCACGGCGGCGGCGGCGAAAAGCGCCGAACGGACCCTCAGCATCGTGCCTTCACTTATCCTTGTTGGAAGCGGCGTCAGAGGCGGGAGCCGCAGCGTCGGCGGCGGGCGCCGGAGCGGCTGCGGTGGCCGCTGGAGCAGCCGCAGCGGGCGCTGGAGCAGCCGAGGCGGACGCTGGCGCCTCGCCGAGCGCCGACACCATCTCGCTCGCACGGGCGCGCAGCCCCTGCGGCGCCGTAAGGTCGTCGGCAAGGCGTTTGTAGATGTCGAGCGCGGCCGGCCTGTCGCCGGCGCGCAGCTTGGCCAGCGCGGTCGTCTCCAGCGCCAGCGGACGCCATGCGTTGCCGTCGGCGGTTAGCGGCGCGAGGCGCGACACGACCGCGTTCGGATCCTCCTTGCCGAGGCTGTGCTGCGCCCACAGCAGTGTGCCGAGATCGCGATAGACCGGATCAACGCTGCGGTCGTCCGCCAGCCCTTCGTAGGCGGCCAGCGCCGCCCCCGCATCCCCGGCCTTGGCTCGGGAATCGGCCTCCTCCAGGCGTGCCAGCACCCTGTAGCCGGAGCTTGCCTGCCGGCCGAGCAAGCCGAAGGCGTCGGCGGCCTGCGCGTTATCACCGCGGCGGGCCAGATCGAGCGCCGCCGTGTAGCGCACGCTCTCCGCGCGGCGCTCGCGCGCCTTGTACCAGCTCCACCCTTCGACGGCCGCCACCGCGGCGATGACCAAGACCGCGAGGCCGATGACGAAATGGCTGTACTTGTCCCAAAGCTTCGCGAGGTTGTCGCGGCGAAGTTCTTCGTCGATCTCGCGAAAGATATCGCTCAAACCCAGGCTCCTGCTGACTGGCGCGTCACCATAACGGGTCGGTCGCCGCGACGCAAACCCGCCGCCTGCAAACGGGCTTTACGTCATCGGGCAAATGGGAAAGACTGATTCCCGAACCGGCGCACCACGCGCGGAAAGGACATGACGCCGACGTTGCAGCCCGCCACTCCGCTCCTCCACCTCGGCGATTACCGCCGCAGATCCAAGACAACCTACTTCAACCGCGCCGAACTCGACCAGTTGCTCGGCCTCTACAGCCGCCAGGTCGCCCGCGGCGAATGGCGTGACTACGCGATCGACCATCGCGACGGGATCGCCGTCTTCTCGGTCTTCAGGCATACGCACGAGACGCCGCTCTACGCCATCGCGAAATACGCGGGGGGCCGGCACGGCGACGAGTACGTGGCGTTCAGCGGACGGCAGAAGCTGCACGCCTCCCGCTCGCTCGGCGACGTGCTCCATTATTTCCAGAAGAAGCTCGCAGTGGTCTCCAGCCGCTGACCGCCACGGCCCGGCGGTGAAAGAAACCATCGGCGGCGGCTCTGCGTTGGCGGAACGAGACCGCTGCAACAGCAGAGCCGAGCCACCGCGATGAGCAGTATCGAGAAACGTCCCGTTCCGCCCGCACCCGAACTGGACCCGGCGACGTTCCCGTCGCCCGATCCGCAGGTCGCGGGCCGCAACCATCCGGGCTTCGATCCGCGCACCGGCAAGCGGGCGCCGGAGCAGCCGCAGCAGGAACCGCTCTCGGTCGACGTGTCGGACGACATGGATAAGGTCGTGACGCCGCAGACGGCGACGCCGCGGTAGATGCCGACGAAGCGTCAGCCGGACGGCGGCGGCGCTGGCGCGGCAGGCGCCGGTACGGCGACGTTCGCGGCGGCCCCCTCAGCGGTCGGGTAGGTCCGGCGGAGCTGCGCGATCGTGTCCTGGGCGACGTAATCGCCGGGTCCGAGCGCCTGCAGGAGGGTCACGTCGATGGTGACCCGCGCCTGGATGTACGCATAAGGACTGTCGGGATAATAGCCGGGATAGCCCCACAAGCGGCGCTGGAACGGCGGGCCCAGATACGGTCCGTACGGCCCGTAGAACGGGTCATAGAAGGGATCGTCGAACGTCGTGTCGATATCGGCGCGGCTGCTGTCGACATGGAAGCCGGCGAACCCGCGCTCGACGGCGATCTGCGCGGCGCGCCAGACGGCGAGATCGTAAGCCTGCGTACGCGACGCATTGACGTCTGGATCGCGCTCGACGGCATTGGGCGAGGATTGCCGGACCGGCCCGACATAGGTGACCTGAGCCTTGGCAGGGCCGAACGTCGCCTCGGTGTAGCCGTAGCGCTTCGCGACAGCGAGCGGCGAGAGGAGCGGCATCTGCGGTCCGGTCGCGCACGCGGCGAGCATGCACAGGAGAGAAGCCGCGACGACCCGGCGGAGCACCGCCGTCGCCATTGCCGTCAGAACCGGTCCGTCGCTGCCGCCGCGATCGCGCACCGCCATCCTCACCTCGTCCGTCCGATGAGGCATGAACGCGCGCCGCGCTCTCCTATTCCGCGGCGGCGCCACTGCGGAGGGCCGCCTCGACCGCGCGGCCGATCGCGAGCAGCCGATGGTCGGCGCCGGTCTCGCCTACCAGCATCAGCCCCACGGGCAGTTCGCCCGGCCGGTGGATCGGCAAGGTCAGGGCGCAGCCGTCGAGGAAGTTGACGACAGATGGGTTGCGCAGGATCAGCAGGTTGAGCCGCGTGTAGGCCGCGTCGTCCGCGCTGCATTCGGCGATCGTCGGCGCGGCGACCGGCACGGTCGGCATCACGAGCGCATCGAACTCGGCCGTGACGGTGCGGCTCCTCGCGATGAAACGGGCCCGCGCCTCGATCAGGTTGATGTAGTCGGCGGCCTGTACGTCGCGGCCGCGCTCGATCCGCGAGCGGACGCGCGGGTCGTACTCCGCGCCGCGCTGCGCCATCAGCGGCTCATGCCACGCATAAGCCTCCGGCGTCGCGAAGCCGCCCTTCGCGTTGATCTTCGGCAGTTCGGCCAGTTCGCGGAACGGCACCGCGGAGACCCGCGCGCCGGCCGCGGACAGCACCGCGCAGGCGCGCTCGAAGGCGCTGCCGACCGTGTGGTCGACCCCGTCGAGCACAAGGGTCTGCGGCACGCCGAGGCGCAGCCCGGCGACCGGCAGCACAGGCAACGGCGCCGCCGGTTCCTCACCCGCCATCACCGCGTCGACGAGAGCGCAGTCGGCGACGCTGCGCGCCAGCGGACCGATCGAATCGAGCGTCGTCGAGAGCGGCACCGCGCCGTCGCACGGCACCCGGCGCTGCGTCGGCTTGAAGCCGGTGAGGCCGCAGAGCGCCGAGGGGATGCGCACCGACCCGCCGGTGTCCGAGCCGATGCCGGCCGCCGCCTGCCCGTCGGCGACCGAGACCGCCGCGCCCGAGGACGAGCCGCCGGGGATGCGGCTGCGGTCGGCCGGGTTGCCCGGCGTGCCGTAATGCGGGTTGATGCCAAGGCCGGAAAAAGCGAACTCGGTCATGTTGGTGCGCCCGATCAGCACCGCTCCGGCGGCGCGGAGGCGGGCGACCACGGGGCAGTCGCGCACGGCGGGCGGCGCGTCAGCGAGCGCACGGGAGCCGGCCGTCGTCACCTCGCCGGAAACGTCGAACAGGTCCTTGACCGAGACCGGGATGCCGGCGAGAGGCCCGAGCGGCACGCCGGCCTTGCGCATCCGGTCCTGCGCGTCGGCGACGGCGCGCGCCTGCTCGGCGTAGACGCGCAGGAAGGTGCGGGCTCCTTCGCGCGCCGGGTCGGCAATGTTGGCGAGGGCCTGCTCGACGAGGTCGCGGGCGCTGCTGCGGCCGGCGTCGAGGTCGGCGCGAAGGGTTTCGATGGTCGGCAGGGTCATGGACGGCTCAGCTCCCCTTGAAGCCCTATTTCCCACGAAAGACTGGCGGGCGCTTCTCCTGGAAGGCGCGGCGGCCTTCTTGGAAATCCTCGCTACCGGCGGCGCGCTCGATCACCTCGCGGACGATCTCGTCGCGGAGCGCTCCGGTGCCGCGGGCGATGCCGTTGAGGATCGCCTTGGAGCCGGCGATCGACAGCGGCGCGTTCTCGGCGATGGTCAGCGCGAAGGCGCGGGCCGCCGCGACCGGGTCCATGTCGACGCGGTCGACGAAGCCGATCTGCGTCGCCTCCTCTGCGCCGAACCGCCCGGCCGTGAAGAGGATGCGCTTCGCGTTGGCGAGCCCGACCAGCGCCAGCAGCGCCTGCGTCTCGCGGACGGCGTAGACGATGCTGAGCCGCGCGGCGGTGATCGCGAAGACGGCATCGGGGTGCGCGATGCGGAAATCATGCGCCACGGCGAGCCCGCTGCCGCCGCCGATGCAGAAGCCGCGGATCGCGGCGATCGTCGGCTTCGGCACGTCGCCGATCGCGTCGCAGCACTCGTCGACGAGGCTGTCGTACTCGATCGCCTGCGCCGCGTTGGCGCGCACCGTCTCGAACTCGCCGATGTCGGCCCCGGCGCAGAAATGCTCGCCGGCGCCGGTCAGGATCACGGCGCGCACGCCGTCGTCCGCCGCGAAGCCGCGATAGAGCGACACCAGCTCGCGCCACATCGCGAGATGCATCGCGTTGCGGCGCTGCGGCCGGTTCAGCGTCACGGTCGCGATCCGGTCGACGATCTCGACCTCGATGTCGCTCATTCCGGCTTGTCCTTAATATGAACGCGGCAGGCCGAGCACGTGCTCGGCGAGGAAGGCGAGGATCAGGTTGGTCGAGATCGGCGCCACCTGGTAGAGGCGGGTCTCGCGGAACTTGCGCTCGACATCGTACTCCTCGGCGAAGCCGAAGCCGCCATGCGTCTGGAGGCACATGTCGGCCGCCGCCCACGACGCCTCGGAAGCGAGCAGCTTCGCCATGTTCGCTTCCTTGCCGCAGGGCCGTCCGGCCTCGTAGAGCGCCGCCGCGCGGCGGACCATCAGGTCGGCGGCCTCGGTCTGGGCGTAGGCGCGGGCGATCGGGAACTGGATGCCCTGATTCTGCCCGATCGGACGGCCGAAGACGACGCGCTCCCTGGCATAGTCCGACGCCTTCGCGATGAACCAGCGCGCGTCGCCGATGCACTCAGCGGCGATCAGGATACGCTCCGCGTTCATCCCGTCGAGGATATAGCGGAAGCCCCTCCCCTCCTCGCCGATCAGGTTCTCGGCCGGGATCTCCAGATCGTCGAAGAAGACCTCGGTGGTCGCGTGGTTGATCATCGCGCGGATCGGCCGGATGCGCAGCCGCCCGGAGGCGACCGCCGCCCGCATGTCGACGAGGAAGACCGACAGCCCCTCGGTCTTCTTCTTGACCTCGGCCCGCGGCGTCGTCCGCGCCAGCAGCAGCATGAGGTCGGAATGCTCGGCGCGGCTGGTCCAGACCTTCTGGCCGTTGACGACGTACTTGTCGCCCTGCCGCACGGCTGATGTGCGGATCGCCGTGGTGTCGGTCCCGGCGGTCGGCTCGGTGACGCCGAACGCCTGGAGCCGCAGTTCGCCGGTCGCGACCTTCGGCAGGTAGCGCGCCTTCTGCCCTGCGCTGCCGTGCCGCAGCACGGTGCCCATCGTGTAGATCTGGGCGTGGCAGGCGGCGCCGTTGCCGCCGGACTTCTGGATCTCCTCCAGGATCGCCGCCGCCGCGGTGAGCCCAAGCCCGCTGCCGCCGTATTCCACCGGGATCAGGCAGGCGAGATAGCCCGCCTCGGTCAGCGCCTTGACGAACTCGGTCGGGTAGGCGCGCTCGCGGTCGAGGTCGCGCCAGTAGGCGCCGGGGAAGCGGGCGCAGAGCGCCTGCACGCCCTCGCGGATCGCCCGGATCTCGTCGGACTCGTCGAAGGGGAGAGCGCCGCCGCCGCTGCTGCCGCTGGTGTCGGTGCCGGTCATTTCGTAAAGGTCACGCGGATCTTGTTCATGCCGCGGAACTCGACCGTGACGACCGCGCCCGGCCGCGCGTTGACCAGCGGCGTCACCGATCCGGTCGTCACGAAATCACCCTCCTTCAGCCCGCCGGTGCGCGCCGCGAGATGGTTGGCGAGCGCCGTCACCAGCCGCAGCGGGTCGCCGCCGGCATTGCCGTTCGTCATCTTGCCCTCGATGCGGTCGTCGATCGAGACCAGGGCCGGCGGGCGCACGAGGTCGAGATGGCCCCACGTCCGCACCGGCGGCCCGTAGACGAAGGCGCCGTTGCTCTGATGGTCGGCGAGCAGCGACAGCTTGTCGCCGCGCGGATAGGTCGAGAACCGCGATTCGACGATCTCGATCGCGGGATAGATCGCCTCGACCGCGCGCACGATCTCGGCCTGGGTGTACGGTCTGTCGCCGTCGTCGCGCGGCGGCAGGTCGCGCGCCATCCGGAAGGCGATCTCGGCCTCGATGCCGAAGACGCGGTGTTGCGTGGCGGGCACGGCGGCCGGCGAGGCGTAGATCGCCTCGTCGAGGATCGGCGCATAGGCCGGCTCGGCGAGCGGCGTCGGCGCCCCGACCTTCCAGCCGCCGACCGGCTTCCCGAGCCCGGCGACGATCGCGTCCTGCACCGCGTAGGCTTCGCCCGCGTTGCGCGGCCGCGCCTCGTCGGGGAGCGCCGCGAGCGGCTGCCCGGTCCGCCGCGCCTCGATGAGGAGTGCTGCGGCGCGGGCGACGCGGTCGGGCGCGACGGCGGGAACGGGGGCGGCGGCGGTCATGCTCTCGGCAACTCCTCAGGATACTCTGTCGTCTCTGCCACTACTCCCCCTCTCCCCTCGTGGGAGAGGGCCGGGGTGAGGGGTAAAACCCTAAACGTCGGCGCGTAGCGCCGTCCCCCTCACCCTCCCGCGCTTATGCGCGGGCCCCTCCCTCTCCCACAAGGGGAGAGGGGATATTCCTCTCCTATTCCGC
>DASWRT010000270.1:0-1984 GCA_036403035.1 Allostellaceae bacterium | reverse complement strand
TTGAGCCGCGCGAGGTCGCGCCAGTCCGACAGCATATTGAACTCGACGCGCGGCTCGACCCGCGGGTCGGGCGAGGTCAGCGTCACCTGCCCGCGCGAGTACACCTTGTTCACCCACGGCATCAGCGACCCGATCATCTCGCCCACGGGGTGCCACCCGGTCTTGGTGATCGCGATCATGTACATGTCGTTGTCCGGGCAGTCCTGGAAGCCCGACGACCAGCGCAGCGCCACGTGCATGTGCCGGCGCAGCGTCTTCGGCAGCCGCGCCTCGGGCGCGATCACCGCCGAGATCGACACCGCGGGATGCTCCTGGAGGTGCCGTCCGACGCCCGGCCGGTCGGCGACGGCCGGGATGCCCAGCGCCGCCAGCTCGGCCGCCGGGCCGATCCCGGCCCGCATCAGCATCGCCGGCGAATGGATCGCCCCGGCCGAGACGATCACGTCGCGTCCCGCCCGGATCTCCTCCGCCGCGCCCGCGCCGCCGCCGCGCCGCACGCGGACGCCGGTGACGCGGCTTCCCTCGACGAGCAGCCCCTCGACCGTCGTGTCCGGCAGGATGCGGAGGTTCTCGCGGCGTCGCGTCGCGTTGTCGAGATAGCCGATCGCGGTCGAGACGCGCCGGTCGTAGATGTTCGAGATCGCGAGCGGGAAGTACCCGTCGGTGTAGATGCCGTTCTGGTCGGGGATGAAGGGGTATCCGGCCGCGCCGAAGGCCTCCGCCGCTGCTTTCGAGAAGCCGGGCCAGATATCGGGGAAGATGCGGCGGATCGGGATCGGCCCGTCCTTGCCGTGCAGCTCGCCGCCGAAATCCAGGTCGCGCTCGAACTTCCGGAAATAGGGCAGCACGCCCTGCCACCCCCAGCCCGCGGCGCCCGACGCTTCCCACTCGTCGTAGTCGGCGGGCGTGCCGCGGTTCGCCTGCATGTCGTTGAGGCTGGAGCCGCCGCCCATCAGCCGCCCCTGCTCGTAGCGGCGCGGCGGCGGGGCCTTCTCGGGCGCGTTGTGCGGCACCGGCGCGAAGTGGACGCGCAGGTCGGCCCACAGGTTCCGCGGGTTGAAATAGGCGATGCGCGGGTAGGAATCGAGGATGTCCGGTTCGACCCGGTCGGGCGGCGTGTCGCGCCCCGCCTCGATCAGCAGCACGCGGTTGTCGCGCCGCGCCGACAGCCGGTTCGCCAGCACGCATCCCGCCGAGCCGCCGCCGACGATGACGTAGTCGTACTCCTCCATGACGGCTCCCCTAGCCCGGATTTCTCCCAAGGAGCGGTGCCGGCAGCGCGCGGTCGCCTGTGCCCAGCTCGCGCTGCATCTGGACGACGTCGACCCAGCGGCCGAACTTGAAGCCGACCGACCGGAGCGTGCCGACCATGCGGAACCCGAGGCTCTCGTGCAGGCCGATCGAGCCGCTGTTGCCGCTGTCGCCGATCACCGCGATCATCTGGCGGTATCCCTGCGCCTCGCACTCGGCGATCAGCGCTTCCAGCAGCATCCGCCCGATTCCCTGCCGCGCGCGGTCGGCGCGGACATAGACCGAGTTCTCGACGGTGTTGCGATAGGCCGGGCGCGGCCGGAACAGCCCGGCATAGGCATAGCCGACGACGGCCCGGTCGCCGCCGTCGCCGCCGTCACCGTCCCGCTCCTCGGCGACGAGATAGGGCAGCCCGGCCTCGACGATGGCGAGCCGCCGCCGCGCCATCTCCTCCCGGCTCGGCGGCTCGATCTCGAACGACGCGAGCCCGTGCGTCACATGGTGGGCGTAGATCGCGTGGACCGCCGCGACGTCGCGGTCCTCGCATGGCCGGATCGCGATGGCCGAGGCCGGTTCGCCGGGGCGTCGCCGCTGCGTCATGGAGTCTTCCGCTGCCTCGAAGGGTGCTGCCGTCGCCGGGCAGTTTGCGCGAACGCGGTCGCCAAAGGAAGATTGTCCGTTCCATGCGCGGACTTCCCGCAACCGGACCGATTGTCTCATCATGACGGCATGA
>DASWRT010000269.1:0-15122 GCA_036403035.1 Allostellaceae bacterium | reverse complement strand
AGCCGCGACTATTCCTCCGGCGAGCTGGAGAGCGATTCGGTGGAAACTCTCGGCGGCGACGAGACCGAGGAGGTCTCGCGGCACCGTTCGCGCCCGATGCGCCAATACAAGATCCAGGAAGTCATCAAGCGCCGGCAGATCATGCTGGTGCAGGTGACGAAGGAGGAGCGCGGCAACAAGGGCGCGGCGCTCACCACCTACCTGTCGCTCGCCGGCCGGTACTGCGTGCTGATGCCGAATACCGGGCGGGGCGGCGGCGTGTCGCGCAAGATCACCAGCGCCACCGACCGCAAGCGCCTGAAGGACATGCTCGAGGATCTCGAACTGCCGGAAGGGATGGGCGTCATCGTCCGCACCGCCGGCAGCGAGCGGTCGAAGGCGGAGATCAAGCGCGACTACGAGTACCTGCTGCGCCTCTGGGACGAGATCCGCGAGCTGACGCTGCGCTCGACGGCGCCGGCGCTGATCTACGAGGAAGGCAACCTCATCAAGCGCTCGATCCGCGACCTGTACCAGCGCGACATCGAGGAGGTGCTGGTCGACGGCGAGGAAGCCTATCGCACGGCGAAGGCCTTCATGAAGATGCTGATGCCGAGCCACGCGAAGCGGGTGCAGCCGTACCGCGACCCGGGGGTGCCGCTGCTCCATCGTTTCCAGGTCGAGAGCCAGATCGACGCGATCCACTCGCCCATCGTCCAGCTCAAGTCCGGCGGTTACATCGTCATCAACCCGACCGAGGCGCTGGTCGCGATCGACGTCAACTCGGGCCGCTCCACGAAAGAGCGCAACATCGAGGAGACGGCGCTCCGCACCAACCTGGAGGCCGCGGACGAGATCGCCCGGCAGCTCCGGCTGCGCGACCTCGCCGGGCTGATCGTCATCGACTTCATCGACATGGAGGAGCATCGCAACCAGGGCGCGGTCGAACGCCGCGTCAAGGAAGCGATGAAGAACGATCGGGCGCGCATC
This sequence comes from Allostellaceae bacterium, assembly GCA_036403035.1. GTDB lineage: Bacteria > Pseudomonadota > Alphaproteobacteria > ATCC43930 > CGMCC-115725 > DASWRT01. The sequence goes on along the minus strand of DASWRT010000269.1, from coordinate 14,153 downwards.
CAGATCGGCCGCATCAGCCCGTTCGGTCTGCTGGAACTGTCGCGCCAGCGGCTCCGCCCGTCGCTGGTCGAGGCGTCGACGCAGCCCTGTCCGCACTGCAACGGCACCGGACATATCCGCTCGGTCGAATCGACGGCGCTGCATGTGCTGCGCGCGGTCGAGGACGAAGGCATCCGGCGGCGCTCGGCCGAGATCTCGGTCGCGGTGCCGACCACCGTCGCGCTCTACATCCTCAACCAGAAGCGCGAGGCGCTGGCGCAGATCGAGGCGCGGTACGGCTTCAGCGTCCAGATCACCAACGACGACGAGCTGATCCCGCCGAACTACCGGCTCGACCGATTGCGCGCGCTCACTCCTGCCGAGGCCGCCCTGCCCCTCCCCAGCGCCGCGCTGCCGGCACCGGCGGTCGCCGACGACATCGACGACGAGGACGAGGAGGAAGAGGACATCGCAGGGTCCGGCGATGCCGCCGGGCTCCACGCCGGCGCCGACGACAGCGAGGACGACGGTGGCGGCGGCAACGCCGACGATCACAACCGCCGCCGTCGCCGCCGCCGTCGCCGCCGTCGCGACGAGCGCGGCGGCGAGGCAGGGACGCCGGCGGCCGCTGCTGCCGCGTCGGGCGCCGTTGCTGGCTTCGCCGACGACGATCATGCCGAGGATGAGGGCGACGCCGAGGCCGAGGATGACGCCGATGAGGCGTCCGCCGCCGGTACGACGGCCGAGATGACGGAGGAGGAGCGCAGCGCGGCCGAGCGTCGCCGTCGCCGTCGCGGACGCCGCGGCGGACGCCGGCGCGGACGCCGCGAGGACGCGACCGACGCCGAGGGCATTGTCGCGGTCGAAGGCGCCGAATTGCGGCTGGCCGTCACCGCCGCGCTGACGCCCGACGCCGACGTCGAGGGCGGTCCCGCCGCCGAGGCTGCGGATATCAACGCGGCGGACAGGGTCGAGATCGTCGATCCCCGCGAGATGCCGCTGCACATCGAGAGCGGACCGGGCGTCGCCGTGCCGCTCGACCCGCGCGACGACACCGTCGATCCCGGCGAGGTGCCGGTCGCGGACCGCCCCGTGGCGGCGAACGTGGAACCGGCAACCGTCTTCCCCGCGTCGGAGGTGGAGCCGGAAGCGTTGCCGGCCGTCGCCGAGGCCGCCTTGTCGGCACCGGCCCCGCGTCCCCGCCGTCGTCGCCGCACGGCCGCGCCGGCCGAAACGCCGGCCGCCGATCAGGTCGAGACAGTCCGGCCCGCCATGGAGGTTTCGGCTCCCGCTCCCGGCGCCGAGGAGCAGCCTGTCCCGGCTGCGGATGATGCGCCGGTAGCGGCGGACGCCGCCGAGGCCACCGGCGGCTATGGCGGCGCAGGCGTCCTGCCGCCGGCCGCGGAGCCCGCCGCACCGGAGCCTGCGGCGCCCGACGCGGCTGCCGCAGGCGAGCCGCCGCGGCCGGCGGAGTCCACCGCGCCTCCGGCGACGCTGATCACCGAGAAGCCGGCCAACCCGAAGCGCGGCTGGTGGCAGCGGCTTACGTCCTGATGCGAACTGACCCGGCCCTCCTCCGTACATGCGGAGGAGGACCGGGGTGCAGTTCGAATAGCGCGGAATCGGACCGCGTTTGGGTGGCAAACACGGCATCGTGCGGGGTTGCCCGCCTAGCGTTCTATCCGGCGATCGAGCCCGCCCCGGCACCATAGGTGCAAGAAAAAACAACGATCGAACCACCAAGACGCCAAGACCACCAAGAGCCAAGAATATTCAGGCGCGCGACGCGCGCCGACACCCTTCCTGGTGCTCTTGGCGTCTTGGTGGTTCGATCGTTTGTTTGGTCCGCGGCGGCGGGCGGGCGGGAGCCGGGTGGACTCCGCCGTAAAGCGCCTTCTCGAACCCGAATGAAATCTGCGGTAGCGGCTAACGCCGCCAGTTCTTGAGGCGCTTCGCGGCTTCGGCGATCTCCGCCGTGCCGCCGGCAAAGGACAGGCGTATCGTGCGGTTGCCTTGCGCCGTGTCGAAGTCGACGCCGGGCGTGCAGGCGACGCCGGTCTCGGCGAGGATCCGGCGACAGAACGCCTGAGTGTCGTTGGTGAGGTTCCCGACATCGGCGTAGAGGTAGAAGGCGCCGTCCGCCGGTGCGAAGCGGTCGATGCCGGCCTTCGGGAGTTCCTCCAGCAGCAGCGCGCGGTTCTCGGCGTACCGCCTCCGGTTCGCCTCCAACTCGTCGGTGCAGTCGAACGCGCCGAGCGCCGCATGCTGCGAGAGCGTCGGCGGCGAGATGAACAGGCTCTGCGCAAGGCATTCGATCGGCCGCACCAGATCAGCCGGCGCGACCATCCAGCCGAGACGCCAGCCGGTCATCGAAAAGTATTTCGAGAAGCCGTTGATGACGATCGCGTCCTGCGTCGTCTTCAGCACGGTCGACGCCGGGGCGCCGTAGGTCAGGCCGTGATAGATCTCGTCGGAGATGAGCCGGATGCCGTTGCTTCGGCAGAACCGGACGATCCCGGCAAGCTCGTCGCCGGTCAGCATCGTCCCGGTCGGGTTCGCCGGGCTGGCGATGAGCAGCCCGTCGAGCGGGCCGGCCTGCGCCAGCAGTTCGGGCGTCAGGCGGTATTGATGCTCCGGCCCGACCGGGATCTCGACCGGTACGAGGTTGAGCGCGCGGATGATGCTGCGGTACGCCGGATAACCCGGCGCCGTCATCCCGATCCGGTCGCCTGCGTCGAACGCCGCGAGGAAGGCGAGCAGGAAGCCGCCCGACGAACCCGGCGTCACGATGATCCGCTCAGGATCGACCCCGACCTCGTACCACTCGCGGTAGAGCGACGCGAGCGCGGCGCGCAGCGGCGGGATGCCGAGCGCCTCGGTGTAGCCGAGCGCGGCGCCGCTCGCGAGCGCCGCCTGCGCCGCGCGGACGGCGCCGGACGGCGCGCCGGTCGAGGGCTGGCCGAGTTCGAGGTGCATCACGTCGGCGCCCGTCGCCGCCCGCTCGTTGGCGGCGCGCAGCATCTCCATCGCGTAGAACGGCGGCACCTGACCGCGGCGGGACACCTTGAGGGTCATCGGATCACTTGGCCTTATCGGCAATGACGGCGAGCCCGGCGCCGCGCGGATCGGCGGCGGCGCTGCACGACTCCGGCCGGTTCGGCAGGCCGCCCGGACAGGCGACCGCGCTGACGCGGCCGAGCTGCTCGCGCGTCTCCGCCGCCGGCAGGGTCAGTCCCGCTTCGGCATAGGTCGCCGCAGCCGCCGGGACCACCCGCGGCTCGGCGATCACCCGCTGCAGCGGCTGCTCGGCCGCGGCGGCGCCGAGCATGACGTCGAGCAGCGCAGCCGGTCCAGCCGTGTCGCCGCCGGCAGCGGCCCCGGCGACGAACTGCACGACGTTGTCGTTGGTGACGAGCAGCGCCGCAACCGCGTGCGCGGCCGCATCGCCGTCGCCGACCGGCACCGCGGGAAGGATGCCGGTCGTGCCGGCGAGCCGGCCGATGCCGAAAAGCCGGCCCATCGTCAGCGAGCACGCGACCGCGGCGCCGCGCCGATCGACCACGACGAAACCCGCCGCGGGGGCGGTGCCTTCCTGCTGTCCCCCCGGCGCCGCGGCGAAGGCCGGCAACCCGGCCTTGCTCCCGCCTTCGGCGACCGCCGCGGCGCGCTGCGCCGGGTCCTTCCGGTCGGCGCGGCGGTCGCGCGCCATCGCCTTCCACAGGGCCACGGCATCCGAGCCGCCGGGCGTCTGCGTCGCGTAGAGCACGTTGTCGCCGAACCCGGTGCCGTCGACCGGCGCGAAAGCGGGCGCCGCGTCGCGCAGCCGGGCCGGATCGACTGACTCGGGGAGCGCGCGGATGAAAGCCCCCGCAATGTCGCCCGTATAGAGGTCGCCTGCCCCGCGCGTGCGGATCGCCGCGAGCGTGTTGGCCAGCGCCGGCTGGGCAAGCGGGTCGCCTTCGCCGAGCGGCTTTCCGTTTTCGCCGCCGATCGTGATCCCGGCCGCCGCCGCGTCGCGCGCCAGCGCACGGGAGATCGGCGTGCCGAAACGCGCGAGCTGCTCCGCGGGAGCGACCACCTGCTCCCAGCGGAGCGTGCCGTACCGCGCATGCAGCGCGGCGAGCGCCCGCGGCAGCAGCGGCGCCGCGACGTCGCCGGCGGCGCCGACCGGCTGCGGCAGGAACGTGATCGCCTGCGTCGGCACGGCATCGCGCCGTCCGCTGAACACGCCGAAACTGATGCCTTGAGGCTCCTTATCGGCGCCGCCGCGGACGAGACAGGCGCCGCCACTGCCGAGCCCGGCGCGCGACGGCAGCGTCGCCGTCATCGCGAAAGCGAGCGCGACCGCGGCGTCGCCCGCACTGCCGCCCCGGTTCAGGACCTCTTGCGCGACGAGCGCGGCACGCGGTTCATCGGCCGCCGCCGCGCCGCGGAATTCGCCGGCCGGCTCGAAGCGCCCGCCCGATTGGCCGCCGCCGCATGCGGCGGCGAGAACCGCCAGAGCGAGCGCGCCGGATTGACGCAACCGCCTCGAAAGAGCAGATGTACCCGACATTCCAAGGTTCATTGTGGTCGTAATGCGCATCACCTGCCGGGCTCTCGTCTTTCTGTTGCTGCTGCTCGCGTCGATGGTGCCGATCGAGAGCGCCGCGCAGGACGAGAAGATCAGCTTCATCCGCGACGACGAGGTAGAGAGCACGATCCGGCGGTTCGCGACGCCGCTGTTCGAGGCAGCAGGTCTCGACGCCAGCGGGGTCCGGATTTACCTCGTTAACGACCCCCGCCTCAATGCTTTTGTCGCCGGCGGCCAGAATCTGTTCATCAACACCGGGTTGATCCTGCGCAGCAAGAGCGCCAACCAGCTGATGGGCGTCATCGCGCACGAGACCGGTCACATCGCGGGCGGGCATCTGGCGCGGACGCAGGATGCGATGCGCAATGCGACCGCGCAGGCGATCATCGCGATGGTGGTCGGCGCCGCCGCCGCCGCCGCGTCGGGGAACCCGAACGCCGCCGCGGCGGGCATGCTCGGCGGCGCCGGCCTCGCGCAGCAGTCAGTCCTGCAATACTCGGTCGGCCAGGAATCGGCGGCGGATCAGGCCGGGATGAGGTTTCTCGACCGCACCGGCCAGTCGGCGAAGGGTCTCCTGGAGTTTTTCGAGATCCTGGAGGGCGAGGAGCTGCTGTCGGCGGCTCGGCAGGATCCCTATCTCCGCACGCATCCGCTGACGCAGCAGCGCATGGACATCGTGCGCGAGCATGTCGAGCACTCGCGCTACAAGAGTTCCGCCGACACGCCGGAATTCGCCGAGTTGCACGCGATGATGACGGCGAAGCTCGCCGCCTTCATCAACCCGCCCGGCCAGACGCTCGGACAGTTCAAGGAAAGCGACGGCTCGGTGCCGGCACGCTATGCCCGCGCCATCGCCTACTACCGCATCCCCGACCTCGCCAAGGCGCTGCCGCTCGTCGACGGGCTGATCCGCGAGCGGCCGGACAACCCGTGGTTCGAGGAGCTGAAGGGACAGATGCTGTTCGAGAACGGGCGCATCGGCGAGGCGCTGGCGCCCTACGAGGCGTCGGTCCGGCTTAAGCCGTCCTCCGGGCTGCTGCGCATCGGGCTGGCGCAGGCGATGATCGAGTCGAACGACTCGAAGCTGACCAAGCGCGCGATCGGCGAGCTGACCGAAGCGGTGCGGTCCGAAGACCGCAACCCGCTCGGCTGGCATCTGCTCGCGGTCGCCTACGGCCGCGAGGAGAATTTCGGCATGTCGGCGCTGAGCCTCGCCGAGGAGGCGCTGTCGGGAGGCGACCGCAAGACGGCGGCGCAGCAGGCGATCCGCGCGGCGCAGCTCCTGCCGCCCGGTTCGCCCGGACGGCTCCGCGCCGAGGACCTGAAGGCGACGGCGCGGCTGAAGGATAGGGACTAGCGGGCTAGCAGCGCCCTCTCCTCTCCCGGCGCTGGCCTGCCGCCGGCTTCGCCGTTACGCTTCCCGCAGCCGGCGGGCGGGCTACGCTCGCCGGCGCAATGAGAACATGGGAGGAAAGATGAGAATTTTTCGTGCATCCGCGTGGGCCGCCGCGACGGCGGCGGCGGCAGCCTGCACCCTTTCGGCGGCGGCGACGCAGGAGGCGGCGGCGCAGAGCGCCGACAAGGGCGGGATCTCGGACGGCGTGGTCAAGATCGGGCTGCTGCTCGACATGTCCAGCATCTACGCCGACATCACCGGCATCGGCAGCGAAACGGCGGCCCGCATGGCGGTCGAGGATTTCGGCGGGACGGTGCTCGGCAAGCCGATCGAAATCGTCGTCGCCGACCATCAGAACAAGGCCGACATCGCTTCGTCGAAGGCGCGGGAATGGTTCGACGCCGGCAACGTCGATGCGATCCTCGACGTCGCCGCCTCCGCGACCGCGCTCGCCGCGATGGACGTCGCGAAGCAGAAGAACAAGATCATCGTGATGAGCGGGCCGGGCGCGTCCAGCATCACCGGCGAGGCGTGCGGCCCGGCATCGGTCCACTGGGTCTACAACACCTATGCGCTCGCCCACACGGTCGGGCAGGCGGTCGTCAAGCAAGGCGGCGACAGCTGGTTCTTCCTCACCGCGGATTACGCCTTCGGCCACCAGCTCGAGCAGGACACGGCCGACGTCGTGACGGCGAGCGGCGGCAAGGTGCTCGGCGACGCGAAGGCGCCGATCAACACCGCCGACTTCTCCTCGTACCTGCTCCAGGCGCAGACGTCGAAAGCCAAGGTGATCGGGCTCGCCAACGCCGGCGCCGACACGATCAACGCGATCAAGCAGGCGGCCGAGTTCGGCATCGTCCGCGGCGGCCAGCGGCTCGCCGGGCTGCTCGTCTACATCAACGACGTGCACAGCCTGGGGTTGCAGACGACGCAGGGCATGGTGCTGAGTTCCGCCTTCTACTGGAACATGAACGACGAGACCCGCAAATGGTCGAAGCGCTTCTACGAGCGGCTGCAGAAGATGCCGAACATGTCCCAGGCCGGCGTGTATTCGTCGGTGACGCACTACCTGAAAGCCGTCCAGGCGGCCGGCACCGACGCGACCGAGCCGGTGATGAAGGCGATGCGCGAGATGCCGGTCAACGACTTCTTCGTGAAGAACGGCCACGTCCGCCCCGACGGGCTGATGCAGCACGACATGTATCTCTTCGAGGTGAAGACGCCCGCGGAATCGAAGGAGCCGTGGGACTATTACAAGCTGCTGGCGACGGTGCCGGGCGACCAGGCGTTCCTGCCGCTCGCGCAGTCGCGCTGCCCGCTCGTGAAGAAATAGCGAAGGAGCATCGCCTCCAACCCTCCCTCTCCCGCTTGCGGGAGAGGGCCGGGGTGAGGGGGCTTTTCTATTCATTCTAAATGACTTACGCCGGAGCAGAATGGCTGCCGGCCCTCACCCCTACCCTCTCCCGCAGGCGGGAGAGGGAGTTAGGTCCGTAACCTCTCCGTCAGCGCCGCGCTGGCGCTCCGCCGTGCTTTCTGCACATAGTGGTGATGTTCCCCGCAATGCCCAGAGTCGTTTGATGCCGCGCCGCCTTCCCCTCGCCGCCGCCCTGGCCCTCGCCGCCGCCGTAGCAACGACGCCGCTCACGCTTCCGAAGCCGGCCGCGGCGGCTGATCCGCTCAGCGCCGAGCAGAAGGACGCCGTCGAGAAGCTGGTCCACGACTACCTGCTGAACCACCCGGAGGTGCTGATCGAGGCGCTCCAGGCGGCGGAGCAGAAGCAGCAGCAGCTCTCCATGGAGCAGGCGCAGAAGGCGATGAAGGACAGGCGGGAGGAACTGCTCGCCGATCCGGCGGCGCCGGTGCTGGGCAACCCGAAGGGCGACGTGACGATCGTCGAGTTCTTCGACTATCGCTGCCCCTACTGCAAGCAAATGCATGCGGGTATCCAGGCGCTGCTCGGCGAGGACAAGAAGCTGCGCTTCGTCGCGAAGGAGTTCCCCGTGCTCGGCAAGGACTCCGTGACCGCCTCGCGCGCCGCGCTCGCCGCGCAGAAGCAGGGGAAGTACGAGCCGTTCCATAACGCGCTGCTCGCGACGAAGGGACAGCTTAACGAGGACGCCGTGATGAAGGCGGCTTCGTCGGTCGGGCTCGACGTCGACCGGCTGAAGGAGGACATGAAGTCGCCGGACATCGAGACGGCGCTGAAGCACAACTATGCCTTGGCGCAGGCGCTCGACATCCGCGGCACGCCGGCCTTCGTGATCGGCAACGAGCTGATCCCCGGCGCCGTCGATGCGGCGACGATCAAGGAAAAGGTCGCCGCCGCCCGCAAGTCGGGGTGACGGCAGGCGTCACGCGTTCGCATGCCGGCTCCCGAGCAGCCTGTCGACTGCTGCGACGAGGGCGCAGAGCGCGATCCCCTCGACAGCCTGTCTGACCTCGGCGACATCGGGAAAGGTCGGCGCGATGCGGATGTTGCGGTCGTGCGGATCGCGTCCGCCAGGGAAGGTCGCGCCGGCCGGCGTCACGGCGATCCCTGCCTCCTTCGCCAGCTCGATGACCCGCCGGGCGCAGCCGTCCATCACGTCGAGGCTGACGAAGTAGCCGCCCTTCGGGGTCGTCCAGCGCGCGACGCCGCTGCCGCCAAGCTCGCGCTCGAAGATCTCCTGCACCGCATCGAACTTCGGCCCGATGATCGCCCTGTGCCGCTCCATGTGCGCATGGAGACCGGCCTCGTCGCGCAGGAAGCGGACGTGGCGGAGCTGGTTGAGCTTGTCCGGCCCGATCGTGCGGCGGCTCATCCGCGCCAGCAGCCACTTGACGTTCTCCGGCGAGCCGCCGAAGAGCGCGAGACCGGAGCCGGCGAGCGTGATCTTGGACGTCGAGCCGAAGACGAACGGCCGGTTCGGCTGCCCCGCGCGCTCGCAGAGCGCCAGCATGTCCGGAATCTCGACGCGCTCGTCGGTCAGGTGGTGGACTGCATAGGCATTGTCCCAGAACAGCCGGAAGTCCGGCGCGGCGGTCCGCATCGACGCCAGACGCCGGGCCGTCTCCTCGTCATAGATTGCGCCCGTGGGGTTGCTGTATTTCGGGACGCACCACATGCCCTTGATGCGCGGGTCCGAGGCGACGAGGCGCTCGACCGTATCCATGTCCGGACCGCGATCGGTCATCGGCACCGTAATCAGCTCGATCCCGTATTCCTCGCAGAGGTGGTAATGGCGGTCGTAGCCCGGCACCGGGCAGATGAACGCGACCGGCCCCGACGCCGCCGCTTCCTTCGACCACGGCGAGCGGCTGTCGCAGGTGCCGTGCAGCATCGCGTAGACGATGCAGTCGTGCATCAGCGCGAGGCTCGAATTGTTGCCGAACACCATCTGCGCCGCCGGGATCTGGAAAGGCCCCGAGAGCAGCGCGCGCGCCTCCGGCAGGCCCTGGGGATTGCCGTAGTTGCGGCAGTCCGTGCCGTCCGCCGCCTTGTAGTCGTCCGGGCCGGGCAGCGACAGCAGCGGCGACGCCAGATCGAGTTGCGCCGACGACGGCTTGCCCCGCGTCATGTCGAGCCGCAATCCGCGGGCGCGGAGGTCGTCGTAGCGCGCCCGCAGCTTGCCGCTGACGGCGAGGAGCGTCTCGGTGTCGAGCTTCGTAAGATCCGTCGGCATTGCTGCCTTTCCACCCACAACTGCCAGGACGCCAGCCCATTCGCACCGGCTGGGCCAGTGGGCACAGCATCGGCCGAAATGCGCGGCGAGCCAAGCCGAATGCTATGATTCGATGTGTGAACGCAAATACATTGCTACTTGGACGGAAGCCGGCGCCGCAGCGCACCGGCCCGGTACGACCGGTGCGTGCGCCCGGACGATCACGCCTCGTAGTCGGGCTGCTTCGATGGGTGCGCCCGGTCGAAGGCGTCGATCTTCATGCAGTTCTCGAAGACGCGCCGGATCGTCGGATAGGGCGTCATGTCGAGCTTGTAGCGCTGGGCGTTGACGACCTGCGGCACAAGGCAGACGTCGGCGAGGCCGGGTTCGTCGCCATGGCAGAACTCGCCGGTCTGCCCGTCATCCGCCATGATCCGTTCGAGCGCGTCGAACCCCTCGACGATCCAGTGGTCGAACCAGCGCTGGATGCCCGCCTCGTCCTGGCCGAGATTGCGCGACAGGTAGCGGAGCACGCGCAAATTGTCGATCGGATGGATGTCGCACGCGACGATGTTTGCGAGCGCGCGCACCCGCGCCCGGTCCGCCGGATGCCCCGGCAGCAGCGGCGGCTCGGGGTGCGTCTCGTCGAGATATTCGATGATCGCGAGCGACTGGATGAAGACCTGCCCGTCATCCTCCAGCGACGGCACCAGCCCCGTCGGGTTGATCTCCAGATACTCCGGCCGCCTCTGCTCGCTCTTGCGCAGATGGATGAAGACCGGCTCGTACGGCAGGTTCTTGAGGTTGAGCGCGATCCGCACCCGGAACGAGGCGGAGGAGCGGAAATAGCCGTAGAGCTTCATCATGACCGGGCGTCTCCCAACAATTCTTGCTGCCTCTCCCCTTGCGGGAGAGTGAGGGGTGACGTCGCTCTGAAGTCACTCGGCTTAGCCCCCTCACCCCGACCCTCTCCCACAAGGGGAGAGGGAGATCAAGCGCGCTCAGGCGGGCGGCGTGTACTTCCTCACCGTCTGGTCGATCGCGCCGAAGATCGAGAAGCGGTCCTTGTCGAACATCTCGATCCGGACGGTGGCGCCGAAGCGCAGGAACGGCGTCGCCGGGGCGCCCTGCTCGATCGTTTCGAGCATGCGGACCTCGGCGAGGCACGACGAGCCCGTCGACGGATCGCGGTTCGACACCGTGCCGGACCCCACGATCGTCCCCGCCTCAAGCTCGCGCGTCTTCGCCGCATGCGCGATCAGCTGCGGGAAATCGAAGTTCATGTCGGCGCCGGCATTGGGGTGGCCCAGTTCCTTGCCGTTGACATGGCTCAGGAGCGGCAGGTTGAGCGTGCGCCCGTCCCACGCCTCGCCCAGCTCGTCCGGCGTCACCGCGACCGGCGAGAACGCCGTCGCCGGCTTGCCGTTGAAGAAGCCGAAACCCTTCGCCAGCTCGGTCGGGATCAGGTTGCGCAGGCTGACGTCGTTGACCAGCATCAGCAGCCGGATATGGCGGCCGGCCTCGGCGGACGAGATCCCCATCGGCACGTCGCCGACGATCACCGCGACCTCGCCTTCCAGGTCGATGCCGTAGGCCTCGTCCTGCACCAGGATGTCGTCGTGCGGCCCGATGAAGCTGTCGGAGCCGCCCTGATACATCAGCGGATCGCTGTAGAAGCTGGGCGGCATCTCCGCCTTGCGCGCCTTGCGCACCAGCTCGACATGGTACAGGTAGGCCGAGCCGTCGCACCATTGGAACGCACGCGGCAGCGGCGAGGCGCAGGCGTCCTGGTCGAAGGCGAACTCGCCATCGACATGGCCGGTGTTGAGCCGGATGGAGGCCTCGCGGAGCTGCGGCTCCACATTGGCCCAATCGTCCATCGCGGCCTGCATGGTGCGCGCGATCTGCGGCGCCGCGACGGCGCGGACGAGGTCCCGGTCGACGACGACGAGCGTGCCGTCGCGGCCGCCCTGCTTCAGGCTGGCGAGCTTCATTACTCCGCGGCCTCCTTGGGCTGGGCAGGGGTCTTCCACGAATCGATGTAGCCGGTGAACTCGATGCCCTCCGGCAGCTTCGCGATCTCCAGCGCGTCGCGGGCGTCGATCATCACCGCGACCTCGTCGGTCTCGCCCGATTTCGGCGTCAGCATGCCCTTCAACGCCTTCGGATGCGGCCCGTGCGTGAAGCCGCAGGGATGCAGCGTCACCATGCCGGGATGGATGTTGTCGCGCGAGAAGAACTTGCCGCGGTGATAGAAGATCACCTCGTCGAAATCGTCGTTGTTGTGGAAGAACGGCACCTTGAGAGCGCCGGGGTCGCTCTCGAACGGCCGCGGCACGAAGGTGCAGACGACGAAGCGCCCGGCGGCGAAGGTCGTGTGCGCCGAGGGCGGCAGGTGATAGCGGTGGCTCATCACCGGGCGGATGTCCCGCCAGTTGAGCTTCACCGGCGCTAGATCGCCCTTCCAGCCGATCGCGTCCAGCGGGTTGAACGGATAGGTCACGGTCGACAGCGCGTCGCGCCGCTTGATCCGCACCTTCCACGTGCCGTCGGCGCCGCCCGGTCCGTCGTCCTTCTGCTGCGCCTTGAACGCGTCGTCGATCGCCGGGACCTGAAGCACCGCCGGGTCGAAGATCGCGTGCGGCCCCAGCACCCCCTTCTCGGGCAGCCGGTAGCTGTCGTTCGTCGCCTCGATCAGGAGCAGGGTCGCCGGCGCACCGCTCTCGATCCGCCACATCGTGCCGCGCGGCAGCACGATATAGTCGCCGTCGCGGAACGAGAGATGCCCGTAGTCGCAGTACAGGTCGCCCTCGCCCTCATGGACGAACAGCAGTTCGTCGCCGTCGCCGTTGCGCACGAGATGGTCCATGCGGCCGCCTTCGGTCCGCCACTGCCGGAACTTGACGTGCGGGTTCGACAGGATCATGTCGGCGTCCCACGGCGACGCGGCGACGCGGTCGATCTTGGTGAGGTCGAAGGCGCGCGGCTTCAGCGGCCCCTCCCAATCGACCCATCCGGTCGGCGGATGGGCGTGGTACATGTGCGTCGCCGGCCCGAAAAAGCCCTCCTTGCCCAGCTCCCGCTCGTAGGTGCCGAACGGCAAATCGGCGTGCGCCTGCCGCGAGGCGTTCCCCTCCTTGTGGGGGAAGCTGATCCAGTTCTTCATCGGCGTTCCCTCCCCTTTCGTCAGTCTCCGTCCTTCAGGACGCCGCGGCGGATCTGGTCGAGTTCGATCGATTCGAAGAGCGCCTTGAAGTTGCCTTCGCCGAAGCCGTCGTCGCCCTTGCGCTGGATGATCTCGAAGAAGATCGGTCCCATCACCGTCTCGGTGAAGATCTGCAGCAGCAGCCCGCCCGCGGGTCCGCCGTCGATCAGGATCTTCCGCTCGTACAGCCGTTTCAGGTCCTCGCCGTGGCCGGGCAGGCGCTTGTCGACCAGCTCGTAATAGGTGTCCGGCGTGTCGAGCAGCCGCACGCCGTTCGTGCGCAAGGCATCGACCGTCGCGAAGATGTCGCCGGCGCCGATCGCGATATGCTGGATGCCCTCGCCCTTGTAGGCCTGGAGATACTCCTCGATCTGGTCGACGCGGCCGGCAGCACCCCCGCCGGACTCGTTGATCGGGATGCGGATCTTGCCGTCCGGGCTGGTCATCGCACGGCTCCTGACGCCGGTGAGCTTGCCCTCGATGTCGAAGTAGCGGATCTGGCGGAAGTTGAAGAGCTTCTCGTAGAAGCCCGCCCATACGTCCATGCGGCCCTTGTGGACGTTGTGCGTCAGATGGTCGACATAGGTGAGGCCGACGCCCTTCGGGTACGCCTCGGCGCCCGGCTCCCGGACGAAGTCGATATCGTAGATCGTGCCGCGCTCGCCGTAGCGGTCGACGAGGTAGATCAGGCTGCCGCCGATGCCCTCGATCGCCGGGATGTTCAGCTCCATCGGGCCGACCTTGCCCTCGACCGGCTTCGCACCCAGCTCGATCGCGCGCTTGTACGCCTTCGCGGCGTCGCGGACGCGGAACGCCATCGCGCAGATCGACGGGCCGTGCGTGCGGGCGAAGGCTTGGGCGAAGCTCTCCGGCTCGGCGTTGAGGATGAAATTGACGTCGCCCTGGCGCCACAGCTCGACATCCTTCGACCGGTGCTTCGCGACCTTGGCGAAGCCCATGCTCGTGAAGAGCCGGCGCAGCGCCGCGACGTCCGGCCCGGTATACTCGATGAACTCGAACCCGTCGGTGCCCATCGGGTTCTCCCAAAGGGCCTGCGGCGACGATGCCTCGGGACGGACACTGTCGGTGACGCTCATCAATTCCTCCGGTCTGTTCGGTGCTGTGCGGCGGCGACGCTTGACGCCCGGTGCTGACCTCACAAAATAGTTACATATGAAACCAATTCCAAGAGCTGACCTCGGCCCAGCCGGCGTCGCCGCCCCCGTCCTGGAGCTGGAGCGGTTCCTTCCGTACCGGCTGTCGGTCGTCTCCAACCGGATCTCGGCGACGATCGCGCGACTCTACGCCAGGCGTTTCGACCTCACGATCCCGGAATGGCGGCTGATGGCGGTGCTCGGC
>DASWRT010000268.1:0-10097 GCA_036403035.1 Allostellaceae bacterium | reverse complement strand
CTTTCTTACCGACACGGGTAAAGCTTGAACCGCCAAGGGGTGAAGACACCGAAGGGCTTTCTTGCGCGCGTAGCGCGCCATGATTTCCTCAGTGTCTTCGTGCCCTGGTGGTTCGAACTTTGTTTTTATATATGACTCTCGGCGACCGCTTTCTGCATCGCAGCCCTATTTCTGGCGGGCGACGATCCGATCCTTGATGTTGTCGTAGACGTTCTGCGGGACGATCTTCTTGCTCACGAGGTCGTCCTTGCCCTTGTACGGACGGCCGGAGACGATCGCCGCAGCCCGCGCGTCGCCGATCCCCGGCAGCACCTTGAGGTCGTTTGCCGAGGCCGAGTTGATGTCGATCAGCGCGCCCTGCGTCTGCGCCGTGTCCGGCTTCGCCGCGCCGCCAGCGCCGGGCGCCATCGTCGTCGTGCCCGGCGCGGTCGTGCCGCTGCGGGCCGCCGGCGTCGTCGGCGTCATCGTCCCGGCGGCCGGCGGCCGCGACGACGGGGCCGGCGAGGTCTGCTGCTGCTGCTGCGCCATCGCTCCCGGCATAGCGAGGGCGGCGCACAAGATGGCGGTGGCGGCCATGAGACCGGTCGACTTCAGCGAAATCATCGTTGCCCTCCTTCGAGCAATGCCTGAACGGATAACGCGGGCGGGCGGGAGATAGCAGCGTCTTGGTTGAGATAAATCGATCCCGGCGGTTCCCGCTGTTATGCTCGCGGGAACGCAGCACGCCGCGCTGCGGCGAAAAACAGATGGAGGAACAGGCTGATGTGGCAGCCGGCCGAGCGTTACCCCGATCCCGCGGTCCAGATCCTCGACCCGGCCTTCGCCAAGTACCGCCTCACCCTCGCCGCGGTCGAGCGCCTCGCCGCGGGCTTCCGCTGGGCCGAGGGGCCGGTCTGGTTCGGCGACGGTCGCTTCCTGCTGTGGAGCGACATCCCGAACGAGCGGATCCTGCGCTGGGACGAGGAGACCGGCGCCATGAGCGTCTTCCGCAAGCCCTCGAACTTCGCCAACGGCAACACGCGCGACCGCCAGGGCCGCCTCGTCACCTGCGAGCATGGCGGGCGCCGCGTCACGCGCACCGAGTATGACGGCGCGATCACGGTCCTCTGCGACGGCTTCGGCGGCAAGCGGCTCAACTCGCCGAACGACGTGGTGGTGAAGTCGGACGGCTCGATCTGGTTCACCGACCCGCCCTTCGGCATCCTCGGCCATTACGAGGGCCACAAGGCGGAGCCCGAGCTGCCGCACAACGTCTACCGCATCGATGGGCAGACCGGCCGCGTAACGGTCGCGACCGGCGACATCGACCGGCCGAACGGCCTTGCCTTCTCGCCGGACGAGAGCCGGCTCTACGTCGTCGAGTGCGGCACCGCGCCCCGGCAGTTCCGCGCCTTCGACGTGACCGGGGAAGGGGAGGGCACGCGCCTCGCCAACGACCGCGTCTTCATCGACGCCGGCCCCGCCGGCACGCCGGACGGCTTCCGCATCGACGTCGACGGCAATCTCTGGTGCGGCTGGGGCATGGGCGACGACGCGCTCGACGGCGTGATGGTCTTCGCCCCCGAGGACGGCCGCCCCATTGGCCGCATCGCGCTGCCCGAGCGCTGCGCCAACCTCTGCTTCGGCGGCCGCAAGCGCAACCGCCTCTTCATGGCCGCGAGCCACTCCCTCTACGCCCTCTACGTCAACACGCAGGGCGTGGCGGGCGGCTGACGATACTCCGCTGTGGCCGCTCGACTTATTTGGTAATGTAAGAGAAAGGGAAACGATGGCGGCACGCAGTTGAAAATTTCATAGGCACTAGAACTTTCCGGGTTCTCGCGTGTACGCAGGACGCACCTATGCGGTCCGTACATTGTCGCCCTTTGAGGCATTGGGGCAGAGTTCGCAACGAACTCTTTCCCGGGAGGAGGACCCGATGAAAACAACTATTGGGGTGCTTACCGCTTTGCTTTCCACAACCTTGCTGACGAGCGGCGCGCTCGCGCAACAGGGTCAGCTTAACCTCGTCACGACGATCCCGGTTCCCGGCGCCGCGCTGAAATCATTCGACATCAGCTGGGTCGATCCGGTGACCGAGCTGTACTTCCTGGCCGATCGCTCGAACAGCGCGATCGACATTTTCGACGCCGCGAACAATAAGTTCCTGACGCGCGTTCCGGGCTTTGTCGGCCCGTCCACCGCAACGTCGACAGCCGGACCCGACGGCGTCGTCTCGACCGGGCCGACGGAGGTCTGGGCCGGGAACGGCGACAGCACCATCAAAATCATCGACCTCACTTCCAACGCGATCGTCGACAGCATCTCGACCGGCGGCCAGAAGCGGGTCGACGAGATGGCCTTCGACGGCCGCGACCATCTGCTACTTGCCGCGAACAACGCCGACAGCCCGCCCTTCCTGACACTGTTCGACACCCAGAAGCGGACCATCGTCCAGTCCCATATCACCGTGTCCGACAACACCGGCGACGCGACGGGGATCGAGCAGCCGGCGTTCAGCAACGTCACCGGACTGTTCTACGCCTCGGTCCCGAGCCTGGGCCCCGACGCCACGCACGGCGCGGTCGCGGTCATCGACACGAAGGGAAACGTGGTCGGCACGATCCCGGTCGACGATTGCAGTCCGACGGGGCTCTTCGTCGGGCCGGACGATCATCTCGTCGTCGGCTGCGACGAACCGGTGACGGTGATCATCAGCATCACCGACAACAAGGAGGTCGCCAGGATCAACCAGGTCGGCGGCGCGGACGAGGTGTGGTTCAACCCGGGCGACCGGAACTACTACATTGCGGGACGGAACAACCCCGCTTCGCAGGGCGGCCCGATCCTCGGCGCCATCAACGCGGAGACGAACACCTTCGCCGGCTCCGTCGCAACCGAGGCGGGCGCCCACTCGGTGGCGGCCAATCCGCGCAACAACCAGGTCTTCGTGCCGATCGACGCCGGCGCAACCTCGCTTCCCGGCTGCGACAACGGATGCATCGCCGTGTACAGCTTCAAGGCCAGCACCGGCAACAACAACGGGAACGGCAATAACGGCAACAACAACGGCAACAACAACGGAAACGGCACCGGCCGCACGATGTAGCCGCGCGACCCGCCGGCGGTGCGGCGCCGGCGCCCGCGGGGAGGCGCGACCGCGAGGGCACCGGCTTTGCCGCGGTGAAAAGTCCAGCAGGGAGACATACGCGATGGCAGGACGCATGAAGGTCGCCCAGGTGGCGGCGCCCGGCGCTCCCTTTGAGATCGTGGAGCGCGACATCCCCGAGCCCGGCCGCAAGCACGTCCGGATCAGGATCGAGGCCTGCGGCATCTGCCACAGCGACGCGCTGATCAAGGACGGCGCCTTCCCCGGCCTGCGCTATCCGGCGGTGCCTGGGCATGAGGTCGTCGGAATCGTCGATGCGATCGGTCCCGATGTCGTGCTGTGGCAGCCCGGTCAGCGCGTCGGCGTCGGCTGGTACGGCGGCCATTGCGGTCGGTGCCCGCCGTGCCGCCGCGGCGACTTCATCCTCTGCGTCAACCTGCAAGTGCCGGGCATGGCCTATGACGGCGGCTATGCCGAGTACATGGTGGCGCCCGACGACGCGCTGGCGCTGATCCCCGACGATCTCTCTTCGGACGAGGCGGCGCCGCTCCTCTGCGCCGGCATCACCACCTTCAACGCGCTGCGCAACAGCGGCGCGCGGCCGGGCGATCTCGTCGCGGTGCTCGGGATCGGCGGCCTCGGCCATCTCGGCATTCAGTTCGCGGCGAAGTCCGGCTTCGACACGGTCGCGGTCGGCCGCGGCAAGGACAAGGAGGAGCTGGCCCTGAAGCTCGGCGCCCGCCGCTACCTCGACAGCGGCGCCGTCGATCCCGCCGCCGAGCTTCAGCGTCTCGGCGGGGCGCGCGTGATCCTCGCGACGGCGCCCAACAGCAAGGCGATTTCCGCGCTGATCGACGGGCTCGGCGCCGATGGAAAGCTGATCGTCGTCGGCGTCAGCACCGACCCGATCGAGGTGACGCCGCTTCAGCTCATCGGCGCCCGCCGCTCGGTCCAGGGCTGGCCCTCCGGCACCGCCGCGGATTCCGAGGAGACGCTCCGCTTCAGCGCCCAGACCGGCATCCGCCCGATGATCGAGACCCTGCCGCTCGCCCGCGCCGCCGAGGGCTACGAGCGCATGATCACCGGCAAGGCCCGCTTCCGCGTCGTCCTGGTGCCGCAGGGTGGGGAGTAGGCGAAGTCAGAGGAGGCTTATACCGACGTCACGATGCGTTGAGTCCGTTCTAACGTAGGGGCGAGGCAAGCGACGAGAAAGCGCCGCCGGAATAGGCGAGCGTTCCTGGAACGGCGACGAGGCGAACCTACTCACGCCGCGGATGTTGTCCTTTCATGCCCCACGCGGACGCCGACCCTTCGCTCCCTCCCGAGACCACCTCCATCGAGGAGGCCGACATCGCCGTTGCGCAGCGGCTTGCGCGTCGTCGAGGTCACCCGGCCGTGCGGGCGGCCGGCTGGCTGAGCGGGATCGGCGATCAGCCTCCCCTGATCGCCATCTCCGGCGCCGTGCTGGCTTTCGGGCTCGTCGCCGGCCGTCCCCGCGCGACGGAAGCGGGCGGGCGCATGCTCGCCTCCGTCCTGGTCGCGACGTGGATCAAGGCCGGGCTGAAGCGGCTCGTCTCGCGAACCCGGCCGAATGTGCTGCTGGACGACGGCCGGTACGCGGTCGAGCCGCTCGGCCCGGACGAGGGACCGTGGCATTCTTTTCCGTCCGGCCACACGGCGGGGAGCGTCGCGGCGGCCCGGGCGCTCGCCCGGACATGGCCGCAGGCTCGCGGACCGGCCTATGCCGGCGCGGCTTCGATCGCGATGATTCAAGTTCCGCGTGGCGCGCACTACCCGATCGACATCCTGGCCGGAGCCCTCGTGGGCCTGACCGCGGAAGCGATCGTCGATCGTTGCGTATCGACGGGAGGCGCGTTTCAGGCCGCCAAAACTCCCTCGCCCCTCGGGGAGAGGGAGGGGTCCGGCCGCAGGCCGGGAGGGTGAAGGGGCCGCGACCGCAGGGAGCGCCGCCGAAAGCGGAAAGCAGCGTTGCGGCCGACACCACGCCTCTCCCTAAAACATACCGTTCCCGTTCGCCGCAGTCTCCGGCACGTCCTGCCGCACGTCCCAGTGCTCGACGATCTTTCCGGCCCCATCGAGCCGGAAGATGTCGACGATCGCCGTCCCGCGCGTGCCCGGCTCGCGCACCGCATGCACGTGCAGGATCACGTAATCCCCCTCGGCGAACACGCGCTTGATGTCGCTGTGCGAGTTCGGGAATTTCTCGCGCAGGAACTGGACGAACTTCCGGAACCCCTCCGGCCCGTCCGCGGCGGTCGGGTTGTGCTGGGTGTAGGTCGCGCCGAGATGCGCAGAAGCCGCCTCGAAATCCTTCTGGTTCAACCCCTTCTCATAGAAGTCGACCACCGCCTTCTTGTTCTCCTCCAGCCGCCGCGCATCGTCCGCCGCGTGGACCGGCCGGGCAATGGCGGCGGTTGCGAGCAGGAGGAGCGCGGATGCGGCAAGGGCGGGAAGGGCCGGCGTCGGACGTGGCATCGATCTCTCCTGACAGGGGCGTAGCGGCCTCCCACTCTGAACCCGAAGCCGGCGCTCGTCAGCAGCAGCAGCGGCCCGGTGCGGTGCGGGACTCGGATCGAATCACCATATGATCGCTGTGATTACGGTGATGGACCGAAACCGCGAGGGCCATGTGATGGGCCGGACAACGCACCACTATCTCATCTTCGAAACCGCAGGCGGCTTCTGCGGCATCGCCTGGAGCGACGCGGGCATCGCGCGCTTCCAGTTGCCGACGAGAAGCGCCGAAGCGACCGAACGGCTTCTGCTGCGCCGGGCGCCCGGCGCCGAACCCGGCGCGCCCACGCCGGAGGTGGCCGAAGCCGTCGCCGCCGTGAAGCGCTATTTCGAGGGCGAGGAGACGGATTTCTCCGGCGTCACGCTCGATCTCGGCGAGCAGGATGCCTTCTTCAAGCAGATCTATGCAGCGGCGCGGCGAGTCGGATGGGGCCACACGACCACCTATGGCGCCCTGGCAAAGGAACTCGGCGCCGGGCCGGAGGCCGCGCGCGACGTCGGCCAGGCCATGGCCAGGAATCCGGTGGCGCTGATCATCCCGTGCCACAGGGTCCTGGCGGCCGGCGGCAAGGTCGGCGGCTTCTCCGCGCCCGGCGGCTCGGCGGCCAAGGTCCGCATGCTCGAGCTGGAGGGCGTCCGCCTCGCGCCGCAGGAACCGGCTCAGGGGGCGTTCGCGTTCTGAACCTGCGCGCCGCGCCGCGCCGCGCGGCGTCGGCCCGATTGCGATGCGTCACCGCGACGGCGGCGGGCTTCCCGATCCGGACGTGGCGGGTGGGAATGCGGAGGCGTCGGTCGCCGCAAGGCCCGAGTCCGGCGGCTCGGTCATGTTCCAGATGTCGGTGTCGAGCCGCCATTCGCCGCCGCTCTTTCGCCACACCACGACGTATTTACCGTCGACCCTGCTCGTCTTGCCTTGCGCCGCCGGTGCGTCGAAGCTGAATCGGCCGATCTCGCGCGCCGCGTCGCCGCCGTATTCGTCGACCCGGACGCTCGTCAGCGACAGGTTCTTGATGCCGGCGTCGAGCGCGTCCTGCCAATATTTCCGGATCGCCTCGCGTCCCTCGATCATCTCCGCCTCCGGCGGCAGGACCACCGCCCGCTCGGTATACATCCCGGCGGCCTTTGCGGCGTCGCCTGCGTTGAGCGCCTGCGCGAGCTGCTCGTTCGCCTTCTCGATCTCGCCCGCCGCGGTCTGGGCGACGCTGGGCGAGGCCGCGAGCGCGAACAGCGCCGCCGCCAAAGCGAGGGCAAGCTTCATGGCCATCTCCCCGTACTCCGTCGCTCTTGTCCGGCCGAAAACAACGATTAACGCGGAAGGAGCGGGAAGGCTCCGCCCGCGGCGCGTCGCCCGCGGCCGCTCCGGAGCGCCCAGCCCAGGGGCGCAGGCGCCTGCCTACCGGCGGCTTCCCGCCGCCGCGGTCTTCCCTATGCCGAAGTGGACCCGGAGTACACGAAGCGCCCCGATCCGTCCGAGCTGCTGCCCGTCCTCGGCGCACCGGCGTCGCGGCACGACGCCGCCTGACGCGACGGCGGCGAAGGATCGGGCTCTCCTGCGGCGTCGGCGAAGACCCGTTGCGTCCTGCGGACACGGGTGCGATGCTGACGCTGCCGGTAACTTGGGTCCGCGTATAAATCAAGCGAGCGCCGCCGGAACCTGATAGAGTCCGGCTTGGCGCGAAGGTGAGCCGCCGCGATAGGCTCCGATCGCCGCGATGTGATCAAGGGCGTTGTGACTGAGGGGCGATTCCGGGCGCCGCTTTCCGGATCATTCATGTCTTCGCGTCGCCGCGAGCGACGCGTGTTGCGCGACGGGCAAGGTTTCAGGGCGAGCGGCCTCGACGGCGCGTCGATGTCGCCCGCCCCGCGCGGCCGGTCGGACGAAAGCCGACATGCCGACCGAGGTCGTTGAGGCGTGTTCTCGTCATGGCCGCCACGGCGACGGCGGCCATGACGCATTGCCGCGCGGGCTGATGCTCACGCCTTCCACCGGGTTCGCTCAAAGCGTCTCGGACGCATGCACGATGCCACGAAAACCATCATCCCAAGAGGAAATCAGACCATGCGCTTACCCTTTTTGCTCGCTCCCGCCATATTGATCGCATCCATGTCGACGATCGGGATTTCTGCGGCGCAGCAGCAGCAGCAGCAATCGGGCGCCTCGTACGAGCAGCAAAAGGCGGCGTGCCGCCAGGAGGGTATGTTCAATCGGAATCTCTCCGGCGACAACCTGGCCCGTTTCGTCGACGACTGCGTCATGCAAGGATCGGGAACGAGCGCTGCGGCGCCGCCTGCATCCTACGAAGCGAAAGCTCAAGCGTGCCGGAGGCAAGGCGAGTTCCAAGAGCAATTGTCCGGCAGTGCACTTCAGGCTTTTGTCGCGAAGTGCGTCGGCCAGTAACCCCTCTGGCTTGGCCGGTCAGGCGAGTTGGCGGAACAAGCAAGCGGGAATTGCGATCGAGCTTGGAAACAGGATGCGCTTCGATCCCTCTCCCCTTGCGAGGTGTTGCGAACCTCCCTCTCCCGCGTGCGGGGGAGGGGCGGGGTGAGGGCCGCCAGCGGCAGGATGCCGACGTAAGTTACTGATGGGGAAGTAGAAACTCCCCTCACCCTGTCCCTCTCCCGCACGCGGGAGAGGGAACGCGCGGAGATCCCCGGTGCGGCCTCGATCGGCGCGGCGCAACCGTTACTCCGGATCGCCCCGCAGCTTGGAAGGATAAATCCTTTCCGCCTGCTTTGCGTTGCCGTAAATCCCCCTCTTTTAACCGGCATGCCGCGCGGCGGGGCCGAGACCGTGCGCGGGCTTCCCATGGTCCCCGTCAATCCGGGTCGGTTCGCCGCCGCCTCATGGATACGGACCCGATCGTGGCGGCGTTCCTCTCCCGAGAGCGGCCGGCGCGGCGACCTGCGCCGCGCCCGGGAGGATCCGACCATTCGATGCCGTGACATGGAGCGCTCGGACCTTGCCGCCCGCGCGGCAAGTCCGCGGCGCATGGCGGAGGGGCGAAAGATGCTTGCAGGAGGAGATGGGCGACCGGGCGGCGCGACGGGTGCGCTGACGATCTTGGCCGCGTTGCTGGTCGCGGGTTGCGCCGCCGCCACTGCCCCTCAGCCGATCGACCCGAACCGTCCTTTCGTGGTCGAGGGCGTCGGCCCGGCGTCCGCCTTCATTTATCCCGAAGAGATTCGGAAAGATGTCGCGCGGCAGCTCGGATCGAATTGCGCCAACGGCTTCGACGTGATCGATCTCGCAACGCAGCGCGGCCCGACCCGGATGACGTCGGACGTCATCCGCTATCGCGCGCTCGTTCAGTGCCGGGCGACGTGATCCCCCGTACTCGCACGCCGCCGCCGCGCCCTGTTCCTCGACCGCCGATGCGATCGAGCCGGCGATCTCGTTGGTCTCCGTGATCATCGCGCCGATCCGGTGAATGGCGTCGACTGTCGTCGTCGATCTCTGGACCGCCGCGATCCGTTCGACGAGGCTCTTGCCTTCGCCATACACGCGGACGCTCCGGTATAATCTACGCTGGGCCTGTGTGTTACGGTGGGCGAGGAGGTAACCATGTCCCGCCGCGAGCATTCCGCCTACGACGACGATGTGTTCGCATGGTCGCAGCAGCAAGCGGCCGTGTTGCGCGACCTCGC
This sequence comes from Allostellaceae bacterium, assembly GCA_036403035.1. GTDB lineage: Bacteria > Pseudomonadota > Alphaproteobacteria > ATCC43930 > CGMCC-115725 > DASWRT01. The sequence continues at coordinate 829 of DASWRT010000268.1, read as the reverse complement.
CAGGACGCGCCGCGACCTGCCGAACGAACTGGACCTGGAGCACGTTGCCGAGGAGATCGAGGATTTGGGAATTGCGCAGCTCCGGGCCGTCGAGAAGCTGCTGCGCCGGCTCCTCGAACATGCGATCAAGCTCGCTTCGTCGCCGTCGTCGGACGCCGCCGCCGCGGGCTGGCGTCAGGAGGTGCGGACGTTTCAGGGCGACGCGCTGACCGGCTATACGGCCGCCATGCGGCCGCGGATCGACCTTGGGCGCATCTGGCAGCTCGCAGTCCGCAATGCGACAGTGTCGCTCGCCGACCATGGCAAGATGCCGGCCACGCTCCCGGCCGCGTGCCCGTTCGAACTTGACGAGCTTCTGACCGAACAATTCGACCCCGACCGGATCGCCGCGTCGCCGCTTGCCGCCGGCTAGACGCAAGGCAACTCATGAATGCCCTTGTTAGCGCACCAACATCTAGAGCGTGCTGGCCGCTAAATGCTTTGGCATCTCTCGTTTGATTTTCAGGACAGCGTTTGCGGCTGAAACCGCAAGCATTGCGAAGCACACGGCGGTTCAGCTGTCAGGACTGCCTACGCGGACACAATTTCGGCTTCCGATCCCTACAGTGCGACCTTATTGCCTCACCGCCGATTCCGCGCTTGGCCCATGCCGGCCGGCGCGGCTTCCTGCGGCACGAAATGGGCGGCGCGTTCTATCAGGCGCCGCCCATTCGTAGCATCTCCGCGACGTTTATGCGGCCCTGACCGCCGCGACGAAGGTCTCGACTTCCCGTTTCAGCCGCTCGGACTGCTTCGCGAGGTCGACCGCGACATCCAGCACCTGTCCCGC
>DASWRT010000267.1:0-4492 GCA_036403035.1 Allostellaceae bacterium | reverse complement strand
TCAAATTTATCAGTTGATAAAAATTACTCTTCAATTGAAAGGTTGATTTCAGAAAGATAAAAAAACAAATGTAGACTGGCCCGCGGCAATTTCGTTCGCGGGTCCTTTTCACTCAATTATTAATCACATACCGGAGTCGGTAATCACCTGCTTGTGATAAACGGTCCCGCGACGCGACGACCTCTTATCTTCGACCATCCATCGCGATCCGGGGCCGGGCACCGTCGACCATGCGCGCCGCAATCATGAAACGCCTCGAAAAATGCCGGCGCTCCTATGACGTCTTGCGCATGCGCCTATTCCCGCCCGCCTCACCAGAATGTCCGGCGCCGGGCGACGCCGGCGACGTCACGCTGCGAGGCGCGTCGTGAGTGCCGCGAGGTAGTCGAGGAACAGCGCGCGGCCGTCGAGATGGAATATCCGGATGCGGCCGGTGTGGACGAGCAGCAGGAGACCGGCAGCGTGCGCGAAGAGCGCGGTGGTTTCGCGGAGGGCGGCCTCCGGCGCGGCGCCCATCTCGCGCATCGCGCCTTCGATCTCGGCGAGCGCCGCACGCAGCTTGGCGTTGAGGTCGGCGTCAAGCTCGGGCGTGAGGCCCAGAGGGCGCATGCCCTTGAAGAGATAGAAGCCGAGATCGAGGTCGCGCGGATGCGCCTCGTAATAGCCGTAGAAGCCGAGCGCCGCGGCATGCAGCCGCTCGACCGGGTCCTTTACCGGTAACGTCGAGCACCGTAGCGCCTCATGCAGCCGGTCGAGCGAGGCGGCGAGCAGGTCGCCGTAGATCTCCTCCTTGTTGGCGTAATGGAAGTAGATCGCGCCGGGCGTATAGCCGGCCTCCTTGGCGATTGCGCGGAGGCTCGCGCCTTCGAGGCCGTCGGCGGCGAAGATGCGCTGCGCGGCGTCGAGGATGATCTGCCGTTTGTGGTCCTTCACCGCCTGCTGCCGCCGCTCGGACCGTTCGGCCGATACCCGTGCTGCGGCGTCGCCTTTTGCCGCCATCCCCGCTCTCCGCCTGCGGATCCCGAGCCACGCCGACCCCGGCACTTCACGCAGATTGTCAGAATATTTGAACACTGTTAGATTTTCCAGCAATGTGCATCAGCGCGGCGCAGCCGGCTGCGTGCGCCCGCCCGGAGACCGATCATGCCGATGATGTCCGCCGCCGATTACCGCGAGTCGCTCCGCCGCTACCGCCCGCGGGTCTTCGTCAACGGTCAGGCCGTCGAGCAGGTCGCGGATGATCCCAACCTCGCACCGGGCATCGCGGCGATCGGCGTCGCCTACGATTTCGCGCTGATGCCGGAGCATCGGCCGCTGATGCTGGCGACGCAGGCGTCGAGCGGACGTACCGTCAACCGCATGCTGCATATCGGCGAGACCAGCACCGACCTGCTGTACAAGCTGGAGGCGGTCCGGCTGCTCTGCGCCGAGAGCGGCTGCGCCCAGCGCTATCTCAGCCACGACGCGCTGAACGCGATCTGGCAGACGACGCACCGGATCGACGCCGACCGCGGCACCGACTACCACCAGCGCTTCCTCGCCTACTTGCACCGCGTCCAGGACGAGGACCTGACCTGCGGCGTCGCGATGACCGACGCGAAGGGCGACCGCTCGAAACGGCCGCACGACCAGGAGAACCCTGACGTCTATGTCCGGATCGTCGAGCGGCGGCGCGACGGCATCGTGATCCGCGGCACCAAGGCGATCGTCACGGCCGCGCCCTACGTGCACGAGTTCCTGGTGATGCCGTGCCGGACGATGGGACCGGATGACGCGGATTTCGCCGTGTGCTGCGCGGTGCCGCTCGACGCGCCGGGCGTCACGATCGTGGCGCGGCCGGCCGGACGCCCCGGCGAGGCGGCGGCCAAGTTCTCGGCGAAATACGGGCAGTCCACCGGCGTCGTACTGTTCGAGGACGTGTTCGTGCCGCACGAGCGCGTCTTCCTCGCCGGCGAGTGGGAGCATTCCGGGTTCCTGACGACGACCTACGCGACGCATCACCGGCATAGCTGCATCGGCTCCCGCGCCGGGTTCGGCGACCTGCTGATCGGCGCAGGCGTGCTGATGACCGAGGCGAACGGGCTCGACGCGGCCCGGCATCCGCATATCCGCGACGCGATGGTCGAGCTGATCAAGATCGTCGAAGGCTTCTTCGCCTGCGGCGTCGCGGCGTCCGTCTACGGCGCCAAGGATTCCTCCGGGAACATCCAGCCGGACGCGGTCTTCAGCAACGTCGGCAAGCTGCTGCTCGCGACGCAGATCTACGACATGCACCGGCTGGCGCACCACGTGTCGGGCGGGCTCGTCGTCGCGCTGCCCGGCCCGGACGAGGACCACAACCCGGCGACCGCGGCGCAACTCTCGGCGGTGCTCGCCGGCCGTCCGGACATCCCGGCGCCGAAGCGGCTGGAGGTGTCGCGGCTGCTCCAGGACCTCACAGCGTCGGATACCGCAGGCTGGTACTCGATGATCAGCCTGCACGGCGGCGGCTCGCCGGAGGCGATGAAACGCGAGATCTACCGGCAGTACCCGCTGCAGGACAAGGTCGAGCTGGTCGAACGCCTGCTCGACCGTGGCGTCGCCGCCGAGGATGCGGCGGGCGGCGTCGGCATCACCCGCAACCGGCAGCCCGGCCGCTGCTGTGTCACCGGCTGCCAGGTGCCGGAACCGCCGCCGGGACGAGCAGCCCTCGCCGAGCCGTCGGCCGACGAGCCGGATACCGCGCCGCAGCCGCCGATCGCTGCGCAATAGCGGAGCGGCGCGCCCAACGGGCATTTCGCCGCGCCGCTTGCCGGTCGCGGCGCGCGCGACATCTTCGCCGGGATGATCCACTCGTCCCGGCTCCGCACCCTAGCCGACCGGCCGTCCCCGCAACGGAGCCGGTTCGTCCTCTACTGGATGCAGCGCGCGCAGCGCGTCGGCTGCAACCACGCGCTCGAATTCGCGGTCGAGCGCGCGAACGCGCTCGGCCTGCCGGTGCTGGTCGGGTTCGGCCTGATGGACGACTATCCCGAGGCGAACGAGCGGCATTACGCCTTCATGCTCGAAGGGCTGGCGGGCGTCGCCACTGATCTCGCGCGGCGCGGCATCGGCTTTGCCGTCCGGCACGGCAGACCGGACGCGACGGCGATCCGGCTCGCCGCCGACGGAGCGGCGCTCCTCGTCTGCGACCGCGGCTATCTGCGGCACGAGAAGGCATGGCGGGCAACCGTCGCCAAGTCGGCCGGCTGTCCGGTGGTCGAGGTCGAGACCGACGTCGTCGTGCCGGTCGAGCAGGCCTCGACGAAGCACGAGATCGGCGCGCGCACCCTGCGGCCCCGAATCGGGCGGCGGCTCGACGAGTTCCTGGAGCCGCTCGCGGAGCGCGCCGTCAAGCATCGCTGGCACGACGATGTCGGCGGCGGCGTGTCGGGCGACATCGACGTTCGCGACGTCGACGGCGCGCTGGCGCGGCTCAAGCTCGACCGCGGCGTCGGACGGGTCAGGCGCTTCCGCGGCGGCGAGCGCGAGGCGCAGCGCCTGCTCCGCCTGTTCCTGAAGCAGCGGCTGGCGGAGTACGAGAAGAAGCGTAGCGAGCCCGCCGCCGAGAACACCTCGACGATGAGCCCCTACTTGCATTTCGGGCAGATCTCGCCCCTCGACATCGCGTTGCAGGTGCGCGCCGCAGCAGCGGACGGCACTGCCGGCGGCTATCTGGAGGAGTTGATCGTCCGGCGCGAGCTGGCGATGAACTTCGTCGCCTTCAACCCCGACTACGATCGCTGGGAGTCCGTCCCGGCATGGGCGCGGAAGACGCTGGACGCGCATCGCGGCGACGCGCGGCCGCATCTCTACGGCGAGGAGCAGCTCGTGCGGGCGGAGACGCACGACCCGTACTGGAACGCGGCGACGAAGGAGATGACGCTGACCGGCTACATGCACAACTACATGCGCATGTACTGGGGCAAGAAGATCCTTGAATGGAGCCCCGATCCGGCCGAGGCGTTCCGCCGCACGCTCGCCCTCAACAACCGCTTCTTCCTCGACGGACGCGACGCCAACTCCTTCGCCAATGTCGGCTGGGTGTTCGGCCTGCACGACCGCCCGTGGACCGAGCGCCCGATCTTCGGCAACGTCCGCTACATGAACGCGAAAGGGCTGGAGCGGAAGTTCGACATCCGGGCCTATGTCGATCAGGTCGAGCGGATCGAGCGCGGGTTGGAGAAAGAGCTCTGAAGGGAGATCGGGGGGATGGTTGGGGATCGGGGAGATAGATAGAACGCTTTAACGCGAAGGGCGCCAAGGTCGCGCCACGGTCGCAAAGGAATGAGTTGCGCGCCTGCGGCGCGCGGGAAATTTACCCTTCGCGCATCCTTCGCGTCCTTTGCGTTGAAGCGGTTACTTTTACTGATCCCCCGATCCCCAATCATCCCTCCGATTGCCCTTCATGCGGTTTCTTCTTCATCCGCGTACCCGCCGCCGGAACGCTCGTACAGTTCCTCGGCGATGCGGG
>DASWRT010000266.1:0-20202 GCA_036403035.1 Allostellaceae bacterium | reverse complement strand
CCCCGCGTAACGCGGCTCCAAACCTAACCGCAGTCCGCCTAGCCCGATTTCACCCAAGGAGTAGTGCTGCGTTGCTCCGGGGTAGGAGCCACGGAGGCGAGGCGTTGTCATCGGCGAGCCGGTGCAATGCGGCCTGTCGCGCAAGCACGGTTCGCGCCGCCGGGGAGGCGATGCGGAGAGACGCTGAGACCTGGAAATCTCTCGGCACCGCGACATCGCGGCGCTTCGATGCAGGTTCCTCCGGGCCGACCGCCTCAACGGGTTCGCATTTTCCGGCGCGGCCACCGAAAGCTGCGGCGGCCGGTGCTGCTTCGGTCATCGCAAAGCCGCCATTCTGTCCCAATGGCGCCGTCAGTTGAAATACCCTCAACAGCATAGGTTTACAAAATAAACTTACCCCTTAAAATTGTATTCAAGAGTTAGGCTCCCGCGCATCCAGTGTCTGTTGCCGACTCTAAGCAATGCGAACAGGAGAAGGAAAGCGACATGAATGCCGCCGAGGGTTCGCCTGATTTGTCTTTTCGCCAGCAGCAGATTTTGGAATGCTTAATTAAAGGATACCATAACAAGACTATTGCCACCTATTTGGGGATCGAGGTGGTGACGGTAAAAATGCATATCGGGGTTCTTTTCAAGAAGCTCGGCGTCAGCAACAGGACCGAAGCTGCCGTCCGCGGACTTGAGCTTTATGCAAAGGAGCCGGAGCCGGCGTCGTGCGATCTGCCGGAACGCAAGCGGCGCTTCGGCACCCGGAGAGCGTCGGTCGCGCCGCGGAGCCGGCCCATGCCGCAGAAGCGCACGGCGTAACCGCGGGCGGCGCGAAACTTACGGAGCGCCTCGCCGTTACTTCCGGCATGAACTCACACCAGCGATGGCCCGATGCGCTCTGGATCGTGCGGCACGGCGAAAGCGCGGGCAATCTTGCGCGCGATCGGGCGCACGCGGCGCGGCGGCCGATCATCGACATTGCCGAGCGTGACGTCGACGTCCCGCTGAGTTCCCTGGGCGAGGAGCAGGCGGCGTCGCTCGGACGCTGGTTCGCCGACCTGCCGGCGGAGCGGCGGCCGAACGTCGTGCTCTGCTCGCCCTATCTCCGCGCCCGCCGCACCGCCGAGATCGTCCGCGAGGCGGGCGGCCTCGATCCCGCCTGCGAGGCGTTCGCCATCGACGAGCGGCTGCGCGAGAAGGAGTTCGGCGTCGTCGACCGCCTGACCACCCTCGGCATCCGCGAGCGGCTTCCCGGCGAGGCGAAGCGGCGGGCCGACCTCGGCAAGTTCTATTATCGCCCGCCCGGCGGCGAGAGCTGGTGCGACGTGATCCTGCGGCTGCGCAGCGCGCTCGATACGATCAGCCTGCACCATGCCGGCGACCGGGTGCTGATCGTCGCGCATCAGGTCGTCGTGCTCTGCCTGCGCTACCTGATCGAAGGCATGACCGAGGAAGAGATCCTCGCGATCGACCGCGAGGGCGACGTCGCGAACTGCTCGATCACATCCTACCGTCTCGATCCTGCGGCGGCCGGGCGCGGCGCGGCCGGGAGCGGCGGCCTCGTGCTCGACCGCTACAATTTCGTGGCGCCGCTCGAAGCGGAGGATACGCCGGTGACGGCGGAATCGGACCGGCCGGTGGCGACGCGATGAGCGGCGGCGGCGTCATTCCCCTCGACGAGGCGAGGCTGCGGACCATCCCGCTGCCGCTGCCCGACGAGGGCAGCGATAAGAACACGCGCGGCCGCGTGCTGGTGATCGGCGGCGCGCGCGAGGTGCCCGGCGCGATCGTCCTCGCCGGGACCGCGGCGTTGCGAGCGGGCGCCGGCAAGCTGCAGCTCGCGACGGTCGCCGCGCTGGCGCCGCATGTCGCGATCGCCGTGCCGGAGTCGCGCGTCGGCGGGACCGAGGAGACCGAGACCGGCGACATCGCCGCGTCGGCGGCGAAGGATCTCGCTGAACGGGCGAGCCGCGTCGACGCGGTGCTGATCGGCCCCGGAATGATGGACGCCGCCGCCGCCGGCCGGGTCATGGCCGAGTTCCTGCCGGCTCTTGCTGGACCGCCGGACGGTCCCGCGCTCGTGGTCGACGCCGTGGCGCTGATGGCGCTGCGGGATGATCCGTCGGCGCTTCATCGGTTCGGCGGGCGCGTCATGCTGACCCCGCATGCCGGCGAGATGGCGGGACTGCTCGGGATCGACAAGCACGAGATCGAGGCCGACCCGGCCGGTGTCGCCCATTCCGCCGCCGAACGCTTTCGCGCGGTCGTCGCGCTGAAGGGGGCGACGACGCACGTCGCGACGCCCGAGGGCGAGATATACTGCCACACGAGCGGCTGCGTCGGGCTCGCCACCTCGGGATCGGGCGACACGCTCGCCGGGATTGTCGCCGGCCTCGCCGCGCGCGGCGCCGGGCCGCTGGAGGCGGCGCTGTGGGGCGTGTTCCTGCATGGCGCCGCCGGCCGCGCGCTCAACGAGCGGCACGGCCTGGTCGGCTTCCTGGCCCGCGAACTGCTCGACGAGATCCCCGGCCTGATGCAGAAGTTGAGTTGAGAATTCTCTACGAGCCCGCGACGACGCAGCCCACGCCGTACCGGCGCAACTGACCGCAGAGGCGGGCGGCGGCGGCCTCGTCGGTCAGCGGTCCGGCCTCGACGCGGTAGATCACCTTGCCGCCGCCGAGATCGGCGCGCACGATCGTCGGCCGCAGCCCGGCGAGAAGCGCCGGGTGACGTTGCCGCATTCTCTCCCATTCGCGCCGCGCCGCCGGCTCGCTGCCCATCGCGGCGAGCTGGACGTGCGCCGCCGCTTTTGCGCCGTCGCCGCCGGGAACGGCGGGTCGCGCAGCCGGTGCGGACGACGCTGCCGGCATCGGGGCTGCGGCGGCAGGCCGGCGGTACGCCTTCCCGGCCGGCGACGGCGCCGGCTTCGCCGGCCGCACCGCCGCATCGCCCTCGCCGGATACGGCCGGCGGCAGCGCCGAAAGCGGCGGGACCACCGTACCGAAAGGCCGCTCGGGCGCGGCCGGGCTTGCCGGCGGCGGAGCCGCTGCGTGTCCTGCATCGGGCAGCGCGACCGTGGCCTGCGGTGGCGGCGCCTCGGGCGCGGCGGGCCGGGTCGGTGCGGCGGCCGGCTGAACCGCCGCGACCGTCGCCGCCGCCGGTTCGTCGGGCGCCGTCGCCGGCTCGCCGAACAGGAGTGCCCGCAGGAGCACGGGCACGGCCGCCAGCGTGCAGGCCACTGCCGCGAGCTGCCGGCGCGGCGCGCCGTCGCCGCGTAGACGGCCGAGGTCTGATGTCATGAACTTCGTTTTGTCGATGGTGCGGTCGGGATTGGGGCGGCGACACTAGGCGACGGCCGCGGCGACCGGCAACCGCGAAGCGCCGAGGCCGATATTTGTCATACCGCGCGCCGCCGGGCGGGTTACCCGATCCCGCCGCCGCGGTCGGTGCCGTCGCTGGCCAGAATTTCGGCGACGGCGTGGGGTGCGACGTCCGGGGACAGGTCCGGGTAGCGGTTCCGGTATGCGTCCACCGCGGCCTCGAACGCGCGACGCGTGTCGCCGCAGCTATTGCGGACAGCTTCGCGGTAAGCTTCGGTTACGAATTCTCGCGTCACGCGATGGAGGCGCGCCTCGACGCGGTCGCGGCCGGGAGACTTGTTCGGGAAGGGACTGACGAGCCAGCTCATGCACCGGCAGATAGCCCGGAGCCAGCCCCTCCGCCTTCATCTGCATTAAAATATGCAGCGATTTCAGCGCGGACGGCCCGGCTTCTTCTTGGCCGCCGCAGTCTCCGCCTCTTCGGGCGCCGGGTCCTCTCCGCCCGGTTCCGTCGCCGCCGTACGGTGCAGCGCGTCGGCGCGGCGGTGGGCATCGTCGATGGCGCGGTGCGCCGTGGCCGCCAGCTTGTGGCTCCTGTCCGCCAGCTCGTGGGCGCGATCGATCTTCCGGTGCGTGCTCTCGACGATCTTCTGCGCCCGCTGGACCAGATCCTCGGTTTCGAGGCGGATCGCCTCGGTGTCGGATGCAGCCCGCTCGTTCGCCGGCCAGCGGGGCGGCTCCGGCTTGTCCTTGCTACTCATTTCCTCGCCCCTCCGCGATGGGCACGATGACGCCGAAGCAGGAGCCTCGGCCGAGCGCAGAATGCACCGTCAGCTCATGGCCGAGCGTGTCGGCGTGCCGTTTGACGATCGCCAAGCCCAATCCGACGCCGCCCCGTTGCGACGGCGCGTCGGCTTCGATGCGGTGGAACGGTTCGAAAATCGACCCGATATTCACGCCGGCGATGCCGCGCCCGGTGTCGTAGACCTGGATCTCGACCGTGCCGGCGCGGCGGCGGCGGCATCCGACCAAGATCTTGCCGCGATCCGTGTACTTGATCGCGTTGTCGACGAGGTTCTGGACGATGCTTGCCAGACGGTCGCCGTCGCTCAGGACGTGCAGGTCGGAGCCGCACGGCCTTATTCGGAGGGTCAGTGCCTTCGCATCGGCGGCGGGGCGCAGATCGCGATCGATCTCTTCGAACAACCCCGCGAGCGGCACCGGCGCGATCCTCGGCAGCAATACCGCGCTGTCCGACCGCGCCGCCGCCAGCAGCGCGTCGAGCGCATGGTTCATGCGGTTCGCCGCGTCGTCGATGCGCCCGAGCAGCCGCTGCCCGTTGCCGGCGACGTGCGGTGCGAGCAGTTCCGCCAAGCCGAGGATGACTTGGATCGGCTGCCTCAGATCGTGCGCGACCTGCGCCAGCAGTTCGCTCTTGGCCTCGTTCGTCCGATCCGCCGCCTCCTTCGCCGCGAGCAGCGCATCGAAGGTCGAGGCCGAGCGGTTCGGGCGGCCGCTCCTGGTCTCGCGCACGGCTGCAACGATGCGCTTCGCATCGGCGACGAGCGATTCCGAGCGCTCGCGGTGCAGGCGCGCCTGCAACTCGATCTCCGCGAGCTGGCGGAGCGCGCCATCGAATGTCGTCCGGTTACGCGATGCGTCCGATTGTGCCATCATTATGTGAACGGAACGGGCGCCGCCCCGGTTCTCCGCGGCGCCGTCGCAACGGCGCAGCTTATATGCCGGTTTCGCTCGGGGACACGTTTACCTCGTTGACACGGCGGCGGGAGAACGAAGCGAATGGCTGGTCATGAAATTGTCGTCATCGGCGCCTCCGCCGGCGGCGTCGGCGCGGTTCGCTCGCTCCTGCACGAACTGCCGAAAGACTTCCCGGCGGCGGTCTTCGTCGTGATCCATATCTCGCCGCACGGCCGGAGCGCGCTGCCGAGCATCTTCGGCCGCGCCGGTGCGCTGCCTGCGCGCCACCCGGTCGACGGCGAGCCGATCCGCCCCGCCTGCGTCTATGTGGCGCCGCCGGACCAGCACATCCTGATCCGTCCCGGCCATGTCCGGCTTTCCCATGGCCCGAAGGAGAATCACACCCGGCCGGCGATCGATCCGCTGTTCCGGTCGGCCGCCCTGGCCTACGGGCCGCGCGTGATCGGCGTGGTGCTGACCGGCTATCTCGACGACGGGACCGCCGGCCTCGTCGCGGTCAAGGCGCGCGGGGGCATCAGCGTCGTGCAGGACCCGGACGATGCGCGCTATGCCGCTATGCCGCTCAATGCGCTGCGCGGCGACAGTCCCGATCATTGCGTTCCGCTCGCCGACCTGCCGGAGCTTCTGAAACGGCTGGTCGCCGAGCCGGCGCCGCCGGACGAGCTGTTTCCCGTTCCGGACTGGCTGCCGATCGAAGTCCGCATTTCCGAAGGGGAGGGTGGACTGGTCGATCATCCGAATACCACCGACATCGGACAGCCGGCGCCGTTCGTCTGTCCCGAATGCAGCGGCACGTTGTTCGAGGTCGAGGACGGCAAGACGCTCCGCTTCCGCTGCCGCGTCGGCCACGCCTATTCGCACGAAAGCCTCGCCGCCTTCCAGGTCGAGGGGCTCGACGCGGCGCTCTGGACGGCGTTGCGCGCGCTGAAGGAGAGCGCCGCATTGTCGCGCCGGCTGGCGGAGCGGACGCTCGCCGAAGGGCATGTGCGGGCGGCGAAGGCGCATGCGGCTGAAGCCGAGATCCGCGAGCGGCAGGCGCAGCAGGTTCAGGCCGCGCTGGTCAAGGGAGCGGCGCGGGCGGCTCCCGACGAAGCGGCCGGCTGAGCCGGCGCCGCCATCATTGCGCCGCCGGTATCAGCCGAACCGCCTTCCGCTCTCGACGAGGTTCACCGCTCGCCGTTCGAACGACCGCGCGATGTCGCGCAGGTTCTCCGCCGCTCCGTCGTCCGCCGCCTGCCGCGCGAGCCGAAAGCACTGGCGCGCCTTGATGCGGAAATAATCGGCGTCCGCGACGATGGTGTCCGTATCCGTCCGCACCTTCGTTATGCCGTTCACGACTCCCTCCCATTCCCTCGGGATGCTCCTTCCCTTGTAAAGGTCCGTTTCCTAACTTGGGTTGCATTTTCGCCGGCTGCGGTATTGGGATGGACTTGGATCTACCCGTACGCCTGGGGTTATAAATTCGTCGGCGTCGTTAATCAGGTATGGGAAAACGCGACATCGTCGTGATCGGGGCCTCGGCCGGCGGGCTGGAGCCGCTCCAGCATCTCGCGGCCGGCCTGCCGGAAGCGTTCGAGGCGGCGCTTTTCGTGGTTCAGCATATCGGCGCCGGTGCCAGCGCGCTGCCGACGCTCCTCGGTGCGGCCGGACCCTTGCGGGCGCGTTTCCCGGCTGACGGCGAGACGATCCGTCCGGGCCGGATCTACGTCGCGATGCCGGACCATCACATGCTGCTGACATCAGACGGACGCATCCGCCTGTCGCGCGGACCGCGCGAGAACCATACCCGTCCCGCCATCGATCCGCTGTTCCGCTCCGCCGCCGAGAGCTACGGCGCGCGGACGATCGGGGTCATTCTCAGCGGCGCGCTGAGCGACGGCACGGCGGGCCTCAGCGCGATCAAGCGTCGCGGCGGGATCGCGATCGTCGAGGACCCGGCGGCAGCCCGGTTTCCCGGCATGCCGCGGAGCGCTCTCCGTCACGTCCGGGTGGACCATTGCGTGCCGGCAGAGGAGATGCCGGCGCTGCTCGTCCGCCTGACGCGCCCGGAAGAGCTTCCGGGCGCGTCAGAGTCGAGCGCCGCCGCGGGCACGACCGCCGCCGCTGGCGGCACAATGCATTCTCGGCATCGAACGGAGACGATGAGGGAAAGTATGGCCGAATACACCATGACAAAGCCTGTTGCCTTGATCTGTCCCGAATGCGGCGGGTCGATGCGGGAGTCGACCGTCGATTCGCTGCCCTATTTCGTCTGCCATATCGGTCATCGCCTTGCCGCCGGCAGCATGGCCGCGGCGCAGTTTCACGAATTGGAGCGGGCAATGGAAATCGCGCTCAGGACGCTGGGCGAGCGGGCCGAGCTGTGCCGGCACATGGCACAGCGAAGCCGGGAGTCGGGGTTCTCCGCTGCCGCCGAACGGTGGGACCGGACGCGGGTGGAGAGCGAGCGGCGCGCCGAGACGGTGCGTCGGTTCCTCGAACAGGAGTGGCTCCGGCCGGAGACGGAGGGCGAAAATGGAGCGGCCGTTGCGTCCGCCGGAAACGGCGGCGGCGCCGAGTCGTGAATGCCGGCCCGGCTCGGCCCGGTTCCTCCGCTCCCCCGGCACGGCTTCCGTTCGCTCCCGCCGCAGCGTAGAGTTGTCCGTGGGGAAAATGCGCGTTCGCCGTTCTGTCCGGATCAGCGCGATTTCAGCCACGATGATGCGTGCAGACGGATCGACCACCGGAGAGCATGACGACCGCCGACAGCAACGAGACCGACCAGGAGTTCGAGGCGCTTCTCGACTTTATCCATCAGCGCCACGGTTTCGATTTCCGAGGCTACAAGCGGTCGAGCCTGTGCCGCCGCATCGAGAAGCGGATGAAGGAAGTCGGCCGCGCCGATTTCGCGGATTATCTGGCATTTCTCGAAGTCGAGCCGCGCGAATACGCGCAGCTTGTCAACACCGTCCTGATCAACGTCACCGCGTTCTTTCGTGACGAGCCCGCCTGGACGGTGCTGCAACAGTCCGCGATTCCGCAGATCCTGCGCGACAAGGCGCCCGATGACGCGATCCGCGTTTGGAGCGCCGGCTGCGCCACGGGCGAGGAGGCGTACTCGCTCGCGATGATCGTCGCCGAGGCGATCGGCGTTCAGGACTTCCAACGTCGCGTCAAGATCTACGCGACCGACCTCGACGAGGCGGCGCTCGCGGCCGCGCGCAATGCGGTCTATCCCGCCGCCGCGCTCGCTTCGATCCCCGACGGGCTGGTCGAACGCTATTTCGAGGAGACCGGCGGCAGCTTCACCTTCCGGCGAGACCTGCGGAAGTCGATCATCTTCGGCCGGCACAATCTCCTGTCGGACGCGCCGATTTCGCGCGTCGACCTGCTCGCCTGCCGCAACCTGCTGATCTATCTCGACATCGAGACGCAGGCGCAGGTCCTGCCGCGGCTGCATTACGCGATGACGAGCGGCGGCATCCTGTTCCTCGGCAAGGCCGAGACGCAGATCGCCAGCTCGAAGCTGTTCGAGCCGATCGATCTGAGGAGCCGCATCTTCCGCAAGCGCAAGGCGCACTCGCCGCGCAGCCATCTCGACATGTTCACGGCGGTTTCCACCGGCCCGCACCGTCAGATCGTGACGCAGCGGCTGCTGGAGGACATGATCGGGGCGGCGCCCGTCGCGACGATCGGCGTCGGCGCCGACGGCCAGCTCCTGAGCGCCAATATCGTGGCGCGGCGCCTCTTCGGCCTGGCCGAGCCGGATGTCGGGCAGCCGTTTCACGACCTCCAGCTCTCATACCGTCCGGTCGATCTGCGCAGCCGGATCGAGGAGGCGGTGCGGACGCGGCAGATTGTCCGGATCGAGGATGTCGAATACTTCCGGTCGAGCACCGACACGCTGCGCCTCTGCGTCGAGGTGACGCCGCTGTTCAACAACGGCCTGCATGCCGCGACTGCGATCAGCTTCGTCGACGTCACCCGGCAGTATGAACTCCAGCAGCAGCTCAACGCGGCGAACCATATCCTGGAGACGACGATCGAGGAGCTGCAGTCGGCGAACGAGGAATTGGAGACGACCAACGAGGAGCTTCAGTCGACCAACGAGGAACTGGAGACGACGAACGAGGAGCTGCGCTCGACCAACGAGGAGCTTGAGGCGACGAACGAGGAACTGCGCGCCCGCACCGCGCAGCTCGACGAGCAGCGGACCTATACCGAGGCGGTGCTGGGCAGCATCGGCACCGGCATCATCGTCGCCGACCGCGAGCTGCGCGTCACGTCCTGGAACCGCTGGAACGAGAATATGTGGGGGATGCGCCGCGACGAGACGAAGGGGCGGTCGCTGCTGTCTCTCGATGTCGGGCTGCCGCTCGCCCGGATCGAAGACCAGCTTCGGCGGGTGCTCGCCACGGGCGAGCCCGAGCGCGTGGAACTGGCGGCCGTCGACCGGCGCGGCCGTTCCATCCATTATCAGATGATCGTCTCGCCGCTGCGGCTGAACGGCGCGGAGATCACCGGTCTCGTCATCGCCAGCGAGAACGGCGAGAGCCGCGCCGCGCCGGTCGGTATGACCGGCAGTGGCGCGGCATCGTGATCGAAGCCGCCGCCCCGATCCGGACCGCATCGGGTTCGGAAGGGGCGGTTTGATCCGCATCAAGGCTGCCGGATGTCGATGGCGTTAGGCAGAAGATACTTGACCGGCTGGAGGCTTCATGGAACCGCAAGACACCATATCGGATAAACGCGAGACTCGCAGGGCTGAGGAAGCCGAGTGGAATCACCGCGAGCGGGATCGCCGGGCGGCCGAAGAAGAGAGAGAGGTCGCGGAGGAGCAGCGCGTCACGTCGGAACAGGTGCGGGCGCAAACCGAAGAGATGCGCCACGCTGTCGGGAGTGCCCGCGCCGCCGCCGAGGCTGCGAGAGCCGCCGCCGAGGCCGCGCGAGCCGCGGCGGAGACGGCGCGTAGCGAGATGGAGGCGCTTCGCGGCGCCAACGAGGAACTGAGAAACTCGATGGAGACGGCGCGACAGGCTGCCGAAGCACTCCGAAAGGAGGCGGAACAACAGCGAGCTTCCGCGGATGAACAGCGCCACATCATGACGGAAATCCTCGCGACGCTACGAGCGCGAGCCTGATCCGGTTGATCCGTAGCACGTCCACGAGAACGACCGGCACAGCTTTGGGTTGTGTCACTCCAAGTTCGACCGCAATTTGCGCTGGTACGGATTACGGTTGAGTTTGGAGCCGCATTGCGCGGCTTCCCCCACCCCAACCTTCCCCGCAAGGGGGGAGGGAGAAAAGCTGAACGGTTTCATCTCCCTCCCCCCTTGCGGGGAAGGGTCCGGTGGGGGGCTGGCGCGATGCCGGGCGTGTCGATCCAAGCTCGATCGAAACCCGATCTAATCGCCCTCGGCCGCGCCTGCCCCTATGGCCGCGCCTGCAGCGGCCGCCCGTTCCGCGCTCCGCCGCCGCCGCTTGCCGACGGGATTGGGTAGCACGGCGGAGAGCGGCGGCGGCTCGCCGCGCTCGATTGCGTCGGCGCGGCGCCCGTATTCCACGGCGAGCCGGCGGAACAGGTCGGCGGTGTACGGCGACGCGGCGTGCTCCGCTTCGCGGGCGCAGAACTGGCCGCGCAGGCGCAGTTCTTTGGGGCAGAGCGTCGGGCCGGGATTGCGCGGCGGCACCGGGAACATACGCGGCCGTCCGCGCCGAGGGCGGGAAGATTTGCTGTCATCCATGGCGGCAACCGTTGCAGCCCCGGCAAAATCTGTCATTCACCTGCGTTAAGGGCGCGGCTTGGCGGAACCGGTTACACTTACCGGTTACGCTTTATGTTGCGTCGTGGCATGGCATAGCCTCTTGCGCAAGCGGCGCTTGCGCCGACGGCAACAGTGCCGCCACTTGCCGTAACGCAGCGTCGCCGGGGGCAAGCCTCACCCGGCGTGCACGACACCGCGTCGCAGACAAATGAACCCTCTGAGCCGGACTGTTCGCACGGAAGCGCGTTCTTGATCGCTGAAGTGGAAAGCAGTAACGCCGAAGTACAATATCCGCTATGTCCGGATCATTCCGTCGAATTCGCGTTTGTCTTCAATGTGGCTTGCTTGATAGCCTTGCCCCATTGGCAATTGTTCATAAGCGGATGGTCCATGCTCAACCGCTCACGCGAAATGCCGCCGCACCCGGAGCAGTACGAGACTCTGACGCGCGGGCAACGCATGATGGGACGAGCCTTCACGGAGCAGTCAGCCGAGGCGAACCCGCCGGATACACTGCTGTCGACCGTCGGCGGCGGCGGGCGGAAGCTGTGGCTGCTCCGGCACGGCTGGGCGTGCCGCATGCGGCACCTGCATGACGGCCGGCGCAGCATGCTCGACCTGTACCTGCCCGGCGACCTGATCGGGCTCGACAGCCTGCTCCGGCCGCCGATGGCTTCCGACGTGGTCATTACACTGACGCCGGTTGTCTGCCACGCCTTGTCGGGCCGGCCGCTCGACCTTGCGCTCCAGCAGCACGAAAGTCTGCTTTACGTCCTGGATGCCGCCGACGCCGAGCGGCGGCGGCTGGAGCATTTGGCGCTCTCGCTCTCGCGCTGCGCGGCGGAAGAACGGATTGCGATGATGCTGCTCGGCCTTTACCGGCGGTTGCGACGCCGGCAGCTCGTGTCGGCGCGATCCTTCCGGCTGCCGCTGACGCAGCAGGAGGTCGCCGATCATGTCGGCCTGACGGTCGTCCACGTGAACCGCATTCTCGGGCGGCTGCGGCGGTCCGGCGTCGCCCTCGTGCACCACAAGACGGTGGTGCTCCAGGATCTCGCCGCGTTGTGCCGCATGGCCGGCGAGGATGAGGCGGAGGCAGCGGCGGACGGCGCGCCGCCGCCGGCCGAGCGGGATGCCGCCGCCTCGGCGCAGGCCGGGGGAACGGCGGCGGATTTTCGGCCGCTGAACCTGTCCACGGTCTGATGCCGACGCGGCTCGCGGTTGGGTTTGGAATTGCATCACGCGGCTTTCCCCACCTCGACTGTCCCCGCAGGGGGGGAAGGAGAAAAGCCGAACGCTTTCAAAGCCCTCTCCCCTTGCGGGGGAGGGTTTGTGTCGGGGACCCGGTACGATCCCGGGTTATGTCGTTCCGGGCTCGATCGAACACCGATCTGATGACCGTCGAGTTGACTCATCGGCCCCGGGGTTAAGAGTGCCTGACAGGACCGGTTGCGTTCTGCGACGCGGCGTCGTACGTGCCTTTCAGAAGGCGAGCCTCATCGCGGGCTGGCGCTGAGTTCGGCCCAGTCCAGTTCCTCTTCGATGCGGTGAAAGGCATCATCGCCGATCTCCCCGCGCTGACGGAGATCGGAGACGACCGCGCGGGCGGCGGCGATCGCGCGGCGGCGCAGCGCGTCGCCGGGCAGGCTTGCCGGTACGTCGCCGTCCGGACCGTCTTCCGCCTGTCGCAGCACCGTCGCGTACTCCTTGCGGAGGGAACGCGCTTCCGCCGACTCGTCGCCGTCGAGCGCCTGCAGCGCCGCCCGGAACGCCGCCGAGCGCGCCAGCGCCACCTCGCGGCCGACCGGGTCTTCGTCATGCAGGTCGAGAAACCGCAGCAGCGGGCGCAGGGTCAGTCCCTGAATGACCAGGGTGCCGAGCACGACGCAGAACGCGGTCAGCACGATGAGGTCGCGGAACGGAAACCCGGCGGCGGCGCCGCCGCCGGAACCGGCGGGGAGCGCGAAGGCGGCGGCCAGCGTGACGATCCCGCGCATGCCGCACCACGAGATGACGAGCCCGCTTCGCACGGTCGGCGCCAGCATCGGCCGCGGCGGGTGGAAGCCGAAGGCCCGCACCTTCAGGCGCGCCGCCGTGTTGTACATCATCACCCAAGCGATCCGGACGACGATCACGGTCGCGAGGACTGCGCCGGCTACGGTCAGGTACTCGGTGCGCTGCGCCGGGTTCAGGTCTTCGAGGATCGGGCGGATCTGCAACCCGATCAGCACGAAGGCAAGCACGTTGAGGACGAAGACCGCCGTCTCCCACACCGCGTAGGCCGGCACGCGCAGCCGCGCCGGCGTGCGGTCCGGCGCCTCCCGCGCGATCGCGATCGCGTAGCAGACGATGGTGAGCACGCCCGAGAGCCCGGCGCGCTCGGCAAGCATCCAGACGCCGAACGTGCCGACGAACTGCAGGATGATCTGGCTCGGCGCATCCTCCGCCAGATACCGGACCAGCCGCAGGTACAGCCAGGCGAGGACCGGCCCGGCGACGATGCTGCCCACCACGCCGAGGAGGAACGTCGGCGCGACGTTGCGCACGGAGAAAGCGCCGCCGGCGAGGACGGCGCCGACGGCCAGACGGTAGATCAGCAACGCGCTCGCGTCGTTGAGCAGGCTCTCGCCTTCGAGGATCGTCAGGATGCGGTGCGGCGGCCGCACCTGCCGCAGCACGGCGGTCGCCGCCGCCGCGTCCGGCGGCGCGACGACGGCGCCGAGCGCGATCGCCGCCGCCCAGGGGAGGCCGGGGGCGAGGCTGTGCGCCACGAACGCCGCGGCGGCCGTCGTCACGCCGACGGCGCCGACGACGAGACCGGCGACCGGCGCCCAATTGTCCTTGAGGTCGCGCGGCGAGGCGTCGAAGGCGGCGTCGAGCAGCACCGGCGCCACGAACAGGGCGAGCGCCAAGTCCGGCTCCAGGGTCAGCCGCGGGCCGCCCGGCAGGAACGCGAGCGCCGCCCCGCCGAGCGCCAGGAAGGCCGGATAGGGCGCGCCGGCCCAGCGGGCGATGCCGGAAAGGAGCACCGCCGCCAGCAGCAGGGCCACGATCCATTCGAAGATCACCATCGCTGCGGTACCGGAGAAGCAGGAGGCCGGGAATTGATCAAAGGCAAAGTGGCGCATCCGGTGCGCCGGGGAAACCCGGGACGTGTTTTAGCGTAATACCAACGGCCCTTGAGCTTGCCTCATCGGCCGTTGGTTAAGCCCGTGCGGCGTTTGAGCAAACCCGCTCGGCATCGGTCAACGACCGAGGCCGACGGTATAAGAGGCACTGCCGGCAGGTTCGCCGCTGCGCGCCCGCCGGTATCCTCTGGAGGCGAAGGTCCGACCGGAAGGAAGAAGGAGGAACGGCGATGACGGCGACCGGCGGAAGAAGGCGCGTCCTCGTGACCGGGGCCAATCGCGGGATCGGCCGCGAGGTCGCCCGGCAGCTCGCGGAGCGCGGCTACGCCGTGCTGCTCGGGGCGCGCGACCCGGAAAAGGGCGCGGCGGCGGCGCGGTCGATCGGCGGGAGCGTCGGCGGTGGCGGCGCCGAGCCGGTCGTGCTCGACGTCGCCGATCCGCACAGCGTGGACCGGGCCGTCGCCGTCATCACGGCGCGCTTCGGCGGAGTCGACGCGCTGGTGAACAATGCAGCCGTCCATTACGACAGCTGGGAACGGCCGACCGGCGCCGACTGGCGGATCATCCGCGAGGCGTTCGAGACCAATGTCTTCGGCGCGTGGCGTCTGGCCCAGGGCCTCGCACCGGCGATGCGCGAGCGCCGCTGGGGGCGGATCGTCAACGTCTCCAGCGAGGCCGGGTCGCTGGCCTCGATGGGTGCCGGCACGCCCGCCTACTCGACGTCCAAAGCTGCCCTGAACGCGCTGACCCGCGGCCTCGCCGCCGAACTGCACGGCTCGGGCGTCCTCGTCAACGCGGTCTGCCCCGGCTGGACGGCGACCGACATGGGCGGCGGCGGGCGGCCGGTGCCGGAGGGCGCCGCGAGCGTCGTATGGGCCGTCACCCTCCCGGACGACGGGCCGACCGGCGGCTTTTTCCGCGACGGACAAAAGCTGGCGTGGTGAAGCGGACCGGCTGACCGGTCCGGCTGCGTGCGGCGGCGGCGCGTCACGCCTGCAACGGCGGCGGCTCGCGCATCGGCGGCGGGCTGTCCGGCGGCGGCGTCGGGATCGGCCTCGGCGGCTCCTCCACCGGCGGCGGTATCTCCGGGTCGCGCTGCGGCGGCGGCGCGGTCGGAGGCGCGGGCGGCTGCGGGTGCTGAAGGTGCCGGGCAGCTGGGAGGCCGGCGGCTTCGGCTGCGGGCGCGGTGCGATGCGGCGGTGACGATAGTTCTCGGTGGTTGGACAACATGCGGCGGATCTCCGGTCGAACGGGGTTGCGGCGCGGCGTCATGCCGTCCTCCGCAGACCGCCGCACCATCCTCTCGAATTCCGAACGGCTCCGGCGGCCGATGGTTCGGCCTCGGGATTTAGGGACGGAAACCCAAAGCAGATTTCCTCTGGGTTCGGAGGCGCCTTGCGCGGGAGCCCACGCGGCGGCTCTCACCCGCACGCCGCCGCGGATCGAAGAAACGATCGAACCACCAGGACATCGATTCCGGTCGGCGATATCCGCGACTGGGGGCAAGGCCGTTCCCAACGGAAACCGCTACCGCCGCCTACCTGCGCGTGATCGAGCGCGAGCCGGAAGCCATGAAGCGGGCTCGTGCCGAGCCGACATAAGGGCGGCGCGCGGCGAAGCTCTCCCGTCCTTTCGGGGAGCGGCGGCCCTTGGGCCGCGCTGTGTCTCCTTCTCCTCAGGCGGCCCGGACCGTGACGAGGAAGGATTCGACTTCCAGCTTGAGGCGTTCGGACTGCCTGCTGAGGTCGTCGGCCGAGCCGAGTACCTGGGTCGCGGCGGCGCCGACCTCCTCTTCGAAGACGGCGCGCCAAAAGATCGAATCGCGCAAAAGTTGAGGAAACTTGAATGCATAATTGAGATTTTGTATGCGATCCCGATGTTAGCGCTAACATGGGCCGGACCGGTTGCATTGCGGTCCATCCCGGACATATGATCGGCCGCTTCGGCGACCGCTCTTTGACATCGTGAATCCAGCAGAGGCGTTTCCGGAAAACAGGACGAAACAGGAGAAGAACAGGCGCGATAACAGGGCGGAAACAGGAGACACTACCTGTTTTCCGCTTCAACAGATGCCGCTAAGCGCCTGAAAAATTTCATCCTGCCATGCCGGCCGTAGGCGCCCCGCACCTGTATTTTAGAAAAACGCGATTTGAAAAACCCTCTCCCCGAGGGGAGAGGGCGATGACAAGGTCAGCTCGGGCCGTCGCGCTTCTCGTCCTCGGCGCCGCGCGTGCCGCCTTCGCCGGGACCGCGGCTCGTCGGCGTCTGGAGTTGCCCCGGCTTGTTGCCGCTGTGCTCGGGGTCGATATGGCCCTTGCGGGACGATTTGCCGGGACCGCCGGCTGCGTGCCGGTCCTGCTCGCGCTTCGTCGTGCTGCCCATGCGGTAAATCCTCGTTCAGTCCATGTGGTGCTCGGGACCGATCCACACCTTCGTGGCGATCGGGCCGGTGTCGCCGACATCCTCGATGTAGTGTACCGCCATGCCACGGGTGAGCTTGTCGAAGTCGGCCTCGCCGAGCAGGCTGTTGCGGTGGAAATAGAGCTGCGTCCCGGTGTTGGTCAGGATGAAGCCGTAATCCTCCTGCGGGTAGAGCTGCGAGATCTGCCCCTGGAACATCGGCTCGTGGACCTTCACGTCGCCGCGTAGCTGCTCCTTGTAGTCCTGGAGCTGCCGCTCCGCCGCCTGGAAGGCGTCGCGTACCGAGGTCCGCACGTCGGGGTGGGCGTATTTCTGCTTCGCCTTATGCGGCTGGCGGCTGACGACGAGATCCTCGCCGGGCACGAACAGCTCGATATGCACGTCATAGACGTTGCCGACCTTGTGCTGCTTGTGCTGCGCCTCGATCGCGACGCGGACGCCGACGAGCCGGTCGCACATCTTCTCCAGCTTGCCGACGCGCTCGCGGATGTCGGCATCCAGCCAATCCGTCGGCTCCATGTTGTGGTAGGTGATCTCCAGGCCCTTCTGCATCGTCATGATGGTCGTTCCTCCGCGTCTGCTTTTTCAGTACCGCAGGATCGCGGCCATGATACCGCTACGGGGAAGTTCCTGCTTCGGCAGAACGTAGGTGTTGCCGCCCGTGCGCAGGGTCAGCAGCGCCGCCACGTCGATCAGGTCGTCGTCATCCTCGGTCTGCGAGCCGTGCGCGATCACCTTGTCGCCGTCCTCGTCGAAGCGGCCCCAGAGATGCTCGCCGTCGGCGATGAACAGCGTGTCGATCCGGCCTTCGCGCGCCGCCTTGACGATCTCCTCGGGCTTCAGCGTCGCGCGTCCGGTGGCTTCGCCGATCAGCGCGTTGAGCCGGTCCATGTCGCGGTGCCACGTCTCCGCGAACTCGGGCTGGACCAGCGCCCAGGCGCGGCGATGGATCTCCTCGGGGCCGAACGCGTCGGGGTTCATCTCGACGCCCTTGCCGGCGAGGTCGAGCTTGTCCTTGATGATTGCGCCGAGATGCCCCTTCACCTCCGGCTCGGCGGCAATGACGACCGGCGCACGCCGGCCGCTCAGATAGTCCTCGACGCGGGCGGCGACGCGGTTGAGGTACTCGACGAGCTGCGCCTTGCGCTGCTCCTCCGGCGTCTCGCCGAAATTGTGCGTCTTCACGACGCCGCCCGGCGTGCCGGCGCGGGTGCGGGCGACCGGCGCCATGTGCCGCGTGTTCTCGTACTCGGTCTCGCCGGTGATCGCTGCGACGCTGCTCGGCAGGTCGATGTCCTTGACCTCGTTCATCGCGTGCTGCGACGCCTCGAACAGGCGGACGTTCCCGGCGCTCGCCGCGAGCACGAAGAAGCGGTGGTCCTCCTGGAACAGCGGCAGCAGCGGCGTCACGTGGAAGTGGCGCGACACCACGGACTCCTCGTTCGGCTCGAACGGCAGCTTGAGGGTGCGCAGCAGGCCCGGCGCCACGAACACCGCCAGCCCGCGATCCTGATGCCGCCAGAACTCCTCGTCAGCGGCAAGGCTCCGCGCTTCGCCGAGGAACGCCTCGACCTCCGGCCGGCGCATCCCGAGCGAGGTCAGGCGCTCGGCGGCGCGGTCGATCAGGTTGTGGAAGCGGATCGGATCCTGGCGGATCTCGCGGCCCGCGACGTGCGTCGGCAGGTAGACGGATACGGCGGGGCCGCTCTCGGCGTCGAGCAGGGCGCGAAGTTCGTCGGATTTTATCATCGCATGCTCCCGTTTGCGGCAAGTCGTCGTTTTTCAAACCGGTCGGGCAGCCATTGGTTCCACGGTCTTTCGGTTGTAATCCAAGCGGTTGCAGGACTAGCGCCCGGTGTGCCGAAGGCGCTGGCGCGATACCGCAGCGCCGGATACGATCGCCGCTCCTGGACAAGTAAGAACGACAACAGGGAGGCGCCGCAATGTCATCGCTCTTCTCGCTCCGCGACCGCATCGTGCTCGTCACCGGCGCCTCGCGCGGCCTCGGCCGGGCGATGGCGGCGGCGATGGCCGAGGCCGGCGCGCAAATCGTGCTGAACGGCCGCGACCGCGCGGCGCTCGACGCGGCGGCCGAGGCGATCCGCAGCACCGGCGGCGCGGCCGACACCGCGCCGTTCGACGTCACCGACGAGGCGGCGGCGACGGCGGCGATCGGGGACATCGTGCGGCGGCACGGGCGGCTCGACGTGCTGGTCGCCAATGCCGGCATGACGCTCCGCCGGCCGTTGACCGAGTTCTCGACGGCGGACTGGAACAGCGTGCTCGGCACCGACCTCACCGCCTGCTTCACGCTGGCGCGCGAGGCCGCGAAGCACATGATCCCCCGCCGCTCCGGGCGGATCATCATGACGGCGTCGATCATCGGCACGAAGGTGGCGCGGCCGACGATCCCGGCCTACGCCGCCGCCAAGGCGGGCCTCGTCGGCCTGACCCGCGCGCTCGCGGTCGAGCTGGGGCCGCACGGCATCACCTGCAACGCGATCGCGCCGGGCTATTTCGCGACGGAGATCAACACGGCGCTGGTCCAGGACCCGGAATTCAACGCCTTCGTGACGAAGCGCACGCCGCTCGGCCGCTGGGCCGAGCCGAAGGAGCTGGGCGGCGCCGCGATCTTCCTCGCCTCCGACGCCGGCTCCTACGTCAACGGCACCGTGCTGTACGTCGATGGCGGCCTGACCGCGGCGCTGTAAGCCGTAAAGGGAGGAAGGTCCGCCGCTGTCGTTGGCGGCTCGACAGGAGTCACGCCACGCCGCATCGAGGAGACGTCGAGATGGAGCCGATCCGCATCCCCGACCTCAAGGACAAGATCATTCTCGTCACCGGCGCCTCGACCGGGATCGGTGCCGCAGTGGCGCAGGCGCTGGGCAAGCAGGGCGCCCGCGTCGCGGTGCATTACAACGCGAGCGCCGCCCCGGCCGGCGACGTCGTCGCCGCGATCGAAGCGGCCGGTGGACAGGCCGCCGCGGTGCAGGGCGACCTCGCGCAACGCGGCGCCGCCGAGAAGGTGGTGCAGGCGACGGTCGACCGGTTCGGCGGGCTCGACGGGCTCGTCAACAACGCCGGCAGCATGGTGCGGCGGACCCCGATCGTCGACCTGACGGACGATCTCTACGATGAGCTGATGGACCTCAACGTCCGCTCGGTGGTCACCGCGAGCCGCGCCGCGATCCCGCACCTCCGGGCGCGCGGAGGCGGCGCCATCGTCAACACCACCTCGATCGCCGCGCGCCACGGCGGCGGACCCGGCGCGGTGCTCTACGCCGCCTCGAAGGGCTTCGTCAGCACCTTCACCCGCGGCCTCGCCAAGGAGTACGTCAAGGACAAGATCCGCGTGAACGCGGTCGCGCCCGGCGTGATCGTGACGCCGTTCCACGACCGCTACAGCACCGAGGCGCAGCTCGATGCGATGCGCGCAACGATCCCGATGGGCCGCCTCGGCACCAGCGAGGAACTCGTCGGCGCGTATCTGTACCTGCTTTCCGAGACGCTGAGCAGCTACGTGACGGGGCAGGTGATCGAGGTCAATGGCGGGCAGCTCATGCCGTAAGGGACGGGACGGTTATCTCCCCGCCGACCGCGGTCGCATTGCGGCGCTGCTCGATTTCTGGTTCGGGGCGTCGGGCGGTGCGGAGCATGACCGGATCCGAGCGATCTGATGCCGCTTCCCGCATCGCAACGCGGTCCTCGGCCGCTGCTCCACGCCGGAGGAGGAAGCGTTCCTGAAGGAGCCGAATGCGTCGTTCTGACGTGCGAGCGGCGCCAGTTCGGGCAGCACAAGGGGTAAGCCTACCACTGCGGTTCCGGCAGATCCGCGCCGCCGCCGGCGTGGAATCGCTTAACGGGTCGCGCCGATGGTCCGAG
>DASWRT010000265.1:0-11613 GCA_036403035.1 Allostellaceae bacterium | reverse complement strand
CCGCGCTCGATCTCGCGCTGACCGACGAAGACCTTGCCGACCTCGACCGCGCCTTTCCGCCGCCGACCCGGAAGAAGCCGCTGGAAATGCTATAAACAGACTGGAAATCTCCGACCGTATCGCACCGCATGTGGATCGGGGATCGGGGGGATGAAGGGGAATCGGGGGATAGTGAAAAGAGAACGCTTCAGTGCGAAGGCCGCAAGGGGAATTGCTGCGCGCCTTCGGCGCGCCAGAAATCCTGCCTTCGCGTTCTCTGCGAATCCTTTGCGTCGTTCGGGTTAAAGCGTTAGCTCCATCTCCGATGCCGCGCCTGATCCTCTTCAACAAACCCTTCGGCGTGCTCTCGCAATTCACCGACCGCAGCGGCGCGCATCCGACGCTCGCCGGCTACATCGACGTGCCGGGCGTCTATCCGGCGGGACGGCTGGACCATGACAGCGAGGGGCTGCTCGCGCTGACCGATGGCGGCGGGGGCAGCGGCGGCGGCGGGCTGCACGCCCGCATCGCCGATCCGAAGCACAAGCTGCCGAAGACCTACTGGGCGCAGATCGAGGGCGTGCCGGACGACGATGCGCTGGAGCGGCTCCGGCGCGGCGTGACGCTGAAGGACGGGCCCACCAAACCGGCGGGAGCCCGCCTCATCGCGGAGCCGCCCGATCTGTGGCCGCGCGATCCGCCGATCCGTTACCGGGCACGGATCCCGACATCCTGGATCGAGCTGATGCTGCGCGAAGGCCGGAACCGGCAGGTACGGCGCATGACGGCCGCCGTCGGTTTCCCGACGCTCCGCCTGATCCGTTACGCGGTCGGGGAGTGGACGCTCGACGGGCTGGCGCCCGGCAAATGGAGAGAAGTCACTCCATCACGCGCCGGGGACCGTCGGCCGGCGGCGGCCGGCAAGCCCGGCCCGCCGCGGCGGCCCTTCAGCCGGCGATCAGATTGAAGACGATGATTCCGGCGCCGATCACGATTCCCCAGGACGAGAGCGCCGCGCCCAACCAGATCCACAGGATCCCCGGCCGCCAACTGCCTCGCCGTTCCGCGTACGCCAGACCGCCTGCCGCTCGCGCATCGACCGGTAAATAAAGCCGCATCCGTTTCCGTCCCCCTAGATTGCTCGTCTTGACGGCAAGGTTCTACGCGGTCGGCAGCGGCCGACTCGCGCGGAGCGGTCGTCGGCGGTCCTAGTCGCACGCTTCTTGGTCCGCATGGAGGCCGGACCACGTACGCGATACCGTTCGAGGATGCGGCAGGATTGGTAAAAATGTTCTTAATGCCTGTGGCGGCAATGCGGCAGAAGCGCGATCAGGAGCGATTAATTCCCCGGATCGGAGTCCCTGCCGCCGCCACCTCCCCCCATCAAGCCGGCGGCGAGGAAGCCGCCATCGACATGGAGCACGTGCCCGGTGACGTAGCTCGCATCGTCGCTCGCCAGGAACACGGCGGCGGCGGCGATCTCATCGGGGCTCCCGTAGCGGCCGAGCGGCGTCCGCGTCACCCAGGCGCGCCGCGACTCGGGCGCATGCATCGCCCGCACCATCGGCGTATCGACCGGGCCGGGAGCGATCGCGTTGACGAGGATGCCATGCGGCGCCAGCTCCACCGCCATCACTTCGGTGAGGACGACGACCCCGCCCTTCGAGGCGCCGTAGGCGCTGCGCGCGACGTTGCCGCGGCGCCCGGAGACCGAGGCGATGTTGACGATGCGCCCGCCGCCGCAGCCTTCGCCCCCCGCCGCAGGCCCGCCGATCATCGCGCGCGCCGCGGCCTGCCCGACGATGAAGGTGCCGCGCAGATTGACCGCCAGCATGCGGTCGAACAGCTCGACCGACGTTTCGAGGAACGGCGTCTCCTTGCCGATCCCGGCGCTGTTGACGACCACGTCGATCCGGCCGAGCGACGCGAGCGCATCCTGCATCAGCGCGTCGACCGAGGCCGGATCGGTGACGTCGACATGCCGCTCCCACCGGCCGCCACCCGCCGCCGCCGCGAGACCCGACTTGGCGGCGAACGACAGGTCGGCGGCGACGGTGACGGCGCCTTCCGCCGTGAAGCGCTCGACGATCGCCGCGCCGATCCCGCTCCCGCCGCCGGTGACGACCGCGACCTTGCCGTAGAGCCGGCCGGTGATCCCTCCGCTCATCGCTCAAGGAACCCGACGGAGAACCAGGGCACGGCGGCGACCAGCGCGAGGGCGACGAGGAGCGCGCCGAGATAAGGCCAGATCCGGCCCATCGCCTCGTCGGGATTGACCCTGCCGATCGCGCAGGCGGCGTAGAAGCCGACGCCGAACGGCGGCGCGAACAGTCCCAGTCCCATCGCCAGCACCACGACGATCGCGTAATGCACCTCGTGCACCCCGATCGCCCGTGCCGCCGGGAACAGCAGGGGACCGAACAGCACGATCGCCGGAATTCCCTCCAGCACCGAGCCGAGCACCACGAAGGCGGCGACCGACGCCGCCAGGAAGCCGGCCTGCCCGCCCGGCATCGCCGTCATCGCCGCCACGAGCTGGCGCGAGAATCCCGACTGCGTCAGCGCCCACGACATCGACGTCGCGGTCCCGATGATCAGCAGGATCGCGCCGGACAGCGACGCCGTCTCGACCAGCATCGGGTAGAACCGCCTCCAATCCGGCCAGCCGTAGAAGAACGCGTAGAAGCAGAGGCCGGCGACGAGGCTGTAGAAGATGCCGATCGTCGACACCTCGGTCGCCGTCGTCACCCCTTCGACGACGAAGGCGCGGATCACGAACGGCAGCGCCACCGCCGGTAAGGCCACCAGGAAGCTGCGCAGCACCGTCCCCCACGGCGCGCGGCGGACGCCCGCGAGGTTCTCGCCGCCCGAGCGCAGGCGGGCGACGAGGCAGAGCGCCAATGCCAGCACCGCGGCCGGCAGCAGCCCGCCGGTGAACAGCGCCGCGATCGACACGCCGGTGACCGAGCCGATCGTGATCAGCACGAGCGAGGGCGGGATCGTCTCCGACATCGCGCCGGACGCCGCGAGCAGCGCCACCAGCTCGCCCGGCTTAGAGCCGCGCCGCTTCATCTCCGGAAACAGCACCGGCGCCACCGCCGCCATGTCGGCGGCCTTCGAGCCGGAGATCCCGGAGACGAGGTACATCGCTCCCAGGAGGACGTAGGAGAGCCCGCCGCGCACATGGCCGAGCAGCGCGGCGAGGAAATCGACCATCGCCCGCGCCATGCCGGTCATCTCGATCAGCAGGCCGAGGAAGACGAAAAGCGGCACCGCGAGCAGGATGATGCTCGACGTGCCCTCGTCGATGCGGCTCACCACCACCGTCAGGGGGATGTGCGTGACCAGCGCGAGATAGGCCAGCGTCGAGACGCCGAAGGCGAACGCGATCGGCACGCCCATCGCGACGCAGAGCGCGACCAGCCCGACGAAGAACACCAGCAGGTTGCCGTTGCCGAGCGTGAGCAGCCAGGGCTGCGCCAGCCACAGTCCGAACCCGACCGCCACGACGGTGGCGAAGGCGGCGGCGATATGGCGCAACCCGGCGCGCTCGATCAGCCGGGCGAGCGCGATCACCAGCATCAGCGCGATGCCGACCTCGATCGCGGCGACGCGCCAGCTGTTCGGCATCTCCAGGGCCGGCGTGGTGATGAAGGCTTCGTCCTCGACATACTCGTGCGCCGGCACCAGGATCAGCAGCACGAAGGCGGCGACCACCATCGCAGCGATCGCATCGAGGAAGGCGCGGGTCGCCGGCGCGGCGCGCGCGACGAAGGCGGTGAGACGCATGTGCTCGCCGCGGCGCAGCGCGATCACCGCCCCGAGCATGGCGAGCCAGAGGAACAGCGCCGACGCCAGCTCGTCGGACCAGACGAGCGGCCGGTGCACGACGTAGCGGGCGACGACGCCCGCGAACAGCACGCCGATCTCGACGACCACGATGATCGCCGCCGGAACCTCCGTGATCCAGGCGAGCGTCACGTCGAGCCACACGAGGCGGCGCGGCGGCGGGGGCGCGCGCTCCGCCGCCGCCGCAGCCGCACCCGTTTCGCTGGCGACGAGCACCGCCATCAGGCGAGCCGGCCGACGGTCTTTTCGAGCAGGCCCCATGCCTCCGCGCCGTACTTCTCCTTCCACTCGGCGTAGAAGCCGGCCTTCCGCAGCGTGCCGCGGAACGGCTCCGGGTCGGGCTGGTTGAAGACGAGGCCTTTGGCTTGCAGCTCGTCCTTCAGCGAGGCGTTCAGCTTCGCCACGTCGGCCCGCTCGGCGATCGCCGCCTCGTTCCAGTTCTTCGCGACGATCTCCTGGAGATCCTTCGGCAGCTTCTCCCACGCGCGGCGGTTCGCCAGCATCCAGAACCCGTCCCACATGTGGTTCGTCATCGAGCAGTATTTCTGCACCTCGTAGAGCTTCGCGGTGCTGATGATCGCCAGCGGGTTCTCCTGCCCCTCGACCACCTTGGTCTGGAGCGCGGAGTAGACCTCGCTGAAGTTGATGCTCGCCGGGGCCGAATCGAACGCCTTGAACATCGAGGTCCAGAGCGGACTCACCGGGACGCGGATCTTGAAGCCCTTCAGGTCGTCCGGGCCGTTGATCGGCTTCGTGCTCGACGTGATCTCGCGGTAGCCGTTGTCCCAGATCTTGTCCATGACGTGCAGGCCGGCCTTGGTGATCTGCCCGCGCACCCAGGCGCCCAGCTCGCCGTCCATCGCCGCCCAGACCTGATCGTAATCCTTGAAGGCGAAGCCGACGCCGTTGATCGAGGCCGCCGGTACCAGCGTCGCGAGGATCAGCCCCGAGAGCGTGAAGAATTCGAGCGCGCCCGATCGCACTTGGCTCAGCATGTCGGTATCGCCGCCGAGCTGGTTGTTCGGGAAGATCTGGATCTCCAGCCGCCCGTTCGACTGCTGCTTGATCCGTTCCGCCGCCTCCTGCGCGCGGGTATTCATCGGATGGCCGACCGGCAGGTTGTTGGCGTACTTGTAGGTGAACTCCGCGGCGTGCGCCGGGCGCGTCAGGATGCCGAAGCCGGCGCCGGCGGCGATCCCCGTCGCGGCGGCGGTGCCGCCGACGAAGGTCCGGCGCGTGATCCTGGTGTTGCTGCTCGTCATCCCCAAACCTCCCGAAATATCCTTGCCATCATGCGCTCGTTCCCCGGCGCACCATTGGCCCGCCGCGGCATCCTACGGCAGAAGACGGTCGGCGCAAAAGGTTGCGAGCGGATGAAACTCAGACGCATCGCGCCGAGAGGCCGCCGTCGACGACCAGCTCGGTGCCGGTGATATAGCGCGCCTCGTCGGAGGCGAGGAACAGCGCCGCGTAGGCGACGTCCCAGGCGTCCCCCATTCGGCCCATCGGGCATTGCGCGTTGCGCGTCTCCAGCATCCGCCCGACGTCGCCGCCATAGGCGTCGCGCAGCGGTTCGCGGATCATCGGCGTGTCCATCATGCCGGGAAGGATGCAATTCGCCCGGATCCCCAGTGACGCGTACTGCAGGGCGACGTTGCGGGTGAGGGCGACGACCGCGGCTTTTGTCGCCGTATAGGATACGTAGGGGAAGCCGACCCAGCGGATCGCCGCGACCGAGGCGATGGTGACGATCGCACCCGCACGCTGCCGCTCCATGACCGGCAGCACATGCTTGCAGGTCAGGAACACGCTCGTCTGGTTGACGGCGACGAGGCGCTGCCACTGCTCCTCGCTCGCCTCGACCGGGCCGCCCAGCGCGGCGATGCCGACATTGTTGTGCAGCACGTCGATCCGGCCGAACCGCTCGACCGTCCGCGCCGCCAGCGCCGCGACCGACTCGGAGGAGGCGACGTCGACCTCGGCGACGAGCGCGGGGCTGCCGCCCTCCGACTCGACGATCGCGGCCGTCTCCTCGGCGGCCGCGCGGTTGATGTCCGCGGCGACGACGCGCGCCCCTTCGCGCGCGTAGAGCACCGCGGCGGCCTTGCCGTTGCCCCAGCCCGGACCGACCGACCCGGCGCCGGTGACGATCACGACCTTGTCCTGCATCCGACCCGGCATCGCCTCTCCTCCCTCGCTGTCCTTCCTGGCATTGCCGGGAGGGTAGCGCCGGGGCGGCCGCCTAGCCCAGCGAGTTTATGATCTCGCGGTAGGCTTGCTCGGGGAACGCCTTCAGCGTGCGCGTCCGGACGTTCCCGGCAAGGCCGAGCATCAGCGTGAAGCGCGCGGCCACGGCATCGTCGGGCGCGTCGTACACCGCGACCAGATCGTATTCGCCCATCGTCAGATAGAAGGCCCGGTACGCGCCGCCCATTTCGGCGAGCAGGCGCTTGGCTTCGTCGAGCCGCCGCGGCGACGCGCGGACCTGCCGCATGCCGCTTTCGGTCAAGCTGGCCAGCATGATGTAAGTCGTCATGGCGTACCTCCCTTGCGGCACACCGACCGGCGCTCCGGGGAGCGCGTACGCCCGTTCGTCCTCGCGAAGGTTCTGCTCGGCGGCCACGGGGCGGCGGCTCGTTCGCGGTCGCCCCGGCGGCATCAAAGGTCCTGCCCGGATGGCGGTGGCCTGCAACCAGTCTAGCACGATCGGCGGCGGCGCATTTGAGCCGTTCGTATTACTCCGCCGCCGTATCGGCCGGCGCCGCGCCGCGCAGCGCGGCGATCTCCCGCACCAGCTTGTCGAGCACCGCCTCGGCGAAGCTGCGGTAGTCCTTGACCACGATCATGAAGGCGCCGGGCCCGCCGATCACGTTGTCGCGATAGTATGCTTCCAGCCCGGCCTCGTTGCCGAGGATCGGCAGCCCGTTGACCGTCAGGCCGGCCCCGACCGCAATGTCGCGCGCCCCGGGCGCCGGGCGCCCGTTGTTGTTCGAGCCGTCGCCGGACATGTCGACGATGCGGCGCTCGGCCTCGAACGGCGCGGTGGTCAGCAGCCGCGTGCCGTACAGGATCGCCTCGCCCACCGCCGTCACGTCGGAGAAGAGGCGCGGCGTCTCGGCGATCGCGCTGCCGAAGGAACGGGCGGTCTCCTCGCTCTCGATCACCGTCCAGCCGACCACCTGCTCCTGATGCGTCGCGCCGGACCATTCGACCAGCGTCACGGCGATCGCGTGCTGCCGTCCGGCGGCGATTGCCGCGATCACCGCGGGGTCGCCGAAGGCGCTCGCATAGCCCGCCCGCTGCAACTGGAACCGCTCGTCGTTGACGCTCGCCGACACGTCCATCGCCAGGACCAGCGCGACGTCGACCTGCCGCGCCGCCTCCTCGGCCGCGGCGCCGGCGACCGGACCGCAAAGTACCGCGACCGCCGCGGCGGCCAGAATCGCAAAAGCAGCTCGGACGGTCGTCATGCAAGACCTCCCGCGCCGTCGCCGGCCGAGCCGGCCGCCGACGGTCCTGTCGCCAATGGTCGCCGGAAAGCGCCGCCTGCTCCTAGCGGCAAAAAAGGGAGCACGCCCTGTCGCGGTCCGCTCGGCTCTGCGAGGTGATGACGAACGGCTCGGTCATCGTGTCCTCCTTTACGGGTCTCGGTCCTCCCCACGAGAGAGCGACGCCATCGCCGCGCGGCTTCCCGAGGGCTGGTCCGTCGCGCCGCGCGGCGTGGACGCAACGGCATCGTCACCGGTTGACAGTTCCGGCGAATTAACAGTTCCCGCGAGCGGCCTACCCTTTGTCCTTACGGGCATGGCGGAGTCCTGCCGTCGATTCTGGAGGAAACGATAGCGCGGAAGAAGACCAAAATCTTCGGGATCGCCGCTCACGCCTACGCAATAGTGGGGTACTCTTTCATTTTTTCAATCTACGGGCATTGCAATACGCCTAAATCCCTGTCCCGGTCTTTTCCATTCTCGCGGCGGTAGAGGTCGTTGCGGGCGAGCGGCATGCCGGCCCGCCCTCTCCCGGTTACGCCGATTTCGCGACCGGCCTCCCGGCGCCTCCCCGGCGTCAACGGGCGTCGTCCCGCCACGTGGGACCATCCGGTCGGGCTCGCCTCCGCCGCCGACGGCGGCCTGCTAATCACCGACGACGTCGCCGCCGCTCTTCCGCATCCGCCAAAAGAGCGACACGCCGCAATTCGTCGCTGCCGACCAGAGTATATTCTAAACAGAAGAAGTAATAAGGTACGATTTGCAGACATTAAGGCGAACCTTAATAAATCGGTGAAATAGTAACGCAACGGCCCAGAACAGTATTGCGCCAGCCGATAGCAATTCAGGCGGCGGCACACCGAGCAAGGGAGCACGATTGTGGTTGGAATTTTGTCGAACCGTACCCGCGAGCTTGAAGCGCAGCTGCAAGCGATCGGCAAGTCACAGGCGGTCATCGAGTTCGGACTCGACGGCACGATCATCACCGCCAACGAGAATTTCCTGAACACGATCGGGTATTCGCTGGCGGACACCGCGGCGGCGTAGGTCGCGGCGCGGCGGCGCCGTCCGCCGGGGAATGCGTTGTCAGCGCCGCCGCTGCACGACGGCGTTGGCAAGGCCGGTGAGCACCAGCGTCACGAGCATCAGTACGAACGCCAGACTGGCGCCGAACGGCCAGTTGTTCTGCTGGAGGATCTGATCGGCGATCGCCGGCGCCATCATGTGGAACTGCGGCCCGCCGAGCAGCACCGGCGTGGCGTAGGCGTTCATCGACAGGATGAAGCAGAGGACGGCGGCGGCGATCACCCCCGGCAGCGCCAGCGGCAGCGTCACCAGCCGCCACGTCCCGAACCCCGTCGCGCCGAGGCTCAGCGCCGCCTCCTCGGTGCGCGGGTCGATCCCCTCCAGCACGCTCTGGAGGGTCAGCACGACGAACGGCAGGTTCACCGCGATGATGCCGACGAGCACCGCGCCCGGCCGGTAGAGCAGTTCCAGCGGCGCGTCGGCCAGACCCGCCTTCGCCAGCAGGTAGTTCACGATGCCCTGCCGGCCGAACGCGAGCATCCATCCGGCCGCGCGGACGGCGTTGCCGACGAACAGCGGCAGCACGACCGCAAGGATCAACAGGCTCTTCAGGCGCCCCTCGACCCGCGCCAGGAACATCGCGGCCGGAAAACCAGCGGCGAGGCAGACCGCCGTTACCGCCGCCGACATCGTCACCGTGGTCGCCAGCACGTCGCGGTAATAGGCGTCGCTGACGAACTTCGCGTAGTTCTCCAGCGTGAACGCCTCGACCATGAACTGGCCCGGCACGAACCGGTTGAAGCTGTAGCGCAGCAGAAGCAGCAGCGGCAAAGCGAGGAAGGCGAGCACGAACAGCGACGCCGGCGCCAGCAGCGCCGCGGCGCCTCTCCCCGGCGCCCGCTTCGCCGCGACCTTCATCGCCGGGGCGTCCTTGCCTGCCGCGTCCCCCTACCCATCCCTCCCCCGCAAGGGGGGAGGGCTTCGGGTGGCGCGCTGCATCTTCTCCCTCCCCCCTCGCGGGGGAGGGTTGGGGTGGGGGAACCCGGCGGAACGAGGGATCTCCGAACCCAAGCCCGATCCGCGCTAACCGCAGGACCGCCCGCGTGCGGCGGGCGGGGACAAGCCCCGCCCCTACGGTAGGGCTGCCTTGGCACGGCGCGCCCCGCTCAGGCCTTGAACACCTTGTCCCACCACTCCTTGAGCTGCGCGTCGTTCTTGGCGAGGTATTCCTGGTTCTGCGTCAGGAACTTGACCTCGGGCGGGAAGCCGATGCGCGCCTTCAGCTCCTCGGGCAGCGTCACGGTCGACACCGTCGGGTTGTAGCCGAAGTTCTTGGCGAACTCGAGCTGCGGCGACGGGTCGAGCAGCGCGTCGAGGTAGGCGTAGGAGCCGGGCTTGTTTCGCGCGTTCTTCGCGACCACCAGCTCGGACACGTAGAGCACGATGCCTTCCTTCGGGTTCGCCGCCTCGACCGGGATGCCGGCGTTCTGCCACTGCACGGCGCGCGCCTTCCACATGATGCAGAGCCAGACGTCCTCGGTCTTGAGAGCCTGCGCCATGGCCTCGTTGGTCGGGAAGATCTTGACGCCCTGCTTCTTGAGGTCGAGCAGCTTCTGCTTGCCCGGCTCGTAATCGTCGAGGCCACCGCCCGCGGTCATCGCCGCCGACTCGATCGTCGTCTGGTACTGGATGTCGATCACCCCGACCTTGCCGGCGTAGGCCGGGTTCCACAGGTCGGCGTAGGAGGTCGGCGTCTCCTTGACGAATTTCGGGTTGTAGACGATCACCCGGCCCGTGAAGATATGCGGGATCGAGTACTTGGTCTTCATCTCCGGCAGGACGTTCCGCATGTTCGGGATCTTGGATTCGTCCAGTTCCTCGATCGTCCCCTGCGTCCACATCTCGTAGCTGCCGGACGCGGTCAGCGCGACGAGGTCCATCGTGCCGCGCGGCAGCCGCTTCTCGGCCATCAGCTTGGTCTTGCGCGCGCTGTCGTTGCCGGTGTCCCAGACCACCTCGTATCCCTTCGGCGCCACCAGCGGCTGCGCGATGAACTTTTCCATCAGGTTCTGGTAATCGCCGCCCCAGGTGCCGACGACCACCTGTCCGCCCGCCGCCCGAGCCGTCGGCACGCGCACCAGCGGCAGCGCTCCGGTTGCAGCGAGTCCGCCGAGTGCCGCCGTCCCGAACGCCCGCCGCGTGATCCCCCGTCCTGTCGCCATGTCGCCTCTCCTCAGCCCTGTCCCTGTTCGACTTTGTTATGTCCCGTCCGCCGCGATCGGGACCGCGCTCGCCGCGTCGATGCGGATGCGGATCGCCGCGCCGGGCGCGAGCGATGCCGCCGAGCCGAGGCCGGCGAGCCGCGCCGCCGGGATCTCCGCCGCCAGCATCTCGCCGGTCGGCAGGCGCAGCGCCGCCTCGACCGTCGGCCCGAGGAACGTCGCCCGTTCCACGACGGCGTCGAGCACGTTCGCTCCCGCCGCATCGGCGTCCGACGCCTCCGCCTCGATCGCCTCCGGCCGGATCATCAGCTCGGTCGCGCCCGCCGACCCGGCGGCGGCGGCGCAGGCGAGCACCAGGCCCGACGGCGTGACGAACCGTCCCTCGCCCGCCAGCCGCCCTTCGAGGAACGTCCCGCGACCGATGAAGCCGGCGACGAAGCGGTTCGCCGGACGGCGGTACAGCGCCTCCGGCGGCCCCACCTGCTGCACCCGCCCCTCGTTCATGACGGCGAGCCGGTCGCCGAGGCTCATCGCCTCGTCCTGGTCATGCGTCACCAGCACCGTGGTGATGCCCGAAAGCTGCTGAAGCTGCTTGATCTCCTGCCGGACCTCGTGCCGCAGCTTGGCGTCGAGCGCCGAGAGCGGCTCGTCGAGCAGCAGCACGTCCGGTCCGATCGCCAGCGCCCGGGCGAGCGCCACCCGCTGCTGCTGTCCGCCCGAGAGCTGCCGCGGCATGCGCTGCGCCAGCGGCTCCATCCGCACCAAGTCCAGCATCTCGCCGACGCGCCGCCTTATCTCCGCCTCCGGCCGCCGTCGGCGGCGCAAGCCGAACGCGACGTTCTCGAACACCGTCATGTGCGGGAACAGCGCGAAGCTCTGGAACACGATGCCGATGTTGCGGCGATAGGGCGGCTCGTCGGTGACGTCGCGCTCGCCGAGGCGGACGCGCCCCTCGCTCGCCTCGACGAACCCGGCGACGATGCGCAGCGTCGTCGTCTTGCCGCACCCCGACGGTCCCAGCAGCACCAGAAGCTCGCCCTGCGGCACGT
>DASWRT010000264.1:0-2460 GCA_036403035.1 Allostellaceae bacterium | reverse complement strand
ATGCCGGCCCGACGCCGATGGCGCGCCGCCGTGACGCGCTGGTCGGCGCCTCGCGCCTCGTACTCGAGGTCAACCGCATCGGCCTGGAGAACCAGCCCTTCGCCTGCGCCACCGTCGGGCTGATCCAGTCCAGTCCGAACTCGCGCAACACCATCCCCGGCAAGGTGTTCTTCACGGTCGATTTCCGGCACCCCGACGACGCCGTGCTGACGCGGATGTGCGACGCGCTCCAAGCCGCCGTCGCCCGCGTCAGGCAGGAGCTGCGGCTGGAGGCCGAAATCGAGGAGATCTGGTACTCGCCGCCCGTCCGGTTCGCCGACAGCTGCGTCGAGGCGGTGCGAAAGGCGGCCGATCGGCTGGGCTACGCGCACATGGATATCGTCTCCGGCGCCGGTCACGACGCGGTCTATGTCAGCCGCGTCGCGCCGACCGGGATGATCTTCGTGCCCTGCGAGGACGGCATCAGCCACAACGAAATCGAGAACGCGACGCGCGACGACATCGCCGCGGGCGCCCAGGTGCTGCTGCACGCGATGCTGGAACGCGCCGACGCTGCGGCGACGGGCGGGTAGGCCGGGCGGCCGGCGGACAGAGCTTTTAGGGTTTCACGTCCTCCCGACGCGCGAAAACGACTGATCTGGATCAAGGAAGCGTCGGGCCGGCGCGGCGTACGGTATCGCCATCGAACATCACCGGGGCGAGAGCGCCGTCATGAAGCCGCAGCACTATCACGCCGTTGTATCCATTCGCCCGCGCCGTTGACGGCGCTGAGCGGGTGAGGACGGGGAAGGGAGCATCCGATGCGGGCGATGGAACTGGAAGCCGCCGGCAGTCCCCTGCGGCCGGTCGAGCGGGCGCGCCCCGAGCCGGGGCCGACCGAGCTGCTGATCGAGGTCGAGGCGTGCGGCGTCTGCCGTACCGACCTGCACGTCGTCGACGGCGAGCTGCCGCACCCGAAGCCGCATGTCGTGCCGGGCCACGAGATCGTCGGCCGCATCGCCGAAAAGGGGAGCGGCGTGACGCGCTTCGCGGTCGGCGACCGGGTCGGCGTGCCGTGGCTGGGCTGGACCTGCGGCGTCTGCGCCTATTGCCGCTCGGGCCGCGAGAATCTGTGCGAGAACGCCCGCTTCACCGGATACCAGATCGACGGCGGCTACGCCGAGATGACGGTCGCCGACGAGCGCTACTGCTTCGCGCTGGATCCGGCGGGTTCGGCGGTCGCCGCCGCGCCGCTGCTTTGCGCCGGGCTGATCGGCTACCGCGCGCTCCGCTTCGCCGGGCCGGCGCGGCGCCTGGGCCTCTACGGCTTTGGCGCGGCGGCGCACATCATGGCGCAGGTGGCGAAGCACCAGGGCCGCGAGGTCTACGCCTTCACCCGCGCCGGCGACGAAGCCGGGCAGGATTTCGCACGGCGGCTCGGCGCCGTCTGGGCCGGCGAGTCCGGCGCGCTGCCGCCGGAGCCGCTCGACGCCGCGATCATCTTCGCGCCGGTCGGCGCGCTGGTGCCGGCGGCGCTCAAGGCGACGGACAAGGGCGGCACGGTGGTCTGCGCCGGCATCCACATGAGCGACATTCCGAGCTTCCCCTACGCGCTTCTGTGGGAGGAGCGCGTCGTCCGCTCGGTCGCCAACCTGACCCGGCAGGACGGCGAGGAGTTCCTGGCGCTGGCGCCGCGCATCCCGATCGTGACCGAGACGCACGCCTACCCGCTCGACCGCGCCAACGAGGCGCTTTCAGCGTTGCGCGACGGGCGGATCGAGGGTGCCGCCGTGCTGGTGCCGTAATGCGGGCTGAAGGAGCGACGTGCTGTCGCCGCTCCTTCCGAAAGGGTGGTGCCGTCTCCGCCGCAGTTCCTACCCAGCAGGTTGTCCCGCCGAAGAGTTAGTTGGGCTTCACTCGCCCCAGCAACGCGTCTCTTGCGAGGTGCCAGCTCTCTTCGTCCGGTGCGCAGATGAGGCCGCCGCTGAGGTGCGTCGGCTCGTAGCCGGTGCCGTCGAAATGGGCGCTGTGCCCGCCTGCTTCCCGGTGCAGCAGCCAGCCCGCCGCGTGATCCCAGGGCATCAGTTTGTTGTAGAACAGCAGGTGGCAATGGCCAGCTGCCGCCATCCGGTATTCGTGCGCGGCGCACCGCAGCCACGAACTCAGCGCGAGCCGAGGCAGGTTGGCATTGACCGTCGAGCGCAGCGGCTCCGGAAGGAAGTTCGTCCCGATGATGGCGTCCATCTCCGAGACCGGCACCGGATCCGCGACCTTCAGGTCGGCGCTCGGGCGGGCCTCGCCCTCGATCCACGCCCCTTCGCCTCTCAGCGCATAAGCCGTATCGCGGCACACCGGATCGTGAATCGCGCCGAGAACGACCTCGCCCCGCACGGTCGCCGCCGCCATCACCCCGAACAGCGGCAGCCCGGAGGCGAAATTCTTGGTGCCATCGATCGGGTCGATGATGAAGGCCAGATCGGC
>DASWRT010000263.1:0-11463 GCA_036403035.1 Allostellaceae bacterium | reverse complement strand
CGCGTCCGCCGCATCCGCCGCGTCCGCCGTGACGATGGTGATCTGCTCCGCCGCCACCCCGAGATGCCGCAGCAGCAGCGGCAGCACGCCTTGGCCGATGCTCCCGAAACCGACCATCACGATCCGGCCCGGATAGGCCACGTGCCTGATGTCGCTCATCGCCTTCCTTGCCTACCCCGCATTCCACGCGCCGCGGGTTCCTCGCCGGGAGCGGCGCCGCCCCCGGCGAGGAACCCGCGCAAACGGATGTGCTGCGTTCTCTCGGTGAGAAAGGCGGGGTTAAATGTGTTCTCACCCGCCGCTGTCAAGACGGGTGCGACGCAGCGGCTCTCCCTGCGTCAAACGGCGAAGGGGCGCAGCCATCCCGCGGCGGCGGCGACGATCGATGCTCAGCCGACCTCGGCGGGGACGCGGCGCGGCAGCGCCATCAGGCAGAGCGCCGAATAGACTTCGTCGCCGTGCTGGTTGGTCGCAGTTAGGCGAAAACGGATCGTCCCGCGATCTGGCTTCGACCGGGACGGGATCACATCGACGATCTCGCCGTGAAAGAGAAGCGCGTCGCCCGGGCGGACGGGCGCATGCCAGCGCAGCTCGTCGACGCCGCGGCCGATGATCGGGTAATCGCCGAAGGGCCGCATCTCCCACAGCATCCGCATCGCCAGCGCCGCGGTGTGCCAACCGCTGATCGATGGACCGTTGAAGGGCGAGAAAGGCGCCGTCGTCACGTCGATATGGTGCTGCTGCGGATCGAAGGCGCGGGCGAACTCGATGCCCTGCGCCTCGTCGACCGTGATCGGGCCCGACTGGAAGCGCATGCCGACGGAAAGATCGTCCAGGTAACGAATCTCTTGCATTGGCCGGTCCTCTCCTGCCCATTTACCTTCTCGCCAGGATGTCTCACGGGGAGCGGCGCTGCGTTGCACCCCGCGAGAAATCCTGGCTAGCCGCCCGCCAGAATACACGGCGGAAGGCCCCGCCAACAGAGAGCCCGGAGGATCGAATGCCATCGGATGTGCCGGCGACAATGCGCCATGTCGGGACGACGGGAGCCGGGAAACCCGACGTGATGGCCGTCGTGGAGGGCGCGACGCCGCGCCCCGGCACCGGCGAAGTCCTGATCAAGGTCCACACTGCCGGGGTGAACCGGCCGGACGTCCTGCAGCGGCAGGGCGGCTATCCGCCCCCGGCGGGCGCCTCGCCGATCCTGGGGCTGGAAGTCGCCGGCACGATAGTCGCGATAGGAGACGGCGTCGCGACGGGCGACGACGCCGCGCCGTGGCGGGTCGGCGACGAGGTCTGCGCGCTGGTCGCGGGCGGCGGCTATGCCGAGTACTGCGTCGCTCCCGCGGCGCAGTGTCTGCCGGTGCCGAAGGGCATGACCGTCGCCGACGCGGCGGCGCTGCCCGAGACCTTCTTCACGGTCTGGACCAACGTGTTCCAGCGCGGCCGGCTCGGCCGCGGCGAGACGTTCCTCGTGCACGGCGGCACCAGCGGCATCGGGACGACCGCGATCCAGCTCGCGCACGCCTTCGGCGCCCGGGTGCTGACGACCGCCGGCAGCGACGAGAAATGCGCCTTCTGCGAGAAGATCGGCGCCGACAAGGCGGTCAACTACCGCACCATCGACTTCGCCGAGGCGGTGAAGGAACTGACCGGCGGCAAGGGCGTGGACGTCATCCTCGACATGGTCGGCGGTCCCTACCTGGAGCGGAACGTCCGCTCGCTGGCGGTCGAGGGCAGGCTGGTGCAGATCGCCTTCCTTCAGGGCAGCAAGGTCGAGAATTTCGACTTCATGCCGGTGATGCTGAAGCGCCTGACCCTGACCGGCTCGACGCTGCGGCCGCGCAGCGTCGCGCAGAAGGCGGTGATCGCCCGCGAGCTGCGCGAGAAGGTCTGGCCGCTGCTCGAAGCCGGAACGGTGCGGCCGGTGATCCACAAGACCTTCCCGCTCGCCGAGGTCGCCGAGGCGCACCGGCTGATGGAGAGCAGCAAGCATATCGGCAAGATCATGCTGGCGGTGGCGGATTAAGGAGCGGCAGGCGGCGATCGGGCGGGCATTCCCGCGGATGGACGGCTTCGCGCATCAGGTCATCGCGTTCATCGCCGAGCATCGGGCATGGAGCGACCCGATCGTCTTCGCGGTGGCATTCGCGGAATCGCTCGTGTTCATCAGCCTGCTCGTG
The DNA here is from genome assembly GCA_036403035.1 of Allostellaceae bacterium. Taxonomy (GTDB): domain Bacteria; phylum Pseudomonadota; class Alphaproteobacteria; order ATCC43930; family CGMCC-115725; genus DASWRT01. The sequence goes on along the minus strand of DASWRT010000263.1, from coordinate 9,280 downwards.
CCGGGCACGGTGATCCTGCTGGCGCTGTCGACGCTGCTTCCATCCGGCGCGCTGAGCTTCTGGCCGCTGATCGTTTCGGCGGCGCTCGGCGCGGTGATGGGCGACGCCGTCTCGTACTGGCTCGGCCGGCGTTACCGCGACCGGATCGCGTCGTTCGGCCCGTTCGCGCGGCGGCCCGAGCTGCTCCGGTCCGGCTACGGCTTCTTCGCGAAGTATGGCGGGACGAGCGTGTTCCTCGGCCGCTTCTTCGGCCCGGTGCGCGCCTGCATCCCGCTCGTCGCCGGCATGATGGACATGCGGCCGCGCGACTTCTGGATCGCCAATGTCGGATCTGCGGTCATCTGGGCGCCCGGCCTGGTGATCGGCGGCGGGATGATCGGCGAGGCCGTCCGGCGCATGGAGGACGCGCCGCCGGAGGCGCTCGCGGCGGCAGCGGCCGTCGCCGCGACGGCGCTCGCCGCCGTCTGGTACGTACACCGCCGCCTAACCGCGCGCGGCCGGTAGCGCCCCGCGGGGTGGGGGGCCCCGGCGCAATGCCGGGCCTCCAGGTCCAAACTCGATCGCGATCTCCGGTGATAGTCGAACCGCCAAAGCGCCGAGATGATTGTCGGCACGCACCGCGCGCCTGGAATTCCTTGGTGTCTCGGTGGTTCAAACGTTGATTTTTCTCGGCTTATCACCCCGACGCCGGCATGGACCCGTCATCAGGTAAAACGCGGGGCGGCACTTCGGAACCCGATCGCGATCCAATTTAGCCGCGCACTTCCTCCTCCTCGGCGAGGACGTTCCGGATCTTGACCGCCAGCGTATCGACGTCGAACGGCTTCGTGATCAGGTGCACGCCGCCGCCGCGGCCGCCGCCGCTGCCGCCGCTGCCGCCGCCGGGCATGCCGTCGCGGACGATCGCGCCTTCCGCATAGCCGGTCGTGTAGACGACCTTCAGCGACGGCCGCAGCGCCAGCGCGCGGCCGGCCAGCGCCCAGCCGTCCATGCCCGGCAGCCCGATATCGGTGAAGAGCAGGTCGATCCGTTCGGAACCGGCGGCGATCCGCAGCGCCGTCTCCGCGTCCGCCGCCTCGATCACGTGATAGCCCAGTTCGCGCAGCACGCCGGCGCCGTACTGGCGAACGTCCTCGTTGTCCTCGACGAGCAGCACGGTTTCGCCCGCGTCGGCCTTCGGCAGCAGGCGCCGTCCGCGGCGGCGCGTCTCGCCGGCCGCCGCGGACGCGGCATTGCCGTGGCGCGGCAGGAAGATCCGCACCGTCGTGCCGCGCCCGACCTCGCTGTCGATCTCGACATGGCCGTGGCTCTGCCGGACGAAGCCGTAGACCATGCTGAGCCCGAGGCCGCTGCCTTCGCCGACGCCCTTCGTCGTGAAGAACGGGTCGAATGCCTTGGCGGCGATCTCCGGCTTCATGCCGGTGCCGTCGTCGGCGACGGCGAGCATCAGGTAGTCGCCGGCCGGCAGCGTGCCGTCGCGCGTGACGATCTCGGCGCAGTGCCGGTTCGCGGTCGCGATCGACAGCCGCCCGCCGCCGGGCATCGCGTCGCGCGCGTTGATCGCCAGATTGAGCAGCGCGTTCTCGAGCTGGTTCTGGTCGACGAAGCAAGGCCAGAGATCTTCGGCGAGGCCGGTCTCGATGCGGATGCTCTCGCCGAGCGTCCGCCGCAGCAGGTCGACCATGCCGGAGACGAGGCTGTTGACGTCGGTGACGCCCGGTTCGAGCGGCTGCCGCCGCGAGAAGGCGAGCAGCCGCTGCGTCAGGATCGCCGCGCGGTTGGCGCCGCGCGCCGCCGCCGAGACCAACCCCTGCACCGCGGTATCGCCCGGCCTGAACCGCCGGGCGAGCATGTCGAGATTGCCGATGACGATGGTCAGCAGGTTGTTGAAGTCGTGCGCGATGCCGCCGGTGAGCTGTCCCACCGCCTCCATCTTCTGCGACTGCCGGAGCCGTTCCTCCATCGCGTGGCGCTCGGTCGTGTCGCGCAGGAAGGCGATGCCGCCGATGATCGTGTCGTCGGCGTCGCGCAGCGGCGCGTGGCTCGCCTCGCAGCGTCCCTTGCGCCCGCCGAGTTCCGGCAGATCGTAGGGTTCGTCCTGCGCCGCGGTCGCCTCGCCGATCACGGCGCGCCGCATCGCCGTGCCGAACGAGGCGCCCCACAGCGACGGCAGTAGCGTCTGGAAGAGACGGCCCACCGCGGCGTCCGCAGCGATGCCGAAGCGCGCCTCCAGCGCCGGGTTCAGGAGCGTGACGCGGAATTCGCGGTCGTAGGCGAGGATGCCGACGTCGCTGCTCTCGATGACCAGCCGCGAGAACTCGCGCTCGCGGCGCAGCGCCCGCTCTTCGGCGCTGCGCAAGCGCCGGTCGCGTTCCTCGATCGCCGCGGCCATCGCGTCGAACGCGTGCCCGAGGCGGTCCAGTTCGGCGTTCGACGCCGGCAACCCGGTCCGCGCGCCGAAATCGCCCTCTCGCCAGCGCGCCGTCGCCGCGAGCAGAACTTCGAGCGGCTGGCGGATGAACCGCCATCCGATCACGGCCGCCGCCACCAGCGCGACCACGACGCTGATCGCCAGCAGCACGATCCCGAGGCGGGTCGCTTGGTCGAGTTCGGCGAACGCGCGGTCGCGCGATATTTCGACCAGGAGGAAGAGGCCGTCCGGCTCCTGACGGAGCGGAATGTAGCCGATGATCTCCGGCGCTCCGTTCGCGTCCTGCGTCTCCAGCGTGCCGTCCTGCGCCACGTCCAGCAGCGGCAGGACCTGCGCCGGCAGCTTCCGCCCGACCTGCGCCGCACCTTGGGAGCGCGCGAGCACCGTCCCGTTCCGGTCCGCGATCGTCAGCACGACGCCGGCCGGCAGCGCCCGGTTTTCCACCCAGCGCTGGAGCCACTGCGGGTTGAGGCCGAGCGCCACGACCGCGCTGACGGTACCGTCCTGATCGGAGATGATCGGGTACGCCATCGGCAGGATCGGCACCTGCGACGCGACGCCGAGCGTATATTCGCCGATCGCGAAGCGGCGGGTCGAGATCGCCTCGCGGACATAGGCGCGGTCGCCCGCCGAGAAGTCCGGCGGCGGGTCGGCGATACTGCTGCAGAACGGCCGCCCATCGGTATCGAGGATGTTGATCGAGCTGTAGTACGGGTAAGCCGGGACAAGCCGCTTCAGGTAGGCATGGCAGACCGCGTCGTCGCGGTTCCTGACGGCCGGCAGCTGCGCCAGCGCGATCAGCACCTGCCGCGCCCCCTCGATCACCCGGTCCTCGTCGGTCGCCGCGAGCCGCGCCTGCTGCAGCATGAGCGTGTGGATCTCCGCCTCGCGCGCGCGGCGGTACTGCATCTCGGTATGCGCCTGGATCAGGATCGCAGGCAGCACGGCGACGGCGACCAGAAGGAACAGGCGGGTAAGAAGGCTCATCGAAACCTGGCGGCGGCGCCGCAGCGGGAAATGGCGCCCACTATGCCAATAGTCTTAATCGCTCCGCCAGTGGCCGGTTTCTGACCGGGTCGCCGCCGGAACGGGACAAGGCGCAGGTTTATTTGAGAATAAATCTCATTTGCATTTGCGGCGGCAACACCGTACCGTTTTCACACCTGCGATTGCGAATGAGTCTCCCATGATCGCATCCGATCCGGCCACCACCATCTCGGCAGCGTCGCATGGCGGTGGCGCTGCTCCGCTCAACGTACGGCAGCTCCTCTATGGCGAGCAGCTCGTCCTGTGGGCCGCCCGGCACTGGCTGGCCGGCAGCGGCGGCTGGCCGCGTGTCCGCGAGGAGTTCGCGTTAGCCTGCGGCTGCGCGCGGGCGTCCCGGGCGCTCGATGGGCTGGAGCGGCTGCTCCACGCGCTGAATGGGGGCGGGAGCGGAGACGGCGGCGCGGCGGCGGCCGGCGACAGGGGTCGCACCGTCTGGCTGCACCGGCTGGCCTCGCGCCGCGTCAGCGGCGACGAGCTGGCGCTGCTGCGGGCGCTGGCCTGCTATCAGGCCGGTGAGCCGCATGCCGGCCGGATCTTCCTCGAATGGCTGCTGCCGCCGCGGACGGCCGCCGGCGACGCCGGCAAGGCCGCGGCGGCGCTCGCCGCGGTGCTGCGCGAGAGCGGCCATCTGCTGCCGCGCCGTCGCACCGCGCCGGCGGCGGCCGTTCCAGGCGCCGAGGCGGCTGCGACCGCTTCGCCCGACGCCGTCCGCCACTGATCGTCGCCCGGCCGGTCGGACGTTACGGCGCCCGCTCAGCCCCCGGACTCGCGCCGCCGCGAGCCGCTCTCGTCCCGCCGCAGCAGCGCGCCGCGCACCGCCGCGGCGAGGTCGGCCTGCCGGAACGGCTTGCGCAGCACCGCGGCGAGATCGGCGATGCCGGCGAGCAGGCCGGACTCGGCATATCCGGTGATGAGGAGCGCCGGAACCTCCGGCCGCCGCTGCCGGGCCGCCCGCGCGTACTCGGCGCCGTTCATCGCCGGCATCGCGTAGTCGACCACCATCAGGTCGAGCGGCTCGCCGCGATCCAGGATGTCGAGCGCCGCGTGTCCGTTCGCGGCCTCGACGACGGCATGGCCGTCGGTCCGCAGCATCGCCGCGGTGACTTCGCGGACGTCGTCGTCGTCGTCGACCAGGAGGATCCTGGCGCCCGGCGATGGTGCGCCGCCGCCGCCGGGGCTCGGCGCCGGCCGGCCCGTTGCGGCGGGCGCCGCCGCCGCGCCCGCCCGCGGCAGGTAGAGGCGGACCGAGGTTCCGCTGCCGCGCGCGCTCTCGATCTCGGCCGCGCCGCCCGATTGCTTCGCGAGGCCGTAGACCTGCGACAGGCCCAGGCCGGTCCCCTTGCCGATCTCCTTGGTCGTGTAGAACGGCTCGAAGGCGCGGGCGAGCGTCTCCTCGTCCATCCCGGTCCCGGAATCGGTCACCGACACCATCACCAGATCGACGCCGCCGGCCGGCAGGTCGGCCGGCCGGCGCGGCGCGTCCGCCGGGACGTTCGCGGTCGCGAGGACGAGCCGGCCGCCGAGCGGCATCGCGTCGCGCGCGTTGATCGCGAGGTTGAGGATCGCGACCTCGATCTGGCTGGCGTCGACGAGCGCCGGCCACAATTCGGCCGGCAGCGCCATCTCGATCCGCACCGCCGGACCGATCGTGCGGGACAGCATGTCCTCCATGCCCCGCACCAGGGCGTTGAGGTCGACCGGCTTGGCTTGCAGGTGCTGCCGGCGGGAGAAGGCGAGAAGCTGCTGCGTCAGCTTGGCGCCGCGGTCGGCCGCGCGCGTCGCGGCCAGCAGCGACCGCCGTACCGCCTCGTCCTGCGTCCGCGCCAGCCCGAGTTCGAGATGGCCGAGCACGCCGGTCAGCAGGTTGTTGAAATCGTGCGCGACGCCGCTCGTGAGCTGGCCCACGGCTTCCATCTTCTGGCTCTGCCGCAGCGCTTCCTGCGCCTTCTCCCGCTCCGCCATCTCGGTTTCGAGGTTCCGGTTCACGGCCGCCAGCTCGGACGCGCGAGCCTGCAACTGCGCGTTCGCCTTCGTCAGCGCCGCCTGGGCGACGCCGAGGACGGTGACCAGCAGCGAGGCCATCGTCACGAGCAGCGCCATAGCGCCGTACCGCGAGAGCCGCCGTTGCAGCGGCTCGACGATGGTTTCGAGATACACCGTGCCCAGCGGCGCGCCGCCGCCTTGCGTCACGTCGGCCGTGACGGTCAGATGGCCGTCGGTGAAGGACGGCCCGGCCGGGAGCTGCGCCGCCGCCCGCGGCGCCGGCCGGTCCGGCGTGCGGGACCAGCTCACGAACAGGTCGCCGTTGGCGTCGTACAGCGCCGCCGCCTCCGCCTCGGGATTCGTCATCAGCGCGTTCACGTATTCCTGCGCGGCGGACCGGTCGCCGAAGGCGACGGCCGCGGTCACCGTCGAGGCGAGGATCCGCGCCTGGACGGTGACCTCGTCGATTTTCTGCGCGCGGTAGGCGCGCTCGTTGTAGACGCCCAGGAGGACGCCCGCGAGCAGCAGCGCGACCGCGGCCGCCACCGCGAGCAAAGGGGTCCGCTTCCAGAAACCGGTCATTCCGCCGCCGTCCGCTGCCGCCGGTTCACTAGAGTAAATTGCGCCTGGGTTCGGAAACGCTCGACGCAGGTTCCCCCACCCTGCCCCTCCCCCGCAAGGGGGGAGGGAGAAAAGCCGAACGCCTTCATAGCCCTCCCCCCTTGCGGGGGAGGGTTGGGTGGGGGGATTTGGCACGATGCCGGGCTTCCCGTTCCAAACTCGATCGCAACCCGCACCAGCCTGTCCATTACGCTCTCGGCCTGACGTAAACGGCAAGGCTCAGCAGCTTGGAGCTGATCGCGAGGCCGTTCTCCGCGGCGGCCTGATTGTCGATCTCGAAGCGGACGCGGTTGTCCTCGACGACGAAGTTGACGATCCCCTTCGCCTGGGCGTCACGGACGGAGTCGGTGACCGTCAGGACCGGCGTGCCGCGAACCGCATCGAGCATGTCGGCGAGGGACTGCGCGTCGGCGCCTCTCCAGACGTAGAGGATGTGGCACCCGGACTGGCGGTCGACCCGCTGCAGGCGCTTCACGACCAAGGGATGCTCGCCGATGCGCTGACTGCTCACCGCCTGGTCGAGCACGCCGCCGAACGGGTCGTCGCCCGCGACGCAGACGCCGATCGGGCTCGCCGGCGAGGCGAAGGCGGAGGGCGGCCAGTCGATGAACGGAATGAACTTGTAGAGATACGTCGCCTTCACCGCCCATTCGAGCGAGCCGCCGCCGCCGCCCTGCTGCTGCGGCGGCGGCTGCTGCGCCGAGACGGAGACGGCGGTCGCGGCGATGGAGACGGTCCAGGCGAGCGCCGCCGCAAGACCGGCCGCGGCAAGCCGCCGCTCCGTGCGCCCGCATCCCGACGTGGCTTTTCGCCGGATCACCGTCAGAAACTCGACCGCAGGCCGACATAGATCGTCCGCCGCAACTCCCGGGGAGGACCGGACGACGCGGCGGTCTCGGCGTGCCGGCTGTCGAACAGGTCGAAGGCGGACAGCGAAAGCTCGATGCCGTCGGCGACGCGCCAGCCGAGCCGGGCGTCGACCTGGGTGTAGGACGGGATCGCCGGGTTCTGCAGATCGTCCACCGTCCGCACGCCGACATCCAGTTCGAGGCCGCCCGGCAGGTCCATGTAGGAGTGAAGCGAGAGCTGGTAAGCCGGGTCGCTGCCCGTCGACTGCCCGTTCGAGAGGTCGACGACGCCCTGCTTCAGGCTCAGATTCTTGTGCAGGAAGTTGACGCCGGGGCTGAGCCGCCACCAGGACAGCGGGCGGTACTCGCCCCACGCCTCGACGCCGTAGCCGTCGCCCTTAAGCGCGTTGCCGAAGCGGAGCGGCAGCCCGCCGGACGGAGAGAACTCGGTCGTCCGGATGTCCTCGTAGCGGTTGTAGTAGAGCGACAACGAGAACGTCAGGTCCGTTGCCGGCCGGCCGCGATACCCGACTTCGTAGGCGATCACCTTCTCCGACTGGAAATCCGGCCCGCCGATGAACAGGCCGGGCGCCACGAGGTTCCGGTCGATCGGCGTCGGCGTGCGCACCGCCCGCGAGACGGCCGACCAGAGCAGATGTGCATCGGAGATTTGCCACGCCAGCCGCGCGCTCGGCAGATATTCGAACCCGGAGAACGTATTGTACTCGAACTTCGTGCCGAGCGTCAGCTTGAGGTCGTCCCTCAGCGCGTAGGTGTCCTGGAGGAAGACGTTGCCGAGGTCGTAGGTCTCGACCGGCGGGTCGAAGACGAAGAAGTTGGCGTTGTTGATGAACTTGTCGCGGTTGACGCGGTTCCCCAGGCCCCAGACGACCTCGTTCCGGTCGCCGAGCGCGAAAACGTGCTGGAGCTGGATGTCGAACGTGTCCTCCACCTCGGTGACGCTCGGCGCGAACCGGTGGTCGCGGCTGACGTAGGATTGCAGCTCCAGCCGCGATCCGCCGGTAAGCTGCTGCGTCCACCGCCCGAGCAGGTTGCCGCCGAAGATCTGGCCGCCGACCGGCGTGCCGTTGAACAGCTCGCCGCCGCCGTCGGTCTCGTTGTCGTACAGGTCGCCCTGCACCGTGAACCCGGCCTTGCCGGTGCTCCAGTCGGTGCGGAAGCCGGTCTGCTTCCCCTGGAACCCGTCCCGTGCGTTGGTTCCGTCCGGCAGGTCGGAGTGGCCGCGCCCGAACGCCATCGCATAGGCGCGGTACGCGCCGTTCTCGCCGAACTTGCCGCCGAACCGCGCCGCCCCGGACTGATCGACCGTCCCGGCCTTGAGGTCGACCAGCCCGCCCTGCGTGTCGCGGGCGCTCTTTGTGATGACGTTGATGACGCCGTTGACGGCGTTGGCGCCGTACAGCGTGCCGCCGGGGCCGCTGATCACCTCGATGCGCTCGACGTCGGCCAGCATCACCTGCTGCTGGTCCCATTCGACGCCGCCGAACAGCGGCGAATAGATGCTGCGCCCGTCGATCAGCACCAGCAGCTTGTTGGCCGCCTCGACCGAGTTGAAGCCGCGCGCCGAGATCGCATAGGTCTGCGGGTTGCGCCGCGCCACCTCCAGGTTGGGCGCCAGCCGCAGCGCCTCGGGGAGGCTGGTCGCGCCGGAGCGGCGGATGTCCTCGGCGGTGATGACGTAGACCGCGGCCGGCGCCTGGCTCAGCGGCTCGGGCCGCCGCGAGACCGACGTGATCTCGACGTTCGCGAGATCCTCGATCGACAGCGACCGCAGTTCCTCGACGGACGGCGTGTTGGCGACGGCCGGTGCTATGACGGCCGCAGCGGTCGCGCCGGCCGCGCAGGCGGCCAGAATCGGCGGCAGCAGCAGCGCCGCGCCGCCGCCGCGCCGGCCCGGGCGTCCGTTCCGACGGCCAGCCCTATGGCGGCCGGTCGGGTCATCGTTCGCCGCCACCATCCCCCCTGCCCAATGTGCCCGTGCCTCTCCGGCGCGAGGCTACTTCAAAGCCGGAAACGCCACCAGAGTTCCGGCCTTAACCCTTTGGAGGTGGAGGGGAATGCGCGCCCGGCCCTGCGGCGCGGCCGGGAGCGTCGCCGCCGGCTCTTTGCATTTCCGCAAATCCTGACATGGACCTCCCTCTCCCGCTTGCGGGAGAGGGTTGGGGTGAGGGGAATTCCTTCTTTGTGATTTCCTCTGCGGAATCGCAGTTTCTACCGGCCCTCACCCCGACCCTCTCCCGCCAGCGGGAGAGGGAGATAGGGAGCAAGCGCCGGAAAAGAGACCGCAAATCCTTTTCCGAAGCGGCAAACCTCAGGGTGCGACGTACAC
>DASWRT010000262.1:0-2752 GCA_036403035.1 Allostellaceae bacterium | reverse complement strand
CGGGGGGATGAGAGGAAAAGAGAAAAGAGAACGCTTTAACATAAAGGCCGCCAAGTACACGCCAAAGGCGTAAAGGAAATGATCGCGCGCCTGCGGCGTGCAAGAACCCCTTTGCGTTCTTTGCGAACCCTTTGCGGACTTCGCGGTACAGCGTGAGTCCTATTTTCTCTTTATGCCCCCGATCCCCGGTTCAGGCTGTCTTATCCCCGGCCCCGCTCCCGAAGAGCGCCGTCACTGCGGCGATGCGCCGGCATGTCTCGTCGTCGAGCGCGCCGTCGCAGCGCGACGGGTGGAAGCGGCGCTGGAAGGCGGTGAGGACCTTCGCCGTTTCCGCGTCCAGGACGCCGCTCTGCGGAACGGCGTAGCCGATCGCGGCGAGGAGGGCCTGCGCCGCCGCAACGTCGGCCGGTGGGTCCGTAGCCGGGGCGGCGGCGAAGTCCGGCCAGAGGCCGATGCCGGCGCGGGCGAGACGGGGCCAGTCGAACAGCTCGCCGGGGTCTTCCTTGCGCTGCGGCGCGACGTCGGAATGGCCGAGCACGCGGTGCGGCGGGATGGGATGGCGACCGATGACGTCGCGGCAGAGCGCATCGACCGCCGCCATCTGCGGCTCGGGAAAGGGCCGGTAGCCGAACTCGTGGCCGGGATTGACGATCTCGATCCCGATCGAGGCCGAATTGATGTCGGTCTCGCCGTCCCACGAGGAACGCCCGGCATGCCAGGCGCGGCGATCCTCCGGGACCAGCCGGTAGACGGTGCCGTCCTCGTCGATCATGTAGTGCGCGCTGACCTCGGCGGCGGGGTCGCGCATGCGGTCGAGCGCGGCCCCGGCGCTCGGCATCCCGGTATAATGCAGCAGCAGCATGTCGATCCGCCCGCCCGCCGGCCGCGGGCCGTGGTTCGGCGACGGCGCGTCGACGATCCGCAATGGCGGCCGGGCCGGGGCGTCGCCGCTGCCGGGTCCGGCGCTCACGGCTGCCGCGCTTCGGCCCGGGTGGGCGGCGGGAGCGGCGGCGGCGCCGCCGGCCGCAGCGGCGGCTGCGGCCGATGGCGGCGCAGCACGATCACCGCGACGCCGAGCAGCGTCGCAACGCCGCCGAGCATCCCCTGCCAGCTCATGCGGTTGCCGAGCATGGCCATGCTCGCCAGCACGCCGAAGACCGGCACGAGCAGCGTGAACGGCATCACCGTGCTGACCGGATAGCGCCGCATCAGGCGGTACCAGAGCGCGTAGCTCCCGATCGTGATGGCGATCGCCGCATAGGCCACCGCGGCATAGGCGACCCAGCTCGCGTTGCGCAGGACGGCGACGTGGTCGCGTTCCAGCAGCAACGACAGGATGAGCAGTTGCGGCGCCGCGAAGAACGCGATCCAGCCGTTCGCGGCGAAGGAGTCGACGGCGCCCAGGCGCTTGATCTGGACGTTGCCGACCGCCCAGACGAAGGAGGCGACGAGGACCAGGCAGATCGGCACGGCGTCGTCGCGCGTGAAGCGCGGCTCGCCGACGATCAGCACCAGTCCGGCCGCCGCGACCGCCATGCCGATCGCGGCGCGGACGGTCAGCCGGTCCTTGAGGAAGATGGCGGCGAGCATCGTCGCGAACGGCACCTGGCTCTGCGCCAGCAGCGCCGCGGTCGCGGCGTCGATGCCGGCGACGCCGGAGAACATCAGGCTGAAATGCAGGCTGCCCAGCGTTATGGAGAGCAGCAGGATCGCGCCGAGCTTCTCGCGCGGCAGCCGGCGGAACGGGCAGAGGAGCAGCGCCACCAGCGTGAAGCGGAGCGCCATCAGCAGCATCGGCGGCAGTTCGCCCAGCCCGAGCTTCATGACCGGAAAATTGAGGCCCCACAACGCCGCGACCACAACCGCCGCGGCGATGTCGGCGGGGCGGATCATGTCTCCAGATCCTCCTTCAGCGCGGCCAGCTCCAGCCAGCGCTCCTCGGCCGCTTCCAGCTCCCCGGCCGCGTCGGCGAGCCGGGCGCCGGCCGCCCGGAAGCCGGCGGCGTCGCGCTCGTAGAAGCCGGGGTCTGCGAGCTTCGACTCCAGTGCCGCCTTTTCCGCCTCCAGCGCGGCGATCCGGTCCGGCAGGCGGTCCAGCTCGCGCTGCTCGTTGTAGCTGAGGCGCTGCTTCGGCCTTTCGCGGGGGCGCTGCTGTTCCGCAGGAGCCGACGCCTTGTCCGGACGCGGAGAGGCTGCGGCGGGGCGCGACGGCGGCGGGCGGCGCTGCCGCACATAGTCGGTGTAGCCGCCGACATATTCGTCGATCACGCCGCCGCCCTCGACGGCGATCACGCTGGTCACCAGCCGGTCGAGGAAGTCGCGGTCGTGGCTCACCAGCAGCAGCGTGCCGTCATAGTCGGCCAGCAGTTCCTCCAGCAGGTCGAGCGTCTCGATGTCGAGGTCGTTGGTCGGCTCGTCGAGCACCAGCAGGTTGGAGGGCTGCGCCAGGACCTTGGCGAGGAGGAGCCGGTTGCGCTCGCCGCCGGAGAGCGTCGAGACCTTGGCGAGGATCTGCCGCTCCTCGAACAGGAACTCCTTCAGGTAGGTGACGACGTGGCGCGGCCGCCCGCGCACGAACACGGTGTCGCCGCTGCCGCCGGTCAGCGTCGTCCACGGCGTCGCCTCCGGGTCGAGCGAGGCGCGGCGCTGATCGAACACTGCCGGGGTGAGATTGCTGCCGAGGCGAACCGTCCCGCCGTCCGGCGGGACGGCGCCGGTCAGGATGCCGAGCAGCGTCGACTTGCCGGCGCCGT
>DASWRT010000261.1:0-7319 GCA_036403035.1 Allostellaceae bacterium | reverse complement strand
GGCGGCGGCGGCACGGACCGCGCTGCCGCCGAGCCACAGCAGCATCGCCGCCCCGGCGAGGCGCAGCGCGGTGCCATGCGCGGCGAGCGCCGCCGAGACCGCCGTGAGCCCGGCGGCGGCGAGCGCGGCGTAAAGCGCGTCGGCCGCGGCGGTGCCCAGGCCGCCGGCAAATCCGGCGCCGAACCCGTCGGCGACGGTGCGGCGGATGAAGAGCACGCCGATCGGTCCGACCGGCGCCGCGATCGACAGGCCGAGCACCATGCCTTTCGCAAGGTAAAACAGGGGATCGCTCATGGCGCCGCGGTCCCGTCCCCGGCGTGGCAGGGAACGAACGCGCTCTCCTTCGGCGAGGAGAGGGCGATCATCGTGTGCGTCCGGGTCACGCCCGGCTGCACCTTGATCGCGGTCGCAAGCAGCGTCTCCAGCTCGCCCACGCTGCCGAGGCGGGCCTTGAGAAGGTACGACCAGTCGCCGGTCACGTGGTGGCACTCCTGGATCTCGTCGCGCGCCGTCATCGCGGCGCGGAAGCCGACATCGTGCTCCGGCCGGTCGAGCGCGACGAAGACGAAGGCGAGCACGCCGCGTCCCACCGACTCCGGATCGACGCATGCCGCCCAGCCGCGGATCGCGCCTTGCGCCTGAAGCTTCTTCAGCCGCTCGTTGACCGCCGACACGGAAAGGCCGACCGCGGCTCCGATGTCGGCGTAAGAATCGTGCCCGCTATGCTGGATATGCGAGAGGATTTTACGGTCTATTTCATCCATGACAGTAAAATATACAGATGGTGCGATGGGCGCAAATGAACCTCCCGGTGCTTGACGGCGGCAGCCGCACGAACAAGCTGTTTCCGTCATGAGGATGACGACGCTCGCCGCTGCTCTCGGCATCGTGACCGCTTCGGCCGCTGCCGTTCCGGCGGCGGGGGAGCCGCAAGCGGCGCCGGTGTGGCCCGAGGCGGGCAACGGATGGGACGGCATCGGCTGGGGCGAGGACTCGGCGGCGCTCGCCCGCCGGTTCGCCGGCCGCGCCGTCACGCTGGCGCCGCCGATCGAGTTCGGCGACAGCTACGTCGACGTGGCGCTGCGCGACGAGCGGCTGGGCGGCTATCCCTTCGTCGTCTACTTCCAGATGGATCGCGCGACGCACGGGCTGAAGCGCGTCCAGTTCGAGCGGCAGCGGCACGGCGCCAACCCGCCGGTCTTCCGCGCGGTCGTCGCCGCGCTGGAGCAACGGTACGGGCCGCCGTCGCGCTCCTGCGAGATCCCGGCGCGCGGCGCGGCGACGGGCTATCAGGCGGCAACCGAGCGGATCTGGGCGGCCGGCGGCGGCGCCGTCGTCCGCGCGACGTTCCGCGACACGACGATCGAGGCGACGGAAGGCGCCGCGCCGTTCGATCCGGACGCCGCGCCCAGCTCCGGTCCGGCCGGGCTTACCGGCCAGCTTTTCGTGCAGATTTCTCCGCCGACGCCCGGCTCCGACGCGTGCCGGTGAGCGTCTGCCTCTCGGCTCCGTCCTGTGGAGCCGAAGCGGCGCCGCATCCGCCGCTTCGATCCTCAGGTCGAGATCGTGGCCTCAGAAGAACAGGATCGTGCCTGCCGCGACGGTATCTGAAACCGCGCCGTTCCCGCCATGCGCCTTCGTCTGCGTATGGGCGTATTCGGCCACGAGGTTGACCCAGTCCGTCAGCTTGTAATGGACGCCGACGATCTCCGCTTCGTTGTCGCGGACCAGCGTCGGATTGACCTCGCCCGGCGCCAAGCTGAGATGGCTCACGCCGTAGCTCGCGCCGAAGGTGAGCCGGTCGAAGAACGTATACGTGCCCTGGACGTAGCCGCCGCCCGAGCCGCGCTTGGCGCCGGTCGCGCTGACCGCATCGAAGAGCAGGCCGGTCGTGCCGATGCCGTCGGCGTTGTAGCCGTAGAGGACGATCGCGGCCGGTCCGAGTTCGAGCTTCGCTCCGTAGTCGATGCCCGCGGATGTGACGCCCTTCTTGGCCGCCAGCGCTTCGCCGGCAGCCTCGCCTTGGCTGTTCTGCGCAACGACGTTCGTCCAGAGCTTCGCGCTAACCGGGCCGAGCCATCCCTTCGGCATCGTATAGGCGAGCTTGGCCTGGACCTGCGGCGCATCATGTCCGGTCAGCGTGCCGGACGCACCGCTGAAATTGAACGCGTCGAGCGGTTGGAACACGCCGGCCGATGCCTGGAACCCGGCGAAGGTCGGCGACGTGTAGGTGAATTGCGGCATGAAGTCGGTGTAGATATAGCCGAGCCCGATGCGTCCCAGGGTCGTGTTCGACGGCGCGATGTTGCCGCCGGGACTGCCGGCGCCGAACAGCGTGAAGTCGTTGAGTATCGCCTCCTGGCCGAACAGGCCGATGTCGCGGCCGGCTTTGAAGGTGCCCATGCGCGGCGTGCCGACCGTGATGAACTGCTGGCGGAAGTCGATGCCCGAGGTGCCGAGGCCGCGCGGGTTGCCCGCGGAGTTGGCGCCGCCGACATTGTTCACGCTGCTGATGCCGGGATAGAGGCCGAAGGTTACGCCGATGTCGTAGCCTTCCTGCTGCGTGGCCAGCTTGATGCTGAAATTGCCCGGCAGCAGGCCGCTGCGGATGGCCGCGGAGTCGTTGTTGCCGGTATTGGCAAGGCCGCCGGAAACCGCCGTCGAGGCGCCCGGATGGTCCGGCATGTCGTGCGTGTAGAACGCGTTGACGTTGCCGGAGATGGAAACGTCGACCGGTCCGACATGCAGCCCGATCCCCTTGTCCATCATCGTTATGAACGGGCCGGCCGGTGGCGGGCCGGCCGTTGCGCTCAACGGCGCCGGCAAGCCTTGAGGCCCCGTCCCCGGCGCCGGCGTAACGGCTGCCGGCGCTTGCGGCGGCTGCTCCGTCGCTTTCCGCTGCTTCAAGGCATTGTATTCGTCCGGCGTCAGGATGCCCTTGTCGCGCAGCCGGTCGAGCAGGTCGTCCGTTGTGTCGGCCAGGGCCGCATGCAGCGTTCCGGACAAAAAAAGGGCGCTGCCGAGAGCAGCACCCAGACGGAGTCTGTCTTGTCGCTTCATGGGTTTCCTCCTATGCGGCCGGCCCTCTTCCGATCGGGCAGGAGCCGGCATTCATTGTCCGCAGCCTGCGAATGACGGATGCGCTGTTTGCCGGAGCGTAAGGAAAAGACGCACGAGCAAGCACGCGTTGAACCCACGAAGGCGGTCGGGCGCGATTGTCTTTTGCCGCCTCAAGCCATTGCTGCCGCATGTTTATTATGGTGGAACCTTCATAAACTTGTTATTTTCTATTCAGCAATTTTCGTGCTGATAGAAAGACCTGTGGTTGAAATCTACGGGCCTTATTCTCCAAATTTTTTGTTTTCGGCTGGGCATGAGGCATCGGCCCCGGCCGGGGCCGGTTGCGCTCTCCTTTTGCGTCATTTTTATTATTTTTAAGTGCGGAAAGAGCTATTCCGCCGACCTGTTTGAATCCTGTGCCTGCTGAATGATGCCGCGGAGCGGGATGAACTACTCCGGCCGCTTTTGCCCGCCACGCGGCACGTGAGCGTCGCCCGCTCGGCGTCGGTCAACGACCGAGCGGGGCCGGCGGCATCAGACGTTCCCGCTGTGGATCGCGTCGCATACGGCCTGCGTCACCTCGGCCGTCGTGGCAGTGCCGCCGAGGTCCGGGGTGAGCGGCGATCCCGCGGCCGTGACGCGTTCCACGGCCGCCATCAGGCGCGCCGCCGCCTCGGCTTCGCCGAGATGATCCAGCATCATCGCGGCGGTCCAGAACGTCGCGATCGGATTGGCGATGCCCTTGCCCGTGATGTCGAAGGCGGAGCCGTGGATCGGCTCGAACATCGACGGGAAGCGCCGCTCCGGGTCGAGGTTCGCGGTCGGCGCCACGCCGAGGCTGCCGGCGAGAGCCGCCGCGAGGTCGGAGAGGATGTCGGCGTGCAGGTTGGTCGCGACGACCGTGTCGATCGTCTGCGGCTTCAGCACCATGCGCGTCGTCATCGCGTCGACCAGTTCCTTGTCCCAGGCGACGTCGGGAAACTCGGCCGCGACCGCCGCCGCGATCTCGTCCCACAGCACCATGCCGTGGCGCTGCGCGTTCGACTTGGTCACCACCGTCAGCTTCTTGCGCGGGCGCAATCGGGCGAGGCGGAAGGCGAAGCGCATGATGCGGGCGACGCCGGCGCGGGTGAAGATTGCGGTCTCGGTCGCGACCTCGTCGGGCAGCCCGCGATGCACCCGACCGCCGTTCCCCGCATACTCCCCCTCGCTGTTCTCGCGGACGATGACCCAGTCGAGCGTCTCCGCGGTGGCGGTGCGCAGCGGGCTTGTCAGGCCCGGCAGGATGCGGGCCGGGCGCACGTTGGCGTACTGGTCGAAGCCCTGGCAGATCGGCAGCCGCAGGCCCCAGAGCGTGACATGGTCGGGGATGTCCGGCGATCCCACCGCGCCGAAGAAGATCGCGTCGAAGCGCTTCAGCCGGTCGAGCCCGTCCTCCGCCATCATCCGCCCGTGCGCGCGGTAATAGGCGGAGCCCCAGGGAAACTCCTCGACATGGAGCCGGAAAGTCCCGCCGGAACGCTGCTCCAACGCCCGAAGCGCCGTCAGTCCCGCCGCGATCACCTCCGGCCCGATCCCGTCCGCCGGTATGGCGGCGATCCGGTATTCGCGCGTCATGCCCGTCTCCTCCCGCTGAATCTCGCTTTCTGGAAGAGCGGATAGACGATCCGCGCCGGCCTGTCGACGTGGGCGGCAGTGATCGTCAGACGATCGTGCGCACCAGCTCTCGGGCGTCGCCGTCGGCGAGGACGGGAATGAGAGGGGCGCCGCCGCGCCAGGGCGGGCCGAAATCGTGCACGGCGAGGATCATCGCCACGTCGCGCGGGCCGACATCCTTCCGCGCGGCATGGGTGAGCGGCATGTAGATGCGGGCCGTTACGATCGGATCGCTTCCGTCCGACGGCGCCATCACCGCTTTCGAGAAGGCCGGCCGGCGCATCGCGATGGCTTCCTGCGCCAGCGACATCATGTACCGCACCATGCGGTCCGAGAACGTCTCGTCGAGGTATTTCCCTGTCGGATCGAAACCGAAGCGGTTGACGATGGCGGTCCCGAGGAGCCGGAACCGCAGCCGGACCCCGCCGTCCACGATGTCGGCGAGGACGAAATGCGGCAGAAGCGAGGGGGCGATCGACGTCGGATCGAAATCCGCGCGGTCCGGGATGTCGCGGTCGCCGCACCTCTCCCCCCACAGGTGCAGCAGCGCGTTGATTGCCGTGTGTTCCCTGAAGGGCATCAATTTTCCTTCACAGCCGATGCATGCCCGTGCGCGCGGCGACTGCTATGCCAAATTCTCCGAGTGATTGCTAGATTTTAGAGAAAAAACTTCCGGGTTTTCTCGGTTTCCTGCCAGTCATGCTGCATGAGGCTGCGCTCTGGTCAGTAAGATCGGAAGGATTCCGTACGTACCTGCCGGTGCATGATGCATTGCCCGCCAAGCTTGACTGCGGCGCACCGGGTCGGCCCGATAATCGGTGTGGCGCACCGATGACAGGATCCGCCCGGCGCGCCGGCCGGGCTTGATCGGCCCTCCCCGGATGGCCTTCATTCGGACACTATCCGATCGTATCGAGGTGCTCTATTCTTGCGGACCGAGCCGGTGCGGGACAGCGCGTGCCGGGCGGGAGAGGAGAGCGGTAGAGCGCTATGATCGATCTGTACTTCTGGCCGACGCCCAACGGGTGGAAGCCTGCCATCATGCTGGAGGAATGCGGCCTTCCGTACCGGATCGTCCCGGTCAATATCGGGCGCGGCGACCAGTTGAAGCCGGATTTCCTGAAGATCAGCCCGAACAACCGCATTCCCGCCATCGTCGACCATGACCCGCCGGGCGGCGGCGCGCCCGTCACGATGTTCGAGAGCGGGGCGATCCTGTCATATCTGGCCGAGAAGGCGGGCAAGTTCCTGCCGCAGGATCTGCGCGGCCGCTACGACGTCATGCAGTGGCTGTTCTGGCAAGTCGGCGGCCTCGGCCCGATGGCCGGACAGAACCATTTCTTCAGCGGCTATGCCTCGGAGAAGATTCCCTACGCGATCGACCGCTACCGGAAGGAGACCAACCGGCTCTACGGCGTGCTCGACGCACAGCTCGGCAGGACCGGCGCCTTCGTCGTCGGCGACTATTCGATTGCGGACATGGCGTGCTGGCCCTGGGTCGTGCCGCACGAGCGGCAGGGACAGCGGCTCGATGAGTTCCCGCACGTCAAGCGCTGGTTCGAAACCGTGAAGGCGCGTCCCGCCGTGCGCCGGGCCGTCGACATCGGGAACGAGTACCGCTCCCCGGACGAGGACGCCAAGAAGGTCCTGTTCGGCCAGACGGCCGCAAGCGTCAGGGGCTCCTAACCGCCTTCGGGGCGAGAGCCGTCGGCGAGGATCATGTCGGCCGCCTTCTCCGCGATCATCACGATCGCCGCGTTGGTGTTGCCGGACACCAGCGCCGGCATCACCGAGCCGTCGACGACGCGGAGGCGGCCGATGCCGCGGACGCGCAGCCGCGGGTCGACCACGGCAAGCGGGTCGCCCTCCGCCGGTCCCATGCGGCAGGTCGAGGTGAGATGGTAGATCGTGCTGCCGCGCTCGCGGCAGTGGCGGAGCAGCGCCTCGTCGCTCTCCGCCTCCGGGCCGGGCTCGGCCTCGGCGGCGACGAAGGGCCGCATCGCCGGCATGCCCATGATCCGGCGCAGCACGCGGAGGCCGGCGACGTTGACGGCGCGGTCGCGCTCGGCCGCGAGGTAGTTCGGGCGGATCTCCGGCGCCGCCGCCGGGTCGGGCGACTTGATGCGGACCGAGCCGCGGCTCTCCGGGCGGAGCTGGCAGACCGAGGCGGTGAAGCCGGAGAACCGGTGCAGCCGGTCGCCCATCCGGTCGGTGCTGAAGGTGATGAAGTGCACCTGCACGTCGGCCGTCGCGAGCCGCGCCGGGTCGGTGCGGAAGAAGGCGCCCGCGTAGCCCGCGCTGACGGTCAGCGGCCCGGTGCGGAAGAGCGCGTAGCGCAGCCCCATGCCGAGCGTGCGCAGCGGGTTCGCGAGGTCGTCGTTGACGGTGACCTTCCGCGTGCACTTGAAGACCATGCGGACCTGGAAATGGTCCTGTAGCCCTGCCCCGACGCCCGGCAGCTCGTGCAGCACCGGGATGCCGTGGCCGCGCAGCAGCTCCGCCGGGCCGATCCCGGAGAGCTGGAGGAGCTGCGGCGAGTTGACGGAACCGCCGCAGACGATCACCTCGCCCCCGCCGCGCGTCCGCGCGGTCCAGGTCTCCGG
>DASWRT010000260.1:0-25511 GCA_036403035.1 Allostellaceae bacterium | reverse complement strand
CCGCCCGCTCTGGCTCGCCGCGAGCACCCATCCGGGCGAGGAGGAAGCCGCCGCCGCCGCGCACCGCGCCCTCGCCGCGTCGCATCCCGGCCTGCTGACGATGATCGCGCCGCGCCACCCCTCGCGCGGCGACGCGATCGCGGCGGCGCTTCGCGAGGGCGAACGCGGGCGCGGGCTGCATGTCGTGCGGCGGTCGCGCGGCGAGGAGATCGCGCCGGACACCGATGTCTATCTCGCCGACACGATGGGCGAGATGGGGCTGTTCTACCGGCTCGCCGGGATCGTCTTCGTCGGTGCGTCGCTGACGCCGAAGGGCGGACACAACCCGCTGGAGCCGGCGCAGCTCGACTGCGCGATCCTGCATGGGCCGGACATGAGCAACTGCGCCGCGCTGGCGCGGGCGCTCGACGAGGCCGGCGCGGCGGTCGCGGTCGCCGACGCCGATGCGCTTGCGGCCGAAATCGGCCGCCTGCTGCGCGACCCGGCCGAGCGGACGCGCCGGGCCGAGGCCGGGCTCGCGGTCGCCGCCCGGTATCATGACGTGCTTGATGCCGTGTTCGCGCGCGTCGCGCCGTTCCTCGATCCGCCGACGCTTCCGCCGCCGGCCGGCGGCGCCGCGACCGAGCCGGCCGGCGCGGTCACGGCGGAAAGCCGGCGCCGTGCGCGCGCCTGAGTTCTGGACGCGGTCCGGCCTCGTGCCGGCGCTGCTGGCGCCGCTCGGCGCGCTGTACGGGGCGGCGGGCGCGGCGCGGCGGCGCGCGGCCAAGCCGTGGCATGCGCCGATCCCGGTGGTCTGCGTCGGCAACCTCGTCGCAGGCGGCGCCGGCAAGACCCCGGTGGTGCTGAGCCTCGCCCGGCTGCTCGCGGCTGAGGGCAAGGCCGTGCATGTGGTCACGCGCGGCTATGGCGGGCGTTTCGCCGGGCCGGTCGCGGTCGACCCGGCGCGGCATGACGCTGAAGAGGTCGGCGACGAGCCGCTGCTGCTCGCCGCCGCGGCGCCGACCTGGGTGGCCCGCGACCGCGTGGCCGGAGCGCGCGAGGCCGTCGCCGCGGGCGCCGGGATCCTGCTGCTCGACGATGGGTTCCAGAACCCGGCGCTTGCCAAGGACCTGTCGCTGCTCGTCGTCGACGGCGGCTACGGTTTCGGCAACGGGCTGGTGATGCCGGCCGGGCCGCTGCGCGAGCCGGTCGGCGCGGGGCTCGCGCGGGCGCAGGCGGTGGTGCTGATCGGCGAGGACGAGGCCGGCGCCGCTCGGGCGATCGACGACGGGCAAGGACGGCCGCCGACGCTGCTGCGCGCCGACCTCGTTCCCGCCAGGGATGCGGCGGCGGACCTCGCCGGGCGGCGCGTCCTCGCCTTCGCCGGGATCGGCCGGCCGGCGAAGTTCTTCGCGACGCTGGAACGGCTCGGCGCCGAGATTGCGGAGTCCCGCGCCTTTCCCGACCATCATCCCTATGCCGCTGCGGAGATCGAGGGCCTTTTGGCCGCGGCGCGGTCGCTCGGTGCGATGCCGGTCACGACGGCGAAGGACGCGGTGCGGCTGCCGCCGGCGCTGCGCGACGCGGTGCGCGTCCTGCCGGTCGACCTCGTCTGGCGGGAGCCGGACGCCGTCGCTTCGCTTATCGACCGGTTCGTGCTATCGCCGCGGAGTCATGGCTGACCGGACGACCACGATGGATGCGGCGGTTCCCCACGCACCGCAGCGGAAGCCGGTGACGCTGCGGCGGCGTCTCGAAGGGTGGGGCGCACGCCTGCTGTTCGCGCTGTTCCGCGCGCTGCCGGTCGACGCCGCCTCGGCGCTCGGCGGCCGGATCGCGCGCACGGTCGGGCCGCGGCTCGGCGTCACGAAGCGGGCGCTGATCAACCTGCGCTGCGCCATGCCGGAGCTGAGCGAGGCCGACCTCGACCGGACCGTCACCGGGATGTGGGACAATCTCGGCCGCGTCGTCGCCGAATATCCGCATCTCACGGAGCTTCGCGTCTACGAACCCGGCGGCCGGGTCGAGACGGTCGGCATCGATCTGGTCGATCCGCTGATCGCCGCCGGCAAGCGAATCATCTTCTTCTCGGCGCATTACGGGAACTGGGAAGTCACGTCGGCGGCGGCCACGCAGAAGGGCCTTTCGGTCGCGCAGATCTACCGCGCCGCCAACAACCCGCTGATCGACGACCTGATCGCGGAAACCCGCGGCGCCGTGGGCAGCGAGTTGATCCCGAAGGGAGCGGTCGCCGCACGCCGTGCGATCGAGGCGCTGAAGGAAGGGCGGCACCTCGCGATGTTGGTCGACCAGAAGATGAACGACGGCATCTCCGTTCCCTTCTTCGGCCGCGACGCGATGACCGCGCCGGCGCTGGCGCAACTGGCGCTGCGCTTCGACTGCGCGGTGGTGCCGGCGCGCGTCGAGCGCGTCGGCGGCGCCCGGTTCCGGCTCGTCGTCTCGCCGCCGATCGAGATCGAGCGGACTGGCGACCGTCACGCCGACACGCTGACGCTGATGACGCGGGTGAACCGGGAGATCGAGGGCTGGATCCGCGCGCGGCCGGAACTGTGGTTCTGGCTGCACCGCCGCTGGCCGGATTGAGCCCCACCGGTCTACAACCTGCCGGGCCCTCCGAGCCCCCCGAAGAGGTAGAGTAAAATCAGCACGATCACGACCAAGCCAAGCACCCCACCGAGGCCTCGCCCGCCATATCGGCCGTGAGCGTAGTAACCGCCTCCACCACCGAAGAGCAGTATCAGGATTATGATGATCAGAAGCGTGCTCATTGGACCTCAAGGGCGCCGGGGGGTGCGCGATTAAGGGAGTCCCGGACTTGCTCAGCGCGGTAGTAAACGTTCGGGAATGGCGAATATCCTTTTATTTTTAACTTGTAGAGTTGGGTGCCAGCATGTCTCGGACTTCGATGCTCTGGGCATTCGATTGATCGACTTTAGAGGTGCGTCGGCACCGCGAGGTGATTGACCGGCGCGATGCCGTATTGCGCCTCCAGCGCGTCGGCGACGCGCTGACGGTGGCAGACCCGGTGGTCCGCCTCGTAGCAGAGCAGGCAGCACGGCGTCGCCCGCGCCAGATCGGCGGCGCGGGCGAGGTCGAACACGGCCTGCGGCGTCGCCATCTTCTCCTCGACGATACGCCAGAACCTCACCTTGTCGCCTTCGCGGGCGGCGACGCGTCCTTCCTTCGGCGTGCCGAGCCCCCTCAGGTGGACATAGCCGATCCCGGCCTCGTCCAGCGATGCTTCGAGCTGCCGCTTCGAGAAGCCGGGGCGGCGCGAGAGCGGCAAGTCGCGCACGTCGAGCACGGTCGCGACCCCGGCGTCGCGCAGCGTCGCGATGAACGGCGCGAGCGCCGCCTTCTCATAGCCAATCGTGTAGAGAGTCATGGCCGAACTTCCACCGCGGGGGCGGCGGTCGCTGCCGACGGTGGCGCCGTCGCCGGTGCTTTCGTCAACGTCGCCATTGCTGCGGGCATCGGCCCGGCGAGCAGCGCCGGGTCGAGCCGCACCTCGTACCATTCCGCGCTCCAGTGCAGGTGCGGGCCGGTGACGCGGCCGGTGGCTCCGACCTTGCCGATTTCCTGTCCCTGGGCGACCCGCTGTCCCGGCTGCACGGCGAGCGTTTCCATGTGCGCGTAGGTCGTCGACAGGCCGTAGCCGTGATCGATCACGACGGTGTTGCCGGTGAGGAACAGATCCTGCGCCAGCGTCACCTGCCCGGCGGCGGCGGCCGTCACCGGGGTGCCGGCGGGCGCCGCGACGTCGACGCCGTAATGCGGCGCCCGCGGCTCGCCGTTGAGGATGCGCTGGCTGCCCCAGACGCCGCTCAGCGGTCCCGTCGCCGGCCAGCGTAGCGGCCCGGCATGGCCGGCCTCGTCGCTGTCGGTCCGCCGCACCGCCCGCACCGCCTCCGCGTCCCGCTTGATCCGCGCCAGCGCCGCCGGGTCCGGCACGACCTGTGACGGCGGCAAATTGTCGATGCGCTGGATGTCGTAGCCGCGGGCGGCGACCGCCAGCTCGCGCTGCTCGAACGAGCCGTCCGGATGGACGATCTCCAGGACGGCGCGCGGCGCGGCGTCGCGGCCGAAGCCGATGATGAACCCGCCGTCCGGCGCGACGCGGACCGTCCGTCCATCCAGCGTCACCCGCGCCTCCGGCTCCGTCGTCCCGCGCACCAGCCCGCCCTGCGTAGCCGCGCCGTCGAACGCAAGCGTTCCGGCTGCGGCGGGCAGGGAAAGGACCGCGAGCGCAAGGAGAGCGGCTGCGGCACTGCACCGATTGAAGCCCACCTTCGGCCATCGAGACACGTCAGGACTCCTTCCCCCGCCTGCGGGGGAAGGTCGGGATGGGGGCGCCTCATCGGCCGCAGCGAACTCGCATAGCCCCCACCCTGACCCTCCCCCGCAAGCGGGGGAGGGGATATTTTGCGCATGCGAGTTTGCTCGGCTCACAGCAGCCGCCCTTGCACCGGGGCGGCGGGGCGGCGCGGTTGCGGGCGCTTTGCTTGTGCATGGCCCGGCGCGGCGTCGCCGGACGCGCCGGCAACCGCCTGGACCTCGCCGTCGTGGAACTCGATCGTCAGCGCGGCGCCGTCGACGACGGCGCTCGCCGATAGCAGCGGGCTCCGGTCGCCGTCGCGGACCATCGCATAGCCGCGCTCCAGCACCTTCCGGTGCGACAGCTCATGGCTTTCGAGGCGTCCCGCGAGGCCGTCGAGCTGGCTCCGCAACTGCTCCATCTGCCGGGCGGCCGCCTGATCGAGCCGGGGGGCGACATCGGCGAGCCGGGTCCGCGCGCGCCCGACCTCGACCGCGAGCCGCTCGGGGTGCAGCCGGTCGGCGACACCGGCGAGCCGCCGGTTCCCCAGCGCGACGACGTGGCGGAAGCAGCGGTCGAGCGCCTCGCCGGACGCCGCCAGCTTCGTTTGGCGGGCCGCCGCCGCGCCGCGCATCGCGAGATGCAGCCGCTCGGCCCGGTCGTCGAGACGCTGCATCGCCGTGCCGAGCAGCGTCGCAGGGTCGGGCAGGCCGCGCGCCAGCCCTTCGAGCCGCACCCGCCGCTCGACGAGGAAGCGGGCGAGCCCGTTGGCGAGGCGTCCGCCCTTGGTCCCGATCTCGGCGACCAGCTCCAGCCGCACCGGGACCGCCATCTCGGCCGCCGCGGTCGGCGTCGGCGCGCGGCGGTCGCTCGCGAAGTCGATCAGCGTCGTGTCGGTCTCGTGGCCGACCGCCGAGATCAGCGGGATCGCCGAAGCCGCCGCGGCGCGCACGACGATCTCCTCGTTGAACGCCATCAGGTCTTCGAGGCTGCCGCCGCCGCGCGCGACGATCAGCACGTCCGGACGCGGCACCGGCCCGCCGTCCCCGGCGGGGATCGCGTTGAAGCCCTCGATCGCCGCCGCCACCTGCTGCGCCGCGCCGTCGCCCTGCACCGCGACCGGCCAGAGCAGCACGTGCCGCGGGAAGCGGTCGCCGAGCCGGTGCAGGATGTCGCGGATCACCGCGCCGGTCGGCGAGGTGACGACGCCGATGACGCGCGGCAGGAACGGCAGCTTCTTCTTGCGCTCGGGCGCGAACAGCCCCTCGGCGGCGAGCTTCCGCTTGCGCTCTTCCAGGAGTTGCAGCAGCGCGCCCTTGCCCGCCAGCTCCATCGTTTCGATGACGAGCTGGTACTTCGAGCGGCCGGGGAAGGTGGTGAGCTTGCCGGTGCAGACCACCTCCATCCCGTCCTCGGGGCGAATCGGCAGGCGCGCGGCGGTGTTGCGCCAGCACACCGCGTCGAGCACGGCGTCGGCGTCCTTGAGGCAGAGATAGCAATGGCCCGACGAATGGCGCTTCCAGCCGGAGATCTCTCCGCGGACGCGCACGTATGAAAAGCTCTCCTCGATGCGCCGCTTGAGCGCGACGGACAGCTCGCTGACGGTGAATTCGGCGACGTTGGCGGCACTACGCGGTACGTCGGCGGCGACGGCGGGCATGACGCCGCCGTCGCTGGCAAGGGGGGTTCCGGTCATCGCCGCGCATGATACAAGACCGCCGGTCCGGGGCGATAGGCGGCGTGCGCCGGTGCGGCGCGTTTCGGGCGGGGACAGCGCGAGTAGGCGAGGACGACGGGCATGCGGGTTCTGGTGGTCGGTTCGGGCGGGCGCGAGCATGCGCTGTGCTGGGCGGTGTCGGCGTCGCCGCTGTGCGACGCGCTGTTCTGCGCGCCCGGCAATCCGGGGATCGCCGAGGTGGCGGCCTGCGTCCCGGTCGCCGCGACCGACATCGCCGGCCTGCTCGATTTCTGCCGGCGCGAGCGCATCGACTTCGTCATCGTCGGGCCGGAGGCGCCGTTGGTGGCCGGGCTGGTCGACGCGCTGGAGGCGGCCGGCATCGCCGCGTTCGGTCCGACCGCCGCCGCATCAGCGCTCGAAGGCTCGAAGGGCTTCACCAAGGATTTCTGCGCCAAGTACGGCATCCCGACCGCCGCCTACGGCCGGTTCCGCGACGCCGCGGCGGCGAAGGAATATGTCCGGGCGCGGGGCGCGCCAATCGTCGTCAAGGCGGACGGACTCGCCGCGGGCAAGGGCGTCACCGTCGCGCGCACGGTCGATGAGGCGTTCGCCGCGATCGACGAGGTGCTGACCGGCGGCCGTTTCGGCGCGGCCGGGGCGGTGCTGGTGATCGAGGAATTCCTGGAAGGCGAGGAGGCGAGCTTCTTCGCGCTGGTCGACGGCGTGCACGCCCTGCCGCTCGCCTCGGCGCAGGACCACAAGGCGGTGGGCGACGGCGATGTCGGACCGAACACCGGCGGCATGGGCGCCTACTCTCCGGCCCCTTGCGTCACGCCGGAGATCGCCGAGCAGGTGATGGCGCGCATCGTCAGGCCGACCGTCGCCGGGATGGCGGCCGAGGGCCGACCGTTCAAGGGCGTGCTCTATGCCGGGCTGATGCTGACCGAAGAGGGACCGAAGCTCATCGAATACAACGTGCGCTTCGGCGACCCGGAGTGTCAGGCGCTGACGGTGCGGCTTCAGAGCGACCTGCTGCCGGCCTTCGTCGCGGCGCGCGACGGGGTGCTGGACAGCGTGTCGCTGCGCTGGCGCGGCGCGGCGTCGCTCTGCGTCGTGATGGCCGCCAGGGGCTATCCCGGCGAGCCGCGCAAGGGCGGCGAGATCGACGGCCTCGCCGCGGCCGCGGCGGCGGCCGGCGGAGAGGACGTGCAGATCTTCCATGCCGGCACGCGCCGCGACGCGCAGGGCCGCCTCGTCGCCGACGGCGGCCGGGTGCTCGGCGTGACCGCGGTGGGCGCCACCGTCGCCGAGGCGCAGCGCCGCGCCTATGCGGCGGTCGACCGGATCGACTTCCCCGACGGCTTCTGCCGCCGCGACATCGGCTGGCGCGCGGTCGCACGGGAGCGCGGGGACGCGTGACGGGCCGAGGTCGGGCCGATGGAAGGCCGGCTTGCGTGGTATGCACCAGTTCGGAGCACGGCGACTCACAGGCGGTCGGCGCATCGACGCTGACCCAGGCAGGGGGATCTATTGCGGTAATCGTGCAGCGGATGGCGAATCGCCAATACCGGCGTTTCGCGCCGCGGCGGCTGCCATGGAAATGCGCAGCCGGTGCGCGCGGAAACGGCAGGATGCCTTACTTGCGGGCTGCCCCTATCTCTTTGGACTGATTAGCAGTTCCAAATAATCAGGCTATCACAATTTTGCATATCTGACCGATAAACATCGTTTGACAGTGTAAAATGCTTGCGCAACCATGAGCCCCACCATTGCTTGTGGAACACGGAGGCTATGAATGAAGCGGGGGTGGAAATCGTTGACTGTCGCGCTGATGGGTTCAGCCGCAGTTCTAGCACTCGCATCGGTTGATGCGCGGGCGGATATATTGATCGGCTCCGCCGGGCCGTTGACCGGCCAGTATGCCGTCTTCGGAATACAGATGAAGACCGGCGTCGAGAAGGCGGTCGCCGATCTCAACGCCAAGGGCGGCGTGCTCGGGCAGAAGCTCGTGATGGAGACCGGCGACGACGCGTGCGATCCGCGTCAGGCAGTCGCTGTCGCCAACCAGCTCGCCGGAAAGAAGGTCGCGGTCGTGATCGGCCATTACTGCTCGGGTTCGTCCATCCCGGCCTCGGCCGTGTACGACGAGGCGGGCATCATCGAGATCTCGCCGGCCTCGACCAATCCGAAGTTCACCGAGGACAACCGTCCGAACGTGTTCCGGACCTGCGGCCGCGACGATCAGCAGGGCATCGTGGCCGGCGACTACCTCGCCGATCACTACAAGGACAAGAAGATCGCGATCCTCAACGACAAGAGCGCCTATGGCAAGGGCCTCGCCGACGAGACCAAGAAAGAACTGAACAAGCGCGGCATACAGGAAGCGGTAAACGAGTCCTACACTGCGGGTGAGAAGGACTACTCGGCGCTCGTCAGCAAGATGAAGGCCGCGAACGTCGGCCTCATCTATGTCGGCGGCTACCACACCGAGTCGGGGCTGATCATCCGTCAGGCGAAGCAGCAGGGCCTGAACGCGACGCTGATGTCCGGCGACGCGACCGTCACCACGGAGTTCTGGAGCATCACCGGCGACGCCGGCGAAGGCACGCTGATGACCTTCAGCCCGGACCCGCGGAAGAACCCGAAGGCGGCGCCGATCGTCGCGGAGTTCAAGAAGGACAACGTCGAGCCGGAAGGCTATGTCCTCTACGCCTACGGCGCGATGCAGGCGTGGGCGCAGGCGGTCACGAAGGTCGGCTCGACGAACACCGAGCAGGTCGCCGCCGCGCTGAAGTCGAACCAGTTCGACACGGTGCTCGGCACCATCGGCTTCGACAAGAAGGGCGACGTCACCGCTCCGGGCTATGTCGTCTACAGGTGGCACGCCGGCAATTACGACTACGTGACCAACTAAGCGCGTAGGGCCGGGCCGCAAGGCCAGTGCATATCGGGGGACCGGGGCGTCGCGGACGTTCCGGTCCCCTATTTACTTCCGGCACGGCCGAGCGGATAAAGACAGATAGCCGGCGCCGTCGACAACCGGCGCGGGATGTACTTTCTCGCTGGCGCCGCACAGCGGCGCAGGTGGTGACGATGTGCCGATGGATCGCGTATCGCGGACGGCCGGTCTTCCTCGAAACCCTTCTGTTCGAGCCGGAAAACTCGCTGATCGAGCAGAGCCTGCACGCACGCAAGGCAGTGGCGTCGACGAACGGCGACGGGTTCGGCGTCGGCTGGTACGGCGACCGGCCGGAGCCCGGCACCTATCACGAGATCCTGCCGGCCTGGAACGACCGGAACCTCAAGAGCCTCGCGCACCAGCTCCGTTCGGGCCTGTTCTTCGGCCATGTCCGCGCCTCGACCGGAACCGCGACCTCGCGCGCCAACTGCCACCCCTTCGCGTACGGGCGCTGGCTGTTCATGCATAACGGCCAGATCGGCGGCTACGACCGCGTGCGGCGGCGCCTCGACCAGATGATCCCCGACCATCTCTATCCGCACCGGCAGGGGACGACGGACAGCGAGCTGTTCTTCTACCTGCTGTTCCACTTCGGGCTGGAGCAGGATCCGGCCGGCGCGATCCGCCGCGCCGCGGCGACCGTCGGTTCGATCATGCGGGAGGCCGGCATCGCCGAACCGCTCCGCCTTACCGCCGTCCTCACCGACGGATCGCGGGTCTTCGCGGTGCGGCATGCGTCGGACGACAAGCCGCCGACCCTGTACTGGTGCGACGGCCATGACGAGCGGCGGGAGCGGCAGCTCATCGTCGTCTCCGAGCCGCTCGACCGCGATCCGGGACGGTGGAACATCGTTCCGCCGGAACATCTCCTCGTTGCGGAAACCGACAGCCGGGTGCAGGTGCTGCCGTTCTCTCCGGAAGGCGATCTGCGGGCGGCCTGACGGACGGCGGTTCGGCAACGCCGCCGCTACCGCCGGCGTTGCGTGAAGAAGTCGCGTAGCAGCGCCGCCGCCCTGACCTCGCCGATGCCGCCGTAGACCTCCGGCCGGTGATGGCAGGTCGGCTGCTCGAAGAGGCGCGGGCCGTGCTCGACCCCGCCGCCCTTCGGATCGTAGGCCGCGAAATAGAGGCGGCGGATGCGGCCGAGCGCGATCCCGCCGGCGCACATCGGGCACGGCTCCAGCGTCACGTAGAGATCGCATTCGGCAAGCCGCGGCGAGCCCAGCGCGGCGCCGGCCGCGCGCAGCGCGAGCATCTCGGCGTGCGCCGTCGGATCGCCGGTCTCCTCCACCCGGTTGCCGGCGCGCGCGACGACGCGTCCCTCCGCGACCGCGACCGCGCCGACCGGCACCTCGCCCCGCGTCGCCGCCGCCACGGCCTCGGCGAGCGCCAGCGCCATGAAGGAGGATTCGGCGGCGACGGCGGCGACAGCCGGCACTGAGCCCGTCGCCGGCACGGGTCGTGATGGCATCTTAACTACCGTTCCCCTATCATCGCGGCGCGATCCGACGGGATGCACGCGCAGTACGGACGTTACGCAAGCACAGGCTTTTCACAGCATGGCACAACCGGTCATCGGCATCACCCTGGACTCCGAGCCGCCCGGCGGCTACTCGAAGACCCATCATTGGTACGCGCTGCGGGAGAACTACGCCTCGGCGGTCGTCCGGGCCGGCGGCATCCCGATCCTGCTGCCGCACGAGCCGGAGCAGGC
Source organism: Allostellaceae bacterium (assembly GCA_036403035.1). Classification (GTDB taxonomy): domain Bacteria; phylum Pseudomonadota; class Alphaproteobacteria; order ATCC43930; family CGMCC-115725; genus DASWRT01. The sequence continues at coordinate 14,845 of DASWRT010000260.1, read as the reverse complement.
CGACGCCTATCTGCGGATGATCGACGGGCTGCTCGTCACCGGCGGCGCCTTCGACGTCGACCCGGCGCTGTTCGGCGCCTCGGTGCGTCACGCCACCGTCACCACCAAGGACCGCCGCACCGCCTTCGAGCTGGCGATCACCCGCGGCGCGCTCGCGGCGGACAAGGCCGTGCTCGGCATCTGCGGCGGCCAGCAGCTCCTCAACGTCGTGCTCGGCGGGACGCTGGTCCAGCACATCCCCGACGAGGTCGCGAACGCGCTGGCGCACGAGCAGCCGAACCCGCGCACCGAGCCGGGCCATACCGTCGCGGTCGCGTCCGGCACGATGCTCCGCCGCATCACCGGCATGGAAGAGCTGCCTGTCAACAGCGCGCATCATCAGGCGGTGCGCGACGTCGCGTCCGGCGTGGTGGTCGACGCGGTCGCGCCGGACGGCGTGATCGAGGGGATCGAGGATCCCAGCCGGCGCTTCTGCCTCGGCGTGCAGTGGCACCCGGAGTTCGCGATCAGCGAGGGCGATGTGCGGATCTTCGCCGCGTTCGTCGAGGCGGCGGCCGTCGCCGCTTCTTCGGTCGCGCCCGGCTTCGTCCGGCCGCTGCGCGCCGCCGCTGCGAACGCCTGAGGCCGGTCGCGGTGTCGGGCGCGCCTGCCGAGCTGCCACAGGCCAAGGGCGAGCGCATCGCCAAGATCCTCGCGCGTGCCGGGCTGTGCTCGCGGCGCGATGCCGAGCGCTGGATCGCCGAGGGCCGGGTCAGCGTCGACGGCAAGGTGCTCGACAGCCCGGCCGTTACCGTCACCGAAGCGAGCGACGTCCGCGTCGACGGCAAGCCGATCCCGCAGCCGGAGCGGGCACGTCTCTGGCGCTATCACAAGCCGGCGGGGCTGGTGACGACGCACCGCGACGAGAAGGGCCGGCCGACGATCTTCGAAAGCCTGCCGGCCGATCTGCCGCGCGTCATCAGCATCGGCCGCCTCGACCTCACGTCGGAAGGGCTGCTGCTCCTCACCAACGACGGCGAGCTGGCGCGCCGGCTCGAACTGCCCTCGACCGGCTGGGTGCGGCGCTACAAGGTGCGCGTCCACGGCGAGGTCGATCCGGAGCGTCTCGCCGCGCTCGCCCGCGGCGTCACCGTCGACGGCGTGTCCTACGGCCCGATCCGCGCCGAGATGGACCGGCAGCAGGGCAGCAACGCCTGGCTCACCGTCGCGCTCCGCGAAGGCAAGAACCGCGAGATCCGGCGCGTCCTGGAGCATCTCGGGTATTCGGTGACGCGTCTCATCCGGCTCGCCTACGGCCCGTTCCAGCTCGGCGCGCTGCCGCGCGGCGAGGTCGAGGAGGTGCCGAAGAAGGTGCTCGCCGACCAGCTCGGCACCGGCGGCGCGACGAGCGGCGCCGGCGGCGACGGGAACAACAAGGCGCGGCCGAAGAAGAAGCCGGCCCGCGCAAAGGCTTCCGCCCGCGCCGGTACCGGAGCGGCGGCTCCTGCGTCCGCCCGGTCCGCCGCTTCGGACGCGCCGCGGCCGGCGCGTCCGGCCTCCCGCTCGAAGCCCGGTCCCGCCGGGACCGCTCCCGCCAAGCCCGGTTCGCGATCCGCCCGGCCGCCATCGGCCGGCGCTGCCGCCACCCGGACCGCGGGCGAGCGGCCTGCCCGTTCACCGGCGGCGGCAGCGTCGCCGCGCGGTCCGCGACCGCCTCGCCGCGATGCGGATCGTCGCCGGTAGGCATCGCGGCCGGGCGTTGCAGGCGCCGCCCGGCGATGCAGTGCGGCCGACCAGCGACCGCGCCCGCGAGGCCCTGTTCAACATCCTGGCGCACGGCCGGTTCGGCAATGGCGGCGACGGTCCCGCCTACGCCGGGGCGTCGGTGCTCGACGCCTTCGCCGGTACCGGCGCGCTCGGGCTGGAGGCACTGTCGCGCGGCGCGGCCGAGGCGTTCTTCCTGGAGAGCGACCGCGCCGCGCTCGCCGTGCTCCGCCGCAATGTCGAGGCGCTCGGCGAGACGGCGCGGGCGCGGATCGTGCCGGCCGACGCGACCAACCCGCCACGCGCCCAGAAGCCGTGCGGCCTTGTTTTCCTCGATCCGCCGTACCGCGGCGGCCTCGCGCCGGACGCGCTCGCCGCGCTCGCCGCCGCCGGCTGGATCGCGCCGGACGCGCTCTGCGTCGTCGAGGCTGCGGCGAAGGAAGATTTTGCTCCGGTCGCCGGCTTCGACCGGCTCGACGACCGGACCTACGGCGCCGCCCGGCTCATTTTCCTGCGCCGCCGCACCGGCTGACAGGCTCTACGAACGGCCGGCCGGCGGGCGGGTGTCGGCGACGGTCGAACGGGTGTGCAAACCCGCCGCGCCAGAAATCATGCACCGCCGCGGGCACTCCCGGCGCCGGAGAGCGTTCGCGGATGGCGGAAACCCGTAACTACATCCAGTGCCCATGGTCGAATTGCTTGTGTTCATCCGCAAGGATGCGCCGCTCGCGCGCATCGATACGCTCGCCCGCGAACTGGCGGCGGTCGGGCTGACGGTACAGTCGACCGTACCGTCGCTCGGCGTCATCATCGGTACCGCCGAGCACCCGAGCCTCGCCGCCGATCTGCAGAAGATCAAGGACGTCGTCGCCGTCCGGGAGCGCCGGCAGGGGTAGTTCCCGGGATATTAAAGGAGACCGCTCCCCGCTTCGTCGATCAGCCACGCGCAGAACCGTGCAACCCGCGGGTTGTGCAGCACCGCCGACGGATGGACGATGTGATAGGCGAAGGCGGTCGGCGCCGACTGCGGCAACGGCCGCACGAGCCACCCGGCGACGAGGTCGGCCTCGACGAGACTGGCGCGGGCCATCGCTACGCCGAGTCCCGCGACCGCCGCCTCGGCGGCAAGCGTCGCTTGGCTGAAGCGCTGGCCGCCGGGGATGCGCAGATGCGATGCGCCGACTCGGGCGAGCCAGCTCCGCCAGTCGGCGCCGCTGCCGTCCTGCTCGGCCGTCGCATCGATGAGGAGCGGCAGGCGGAGCAGGTCTTCCGGCGTCAGCACCGGGCCGTGCTGCGCGAGCAGCCGCGGGCTGCACACCGGGAACACGTGGTCCGGCATCAGCGGCGTCACGGCGAGGTCCGGATGGTTGCCGGTGTCGAAGACGACCGCGACCTCGACGTCGCCGTTCCGCAGGTCTGCCGGCGAGACGCCGGTGAGGATCTGGATCCCGATGCCCGGATTCTCTTCGGTGAAGCGGGCGAGGCGCGACGGCAGCCAACGTGCGGCTAGGGATGACGGCATCCCGACGGCCAACGGGCCGGCGACGACCTCGCGCTCGAGCCCGCCGACCGCACGGGCGATATGGTCGAACCCGTCGCGGATGCCACGCGCCAGCCGCTCGCCGTTCGCCGTCAGCTCCAGGTGCCGCGGCAGCCGGCGGAAGAGCGGGATCCCGAGCGCCTCCTCCAGCGCGAGGATGCGATGGTTGACCGCGCCTTCCGCGACGTGCAGTTCGTCGCCCGCCTTGCTGAAGCTGAGATGCCGTGCCGCCGCTTCGAAGAAGCGGAGCGCATCGAGCGGCGGCAAGGAGCGGGGCGCCGCTGGGGGCTCGCCGTCCTGACGGCTGCGCGACGGCTCCTCCATGGTGTGGGAGTCGTCGAGGCGCAAGGCTGTCATTACGAACGCTCTCCCTTTAGTATTGATTCCGCCAGTCCCGGGCGCGCAGCAGTTTATGCCGGCACGGTCGCGACCGCCTGTGAAGTGCTTCACAGGGCGCGTGACGGGTCGGCTCGCCGGCCGGGTCGGAGCGGCGCGGGAACGGCGGAAGCCCGCCGTTCCCGCGTCCCGCCAGCGGCGGAATTCCGGTCCTTCAACCCACGGGTCATTCCAGGGCGATCGTCTCTTCGACCGTGTGTTCGAGGCCGATCTCCGGAATCGTCAGCAGCACCGTCGCCCGCAGCGTCTCGCCGCCTTTCAGGCGGCCGGACTCGATGGCGGCGCGGACCGCCTTCTCGATCTCGCGCTGCGAGGTGACGCCGACGATCTTCAGGAACTTCCGCGTCTCCATGTTGAGGCGGTCTTCGTTCATCGTCTTCCTCCTGCGATACGCACGACGGCGACTCTCCTCCGTCCGTCCCGCCGCGGCACCGGCGACAGCGACGGTGCATGCTGGCGGGGACGGCCCGGCTGCGCCATAGTGGCACGATACGGGAGTGTCGGGGCAGCGGCGGATCGGAGCGGACGGGGATGCCGGCGTCGGATCGCATTCTTCTCGTGACGGGCGGCAGCCGCGGCATCGGCGCGGCGACCTGCCGGCTGGCGGCGCGGCAAGGCTACGTCGTCGCCGTCAACTACCATCGCAACATCGCCGCCGCTTCGGCGGTCGTCGCGGACATCCAGCGCGAGGGCGGCCGGGCGCTCGCGGTGCAGGGCGACGTCGCCCGCGAGGACGAGATCGTGCGGGTCTTCGCAACGATCGACGAGCAGCTCGGCCGCCTGACCCATCTCGTCAACAATGCCGGGATCACCGGGCTGGCCGGGCGGATCGACGGCGTGGATTCGGCGACGCTGCGCTCGGTGCTCGATCTCAACGTCTACGGCGCCTTCCTCTGCGCCCGCGAGGCGGTGCGGCGGATCTCGACCAAGCACGGCGGCCGCGGCGGGGCGATCGTCAACCTGTCTTCGGCCGCGGCGACGCTCGGCAGCCCCGGCGAGTTCGTCTGGTACGCCGCCTCGAAGGCGGCGGTCGATGCGATGACGCTCGGGCTGGCACGCGAGGCCGCGGCCGAGGGGATCCGCGTCAATGCGGTAGCGCCCGGCCTCATCGATACCGATATCCACGACGACGCCGGCATTCCGGGGCGGCTGGCGCGGCTGGCGCCGAGCGTGCCGCTGGCGCGCGCCGCGACGCCGGAGGAGGTCGCCGAGACGATTCTCTTCCTGCTGTCGGAGGCAGCGTCGTACGTCACCGGCGCGGTGCTGCGCGTCGCCGGCGGACGCTAGCTAGCGCGCAAACCTGTTCGGCATGAGCTGGTTTTGCGCGCCGACGCAAATACGGGTATCACTGCGCCTCCATGATCGACCGCCGAACCTTCGTCCGTACCGCCCGTGTCTCCGGCCTTTGACAGCGTCCCTGCCGGGCCGATGAGCGAATCGATCGGACCCCGCGAGGCCTATGCGCGGCGCCGCGCCGCGGGCGAGATCATCGCCGATCCGGTCCAGGCGCTCGCCGTCGAGAAGCTCCAGGGCCTCGCCCGCGCGCTCCAGCACTACAACCCGTCGAACGGCAACGGCGGCGGGGGAGCCGGCGGCTGGCTGGCCCGGTTCGGCCTGCGCCAGACGCAGGAGCCGCCGCCGCTCGGCCTCTACATCTACGGCGGCGTCGGCCGCGGCAAGTCGATGCTGATGGACCTGTTCTTCGCGACCGCGCCGGTCGCGAAGAAACGCCGCGTCCACTTCCACGCCTTCATGCTGGAGGTGCATGCGCGCATCCACCGCCACAACAAGACATCATCGGGCGACCCGATCGTGCCGGTCGCGAAAGCGCTCGCGGCGGAGAGCACGCTGCTCTGCTTCGACGAGTTCCACGTCACCGACATCGCCGACGCGATGATCCTGGGCCGGCTGTTCCAGGCGCTGTTCGAGCAGGGCGTCGTCGTCGTCGCGACCTCGAACCGGCCGCCCGACGACCTCTACAAGGGCGGACTCCAGCGCGAGCGGTTCGTGCCGTTCATCGATCTGCTGAAGCAAAAGCTCGATGTGCTGGAGCTGGACGGCGGGCGCGACTACCGGCTGGCGCGCCTCGCCCGCCAGCCGGTCTATTTCCATCCGCTCGACAGCCGCGCCCAGGCCGAACTCGACCGCGCCTTCGCCGACCTTACCGACGGCGCGCCGGGCGAACGGGTCACGCTGACGGTGCTGGGCCGGAACCTGACGGTGTCGCGCGCGGCGAAAGGCGTCGCCTGGTTCAGCTTTCACGAACTGTGCGCCCGGCCCTTGGGCGCCGCGGACTACCTGGAGATCGCGCGGCGCTTCCACAGCGTGATCCTCGCCGGCATCCCGAAGATGGGGCCGGCGCAGCGCAACGAGGCGAAGCGCTTCAATACGCTGATCGACGCGCTCTACGAGGCGAAGACGACGCTCGTCGTCTCCGCCGCCGCGCCGCCGGAACAACTCTACGAGGCCGGCGACGGCTCGTTCGAGTTCCAGCGCACGGTCTCCCGCCTGTATGAGATGCAGAGCGCGCAGTACATCGAATCGAGCCGTCCGGACGAGCGCGACGTGTAGGGCATATCCGGCGGAACTCGATCCGGCCGCGCCGCCGCCATGTCGTCGCAGACGGCGGCCGGACGCGACGAACGTCGAACCAACCGAAAATGTGAGGAGGGCAGAATGTTGAACGGTATCGCACGGCTGCTCGTGGTCGCCATGCTGGCGCTCACGGTGCTGACCGCATGCAAGGACGCAAACGACAATCAGCCGATCGGGGCAACGTTCCCGGCGAACCGCAACAGTTCTCGCCAGGGCTATACCCAGTAGCCCGCGAGTTGCCGGGAGGCGCGCCGCACCGCCCCGCACCGCCCCGCCCCGTCCGGCGGCATGGGCTCCCGCCGACTGTCGCCTCGACGCCGAGGCGCCGTCGGCCGCCCCCCGGCTCTTGCCGCGCCATCCAAATCGGAGTAAATCGCGCGCCGTCCGGTTGAGCCTCTCCACCGGAGGCGGCCCCATGCCGGCATCATCGATTTTGCTGCCCTGAATGGGCACGGGCGAAGGATCCACGATGGCTAGGAAGAAAATCGCGCTGATCGGCTCCGGGCAGATCGGCGGCACGCTGGCGCTGCTCGCGGGCCTCAAGGAACTCGGCGACATCGTGATGTTCGACATTGCCGAGGGCATCCCGCAAGGCAAGTCGCTCGACATCGCCGAGGCGTCGCCGGTCGAGGGATTCGACGCGAAGGTCGGCGGCTCGAACGACTACTCGATCATCAAGGGTGCCGACGTCGTGATCGTCACTGCCGGCGTGCCGCGCAAGCCCGGCATGAGCCGCGACGACCTGATCGGCATCAACACCAAGGTCATGCATCAGGTCGGCGAGGCGCTCAAGACGCACTGCCCGGACGCCTTCGTGATTTGCATCACCAACCCGCTCGACGTCATGGTGTGGGTACTGCGCGAAGCCTGCGGCCTGCCGCACCAGAAGGTCGTCGGCATGGCCGGCGTGCTCGACAGCGCCCGCTTCCGCTACTTCCTCGCTGAGGAGTTCGACGTCTCGGTCGAGGACGTCACCGCGTTCGTGCTCGGCGGCCACGGCGATTCGATGGTCCCGCTGGTCCGCTACTCGACGGTCGCCGGCATCCCGCTGCCGGACCTCGTCAAGATGGGTTGGACCACCCAGGAGAAGCTCGACAAGATCGTGCAGCGCACGCGCGACGGCGGCGCCGAGATCGTCGGGCTGCTGAAGACCGGCTCGGCCTTCTATGCCCCGGCCTCCTCGGCGATCCAGATGGCCGAGGCCTATCTCAAGGACAAGAAGCGGGTCCTGCCTTGCGCGGCGTGGCTCACCGGCCAGTACGGCGTCAACGGCCTCTATGTCGGCGTGCCGACGGTAATCGGCGCCGGCGGCATCGAGCGCATCGTCGAGATCTCGCTGGGCGCCGACGAGAAGGCGATGTTCGACAAGTCGGTGAACGCGGTGCAGACGCTGGTCGACGTGGTGAAGAAGATGCAGGCGGAAGGCGCGAAGGGCTGACCCGGATGCCGCGCGCCGCGGGTTTCGCGGCGCGCGGCCCTGCCGTGCATCGAAACGGGCGGTCTAGCGTTACCGGTAGACTGCGCCAATTTAACTGTCGCCAACGGTCTTAAGGGAGACGGGAGCGCTCTTCGCCTTCCGTCGGAATGAAATGTCGCAAATCGATCCGGCCTCGTTCCTGTACGGCCCCAACGGTGCGTTCGTCGCGGAACTTTATTCGCGGTATCTGGAGGATCCGAACGCGGTCGACGAGAGCTGGCGGAGCTTCTTCGCCGAGCTGCAGGACGAGCCGCGGGCGGCGGTCGAAGCGGAGCTGGAAGGGCCGAGCTGGGCGCCGCGCGCGCCGCGCCTGATCGGCAATGGCCACGTCGAGGGCCGGCCGAACGGCGGCAACGGCCATGCCCCGGCCGTCTCCGCCGCCGTGGCGACGGCCGCGACTGCCGTCGAGGTCCAGCAGGCGGCGCTCGATTCGATCCGCGCGCTGATGCTGATCCGGTCGTACCGCGTGCGCGGCCATCTGGAGGCGACGCTCGACCCGCTCGGCCTCGAGAAGCGCGGCCACCACCCGGAGCTGGACTACCGCACCTACGGCTTCACCGACGACGATCTCGACCGCGAGATCTTCATCAACAACGTGCTGGGCGTCGAGCGGGCGACGTTGCGCGAGATCATCGCGCAGCTCCGCGCCACCTACTGCGGCACGATCGGCATCGAGTACATGCACATCCAGGATCCGGAGGAGAAGCGCTGGATCCAGGAGCGCGTCGAGGGGCCGCGCAACCAGTCCGACTTCACCGTTCAGGGCAAGCGCGCGATCCTGGAGCGCCTCACCGCCGCCGAGATCTTCGAGCGCTTCCTCGACCGCCGCTACACCGGCACCAAGCGGTTCGGCCTCGAAGGCGGCGAGTCGCTGATCCCGGCGCTGGAGCAGGTCATCAAGCGCGGCGGCCAGCTCGGCATGAAGGAGCTGGTCGTCGGCATGCCGCACCGCGGCCGCCTCAACGTCCTCGCCAACTTCCTCGGCAAGCCGTTCCAGGCGATCTTCTCGGAGTTTCAAGGCAACTCGGCGAACCCGGAGGACGTGCAGGGCTCCGGCGACGTCAAGTACCATCTGGGCACCTCGACCGACCGCGAGTTCGACGGCAACGCCGTCCATATGACGTTGCAGGCGAACCCGTCGCATCTGGAGTTCGTCAACCCGGTCGTGCTCGGCCGCGTGCGCGCCAAGCAGCGGCAGCGCGGCGACGTGCAGAACCGCGACGAGGTGTGGGGTCTGCTGATGCACGGCGACGCCGCCTTCGCCGGCCAGGGCATCGTCGCGGAATCGCTGGAGCTGTCCGAGCTGAAGGGCTACCGCACCGGCGGCACGATCCACTTCGTCGTCAACAACCAGATTGGCTTCACGACGAGCCCGTCCTATTCGCGCTCTAGCCCGTACCCCTCGGACGTCGGCAAGATCATCCAGGCGCCGATCTTCCACGCGAACGGCGACGATCCGGAGGCCGTCGTCTATGTCGCGCGGATCGCCGCCGAGTTCCGGCAGCGCTTCAAGAAAGACGTGATCGTCGACATGTTCTGCTACCGCCGGCACGGCCACAACGAGGCCGACGAGCCGGCGTTCACTCAACCGGTCATGTACCGGGCGATCGCCAACAAGCCGACGACGCGGCAGATCTACGCGCAGCGCCTGATCGACGAAGGCGTGATCACTGCCGACGAGTCGGAGAAGATGATCTCCGACTTCCTCGCGCATCTCGACAGCCAGTTCGAGGCGGCCAAGAGCTACAAGCCGAACAAGGCCGACTGGCTGGAAGGTCATTGGGCCGGGTTCGAGGTCGCCTCGGGAGAGGACCGGCGCGGCAATACCGCGGTCTCGGCCGAGCTGCTGAAGGAGGTCGGCGGCGCGCTGACCCGCGTGCCGAAGGGCTTCAACCTCAACCGCAAGATCGCGCGCCAGCTCGACGCCAAGAAGAAGGCGATCGAGGGCGGCGCAGGGATCGACTGGGCGACCGCGGAGGCGCTGGCTTTCGGCACGCTCTGCGCCGAAGGAACGTTCGTGCGCCTCTCCGGCCAGGACAGCGGACGCGGCACCTTCTCGCAGCGCCACGCCGTCCTCGTCGACCAGGAGACGGAGGAGCGCTACGTCCCGCTGAACAACATCCGCGACGGGCAGGCGGTGTTCGAGGTGATCGACAGCCCGCTCTCCGAGGCGGCGGTGCTCGGCTTCGAATACGGCTACAGCCTCGCCGAACCGCGGGCGCTGGTGCTCTGGGAGGCGCAGTTCGGCGATTTCGTGAACGGCGCGCAGGTCATCATCGACCAGTTCATCAGCTCGGGCGAGGCGAAGTGGCTGCGCATGTCCGGCCTCGTCCTGCTGCTGCCGCACGGCTTCGAAGGGCAGGGACCGGAGCACTCCTCGGGCCGGCTGGAGCGGTTCCTCCAGCTCTGCGGCGAGGACAACATGCAGGTCTGCAACCTGACGAGCGCCGCCAACTACTTCCATGCGCTGCGCCGTCAGGTGCGGCGGAACTTCCGCAAGCCGCTCATCGTCATGACGCCGAAGTCGATGCTGCGCGCCAAGGAGACGGCGTCGCGCCTCGACGATATGGGGCCGGGAACCACCTTCCATCGCGTCTTCGGCGAGTCCGAGGACGCCGGGCTGGTCGCCGACGGCAAGGTGAAGCGGGTGGTGCTGTGCTCCGGCAAGGTCTATTTCGACCTCGCCAAGGCGCGGCAGGAACGCGGCATCAAGGACGTCGCGCTGATCCGCATCGAGCAGCTCTATCCGTTCCCGTTCAATGCCCTCGGTAAGGTGATCGGCCGCTATGCGAACGCGGAGTTCGTGTGGTGCCAGGAGGAGCCGCAGAACATGGGGGCCTGGACCTTCGTCGACCGGCGGATCGAGCAGGTGCTGAGCGGCCTCAAGATGAAGGCGCCGCGGCCGCGCTATATCGGCCGCGCCGAAGCGGCCTCGCCGGCCACCGGTCTGTTCAAGCGTCACAACAAGGAGCAGGAGAAGCTCGTCGACGCGGCATTGACGCTCGGCTGACGGGACGACCCTTAGAAACGAAGGCAGCTACCTCATGGCGACCGAAATCAAGGTGCCCGCGCTGGGCGAATCGGTGACCGAAGCGACGGTCGCCAAGTGGCTGAAAAAGGTCGGCGACAACGTCGCGGTCGACGATCCGCTGGTCGAGCTGGAGACCGACAAGGTCACGCTGGAGGTCAATGCCGCTGCGGCCGGCGTGCTGAGCGAGATCGCGGCGCCCGAGGGCGCCAACGTCGAAGTCGGCGGCCTGCTGGGCACTATCGGCGAAGCCGGCGCGAAGCCCGCCGCGGCTGCCGCTGCGAAGCCCGCGCCGAAGGCGGAGGCGAAACCCGCTCCGGCCCCGGCGCCCGCAGCATCAGCCGCTGCCGCTCCTGCCGCATCGGGCGGCAACGGCGCCGCGGTGCTCGACCGCTCCGGCCCGGCGGTGCGCCGGCTGGTCGAGGAGAACCGGCTCGATGCCGGCGCGATCGCCGCGAGCGGCAAGGACGGGCGCCTGACCAAGGGCGACGTGCTCGCGCATATCCAGGGTGGCGGGGGCGGTGGCGCCGCCGCCACCGCCCCTCAGGCCCGCGCCCCGCAGCCGGTGCCCGCTCCTGCGCCCGCCCCGGCGCCGCGGGTCGAGCCCCGGCCCGAGGCGGCGGCCCGCGAGCAGCGCGTCCGCATGACCCGGCTGCGCCAGCGCATCGCCGAGCGGTTGAAGCAGGCGCAGAACACCGCCGCGATGCTGACCACCTTCAACGAGGTGGACATGTCGGCGGCGATGGCGCTGCGCGAGCGCTACCGCGACACGTTCGAGAAGAAGCACGGCGTCCGCCTCGGCTTCATGTCGATCTTCGTCAAGGCGTGCATCGCCGCCTTGAAGGAGTTGCCGGCGGTCAACGCCGAGATCGACGGCGCCGACCTCGTCTACAAGAACTACTACGATTTCGGCATCGCCGTCGGCACCGAGCAGGGCCTCGTCGTGCCGGTCGTGCGCGACTGCGACAAGCTCACCTTCGCCGAGATCGAGAAGAAGATCGGCGACCTCGGCCGCCGCGCCCGCGACGGCAAGCTCTCGCTCGACGAGCTGTCCGGCGGCACCTTCACGATCACCAACGGCGGCGTCTACGGGTCGCTGATGTCGACGCCGATCCTCAACCCGCCGCAGTCCGGCATCCTCGGCATGCACAAGATCCAGAAGCGCCCGGTCGTGATCGGCGACAAGATCGAGGTGCGGCCGATGATGTACCTCGCGCTCTCCTACGACCACCGCATCGTCGACGGCCGCGAGGCCGTGACATTCCTGGTGCGGGTCAAGGAGTGCATCGAGGATCCGGAGCGGCTCCTGCTCGACATGTGAACCGGCCAATCTGAAACGGGGAGGGCGGGCTTGGACCCGCCCTTTTTCCCTTGGGGGAAGAGAACCGATGCCCGATACCTACGACGTCATCGTCATCGGCGGCGGCCCCGGCGGCTACGTCGCCGCGATCCGCGCCGGCCAGCTCGGCATGAAGGTCGCCTGCGTCGAGAACCGCGCGACGCTCGGCGGAACCTGTCTCAATATCGGCTGCATCCCGTCCAAGGCGCTGCTGCAATCCTCGGAGAAGTTCGAGGAGACGCGGCACGCGCTCGCCCAGCACGGCATCAAGGTCGCGGGGGTCGACCTTGACCTCGGCACGATGCTGGCGCGCAAGGACAAGGTCGTCTCCGACAACGTCAAGGGCATCGAGTTCCTGTTCAAGAAGAACAAGGTCGACTGGATCAAGGGCAAGGGCCGCATCACGGCGCCCGGCACCGTCCAGGTCGCGCTGAACGGCGACGGCGGCGGCTCGACCGAGCTGAAGGCGAAGTCGATCGTGATCGCGACCGGCTCGGACATCGTCCAGCTGCCGGGCGTCGAGGTCGACGAGAAGCAGGTCGTCTCCTCGACGGGCGCGCTGTCGCTCCCCCAGGTGCCGAAGCATTTGGTCGTGGTCGGCGGCGGCTACATCGGGCTGGAGATGGGCTCGGTCTGGCGGCGGCTCGGCGCTGAGGTGACGGTCGTCGAGTTCCTCGACCGGATCACGCCGAACATGGACAACGAGGTCGGCAAGCAGTTGCAGCGCGTGCTGCAGAAGGCCGGCTTCAAGTTCATGCTCGGCACCAAGGTCGTCGCGGCGAAGAAGGACAAGTCCGGCGTGACGCTGACCCTGGAGCCGGCGCAGGGCGGCGACAGGACCGAGCTGAAGGCCGATGTCGTCCTCGTCGCGATCGGCCGGCGGCCCTACACGGACGGGCTCGGACTGGAGACGGTCAGCGTGCAGTTGGACAACCGCGGCCGGATCATGGTCGACGGCAACTTCCAGACCAACGTGCCCGGCATCTATGCGATCGGCGACGTGATCGCCGGCCCGATGCTCGCCCATAAGGCCGAGGAGGAGGGCACGGTCGTCGTCGAGATGCTCTCCGGGCTGCGGCCGCACATCAACTACGACGCGATTCCCGCGGTGATCTACACGTGGCCGGAAGTCGCCTCGGTCGGCAAGACCGAGGAGGAGCTGAAGGCGGCTGGCGTGCAGTACAAGACCGGCAAGTTCCCCTTCACCGCCAACGGACGCGCCCGCGCCAACGGCATGACCGAGGGCTTCGTGAAGATCCTTGCGGACGCCAAGACCGATCGCGTGCTCGGCATGCACATCATCGGACCGGATGCCGGCACGATGATCGCCGAGGCGGCGCTCGCGCTGGAGTACGGCGCCTCCGCCGAGGACATCGCGCGGACCAGCCATGCGCACCCGACCTTGAACGAGGCGGTCAAGGAAGCCGCCCTCGCGGTGGAAGGGCATCCGATCCACATCTGATACTAACGGCCGTTGATTAAGCCTGCGCGGCGCTTGAGCACGCCAATCGCGCAAAGGTCGTTTTTACTGCGATGAAATAACGGTCGGAGAGAACTTCTTCATAACGAAAGAGTTCTTCTCCGATTTAGTTCTTAATTAACCATGTTTTTGCAGGCTTTCCCTATCGATCCGGCAGGGGAGGTGCGGCATGGCATGGCGGACATCAATTCGCGCGACGTCGACCGGCTTCAGGCTGCGGCGGCGCGTCAACATACTGTTCGCATTCTGGCTTATCGCCTCGGCCGGCTGGATCGCCATCGTCGGCATCGATCTGTGCGCCCGGATCAGCGATCAGGTCGCGTTCAGCCAGCAGATCGGCGCGGACCTCGCGCGCATCGACTGCGAGACGGGAAACGCCGCGCGCTGCGCGACCGTCGCCGCCGCGCCGCCCGGCTATGGCGGGTCCTGGACCGAGGTTGCCGGCCTGTTCCTGACCTATGGCTGCTGGACGTTGCTGGAATTCGCGCTGGCGCCGCCCGCTGCCGTGCTGGCGATCGGCCTCGTCGCGGCTTCGGTCGCGCGCCGTCTCCGGCGGCGGGTGACGCTTCCGTCGCCCGCGTCCGCCGATCGCTTGGAGCCTCTCTCGGCAGGCTGACATAGTCTGCGCTTCACGGGTTCGGCCGGTAGGCGCGCGGGTCGCCGGACATGCCGGCCCCTCCGGCGTTGGCTTCGGGGAGTACCGATGTCCCGCCTGAACGACGAAGGGGCCGTCCCGTGACACATGATCTGCCGGCTCGCACCGGCAGCACTGAATCCGCCGCCGCGGATCCGCCCCGAGCAATTCAGGTCGGGCGCCGTCCGAACCCGCGGCCTCGGCGCTCGCGCTGGGCGCGGATCGCGATCCTTGCCGGCGGCTGGTTCTTCCTGGTGCTCGGCGTGATCGGCCTCGTCCTGCCGGTGCTTCAGGGCTGGCTCTTCATCGCGATCGGCTTCGTGCTGCTGTCGCGCGAGCAGGAATGGGCGCGCCGCGCCCTAGACCGGGTCTGCAACCGCTTTCCCGCGCTCGGCCGCCACATCCAGCGCGCGGAGCACTGGACCGACAGGGCCGGAGCGCGTATCGGGCGCGCTTTCCGGCGGCGCTGATCGGGGCTGTCCGCTCAGCCTTTTCCGGCGGCCCGCGGGTGCGCCTTGTCGTAGACCGCGGCGAGCCGCGCCGTGTCGATCGCCGTATAGCGCTGCGTCGTCGACAGGCTGGCGTGGCCCAGCAGCTCCTGGATCGTGCGCAG
>DASWRT010000259.1:0-12620 GCA_036403035.1 Allostellaceae bacterium | reverse complement strand
CGGCTGACGCCGGAGCGGTCGATCGAGATCCAGCATCTCCTCGACGCCAACGTCACCATGTCGTTCGACGAGTGCACGCCGTTCCCGGCGACCGAGGAGGTCGCCGCGCGGTCGATGGACCTGTCGATGCGCTGGGCGGCGCGCTCCAGGGAGGCCTTCAAGGCCCGGCCCGGCTACGGCATCTTCGGCATCGTCCAGGGCGGCGTGTATCCGGCGCTGCGCCGCCGCTCCGCCGAGGCGCTGACCGGCATCGGCTTCGACGGTTACGCGGTCGGCGGGCTCGCCGTCGGCGAGGGGCAGGCGACGATGTTCCGCGTCATAGAGGAGACGGTGCCGTTCCTGCCGCAGGACCGGCCGCGCTACCTGATGGGCGTCGGCAAGCCGGCCGACATCGTCGGCGCGGTCCGGCGCGGCATCGACATGTTCGACTGCGTCATCCCGACGCGCTCCGGCCGCACGGCGCAGGCTTTCACGCGGCGCGGCACGCTGAACCTGCGCAACGCCCGGCACGCCGACGACCCGTCGCCGCTCGATCCGGAATGCGGCTGCCCGGCCTGCACCGGCTACGGCCGCGCCTACCTGCACCATCTCTGCCGCAGCAACGAGATCCTCGGGGCCATGCTGCTGACGTGGCACAACCTCCATTACTATCAGGACCTGATGCGCGGCCTGCGCACGGCTATCGAGGCCGGCGCCCTCGATAGCTTCGCCGCGGCGTTCGAGGCCACGCAGCAGGCCGGCACGCCCGCGGCGGCCTGACGACGAAAGCACTCTCCGACGAAAGCACCCTGGCGATGACGACGATCACCGAACACCTCACGCAGCTCGGCCGCCCGGCATCGATCCCGGCCTCGCCCGAAGAGGCGGTGCTGGAGACGGTGCCGAACCCGCATCCCGGCACGACCTACCTCGTGCGCTTCGCCGCGCCGGAGTTCACGTCGCTCTGTCCGCTCACCGGCCAGCCCGACTTCGCGCACCTCGTCATCGACTACGTGCCGCGCGAGCGGCTGGTGGAAAGCAAGTCGCTGAAGCTGTTCCTCGGCAGCTTCCGCAACCACGGCGCCTTCCACGAGGACTGCACGGTCGGCTGCGCCAAGCGCCTCGTCGCCGCGCTCGACCCGGTCTGGCTCCGCATCGGCGGCTACTGGTATCCGCGCGGCGGCATCCCGATCGACGTGTTCTACCAGACCGGCGCGCCGCCCGAGGGGCTGTGGCTGCCGGACCAGGGAGTCGCGCCGTACCGCGGCCGGGGATAAGGGGGGCCGTGCGCTTCCTCCGATGACGAGCATCAAGGAAGCGATCCGCGATCGCGCGCTCGCCGAGGGGTTCGACGCGGTCGGCTTCGCCCGCGCCGAGACATCGGAGGCCGCCAGGGCCGAGTTCGCCGCGTTCCTCGCCGCCGGCCATCACGGCGACATGGGATGGCTCGCCGAGACCGCGGAGCGCCGCGCCGATCCGGTCGCGCTGTGGCCCGAGGCGCGGAGCGTCGTCGTGCTCGGCGTCAGCTACGCGCCGGCGGGCGATCCGCTGGCGCTGCTCGGCAGGCCCGACCGCGGCAGCGTCTCGGTCTATGCGCGCGGCCGCGACTACCACGAGACCGTCAAGAAGCGGCTGAAGGCGCTGGCCCGCTGGATCGCGGCGACGTGGCCGACCGACCTCAAGGTCTTCGTCGATACCGCGCCGGTGCTGGAGAAGCCGCTCGCGGCGGCGACGGGGCTCGGCTGGCAGGGCAAGCATACGAACCTCGTCTCGCGGACGTTCGGCTCCTGGCTGTTCCTCGGCGAGATCTATCTCGGCGGCGGCCTCGCGCTGGAGCCGGACCCGCCGGCGGCGGACCGTTGCGGCTCGTGCCGCCGCTGCCTCGACGCGTGCCCGACCGGCGCCTTCCTCGGGCCGCACCGGCTCGATGCGACGCGCTGCGTGTCGTACCTGACGATCGAGCACAAGGGGCACATCCCGGCGGATCTCCGCCCGCTGCTCGGCAACCGGATCTACGGCTGCGACGACTGCCTCGCCGTCTGTCCGTGGAACAAGTTCGCCGTGCCGACCGATGACGAGGCGTTCCTGCCGCGCGCCGAGCTGACCGCGCCGCGCCTCGCCGACCTCGCTGCGCTCGACGATGCCGCGTTCCGCGAGATCTTCGCCGGATCGCCGGTCAAGCGGATCGGCCGCGACCGCTTCGTGCGCAACGTCCTCGTCGCGATCGGCAACAGCGGCGACATCCGGCTCTTCCCGGTCGTGACGGCGCGGCTCGGCGACGCCTCGCCGCTGGTGCGCGCGATGGCGGTGTGGGCGCTGGCGCGGCTTGCCGGACAGGAAGCCGCCGCCGCCGCGGGCGCCGCCGGCCGCATCGCGGGCGAGACGGACCCGGCGGTCCTTGCGGAGTGGCGGGCCGCCGCCTTCGCGGGCGCGGGCCGGCCGGGCGGGGACGGCAACGAGGGGAGCGCGTTACCTCTCTAGGACTCCGACACTGCGGGAGGGAAGAAGTGCAGAACCTCACCGAAAAGCAGGGTGACAAGCCGGTCGATGAGCCGCGCCGACGGCGGGGCAGCAAAGGCTCCGAGCGGGCGGGACAGGGCGCTGCGGCGGTTCCGGGCCATGATGTCGATGCCGCTCAGGACCGGATGCAATCCGCCCGGGACGAACCCAAGTTGGAAAAGCTTTGATACAATTTCCGGGCGATTATCCGTAGCGGTGAACATCGTTTAAGCGAAATTTAATCCGTTGCCGCCGACGCTGACTGCATGAGGTCATGCCGTCGTCACCTGTCGATGCCGTTCCTGCTCGGTGGCCTTCTCGCCGCCGCGGCGGCGTTCGGCTGTCCGGGCGCCGCCTGCGCCGCCAACGATCCTGCCGCACAGTCGGCGCTCGGCCGATCCGGCGATACGGCCGAGATCGGGCGCGCCACGTGGTATGCTCCTCGCTTCCAGGGCCGCCGCACGGCGAGCGGCGAACGCTACGACCGGAACCGCTACAGCGGCGCGCACGCCTCGCTGCCGTTCGGCACGCGGGTCCGCGTCACCAGCCTCGATACCGGCCGTTCCGTCGTCGTCACGATCAACGACCGGCGCGGTACGCCCGGCGGTGGCGGACAATCATCCGATCTGGTGATCGACCTGTCGGCTCGCGCCGCGCGGGAGATCGGGATCGGCCGGGCCGGCATCGGACCGGTCTCGCTCACCATGGTGCAGTGACGCGAATGGCCAGACCGAGCGTCGTCGTCGGGCAGCGCTATCGCGCGGTCGATTTCCCGATCGTCCTCTGGGAGGTCATCGATCTGCTCGAAGGGCAGGGCAAGGGCGCGGCGCATGCGTGCCTCGCCCTCGTCGGCGACCCGAAGACGACGAAGACGATCGCCTGCGGCCGGCTTCTCGATCGCCGCAACTTCCTCCGCGACGACTGACATCCGCCGCTGCGGCCGCCGATCGATAGCGTATTAAGCAACCGCCGTCCCCTTTGCTCGCTACTGCGTTGCTCCGTTGCGGAACTTGGCAACTCAAGGCGGTGTTGGCGAGTCCGGAATACGCCGGCGGGAGCCCGGCGACCAACGGCCGGAGGGTGTGATGCTTTATTGGGCGGTCGTCTTCTTTGTTATTGCGCTGGTCGCGGGATTTCTCGGTTTCGGCGGTGTCGCTTCCGCCGCTTCGGGAATCGCGCAGATCCTGTTCTTTGTCTTCCTGGTGGTGTTCCTGATCGCGCTCGTCATGGGGCTGGTCCGGCGCCGTCCGCCGACGGTGTGACGCTCGCGCGCCGGACGCGTCCGGCCGCGCGCCGCGCCGACAGACAAAGCGGACCGCTCGGGCTCTCGCCCGGCGGTCCGTTTCCATATCTCCCGCGCGCTTGTCGGGGCGGCGGCTTGGTTCTCCGCGGCCGTCGTTTTCAGTGCTCGGTCGCGAGGGCGCGGGCGAGCTGGCTCAGCGCCTCCTGGTGACGCTCGTTGGAGATCTGCGCGAAGTTGCGGGCAAGTTCGAGGCACATGCGTTCGCGGGCGCTGACGCCGCGTTGCGCCTGATCGTCGATACCTTCGAAGAAATAGCTGACGGGAACGCTGAGCACCCGTGCGATCTCGAACAGGCGGCCGGCCGAGACGCGGTTGATGCCGCGCTCGTACTTGTGCGCCTGCTGGTAGGTCACCCCGATAAGATCGGCCAGCTGCTGCTGCGTCAGGCCGAGCATGATGCGGCGCTCGCGGATCCGCGTGCCGACATGCCGGTCGATATCCTGCGTTCGCGTGGTCGTTCTTTTCATACCGTCGCACTCGTCATTGATTGGCGGGCAAGGCGATGACACGGAAATCGGTCGGAACCGAGGCGGCAATGCGCGCCGCGGTAGCAGCGGCGGCCTTTCGCATCGGAGCACGACTGCACGGCACGATTCCCCCTTACGGCGACTTCACCTGTTCCGTCCGAACCGCCCCCGCGATCCGGACCACCTCCAAGCGAACTGTCCCGGCTTTTGGTAATCGATTGGTTCGGTCGCCCGTGCGCTAACACTGCACTTACGGGGGAGTTCCCGCGGAGGGTGATCTTGCGATCGGCGGTTGCGCGATCCGGGCTGCCCGGCGGGACGCCGGAATCGCCATCGGGACACCGTCGCATGGCTGTCCGGCAGGAAGCGCGTTTGACGGCAATATGCCCGAATGCTAACCGAAATACGGTCAACAGACGCAGATTGGGCCAGGAGCCAGGATATGCCGCGGATCGCGATCGGCGACTGCCAGCTCCATTACGAGCGGCACGGAACCGGCTATCCGGTTCTCTTCATCACCGGTCTTACCGGGTTGGCTGTCTACTGGCGGGACCAGGTGCCGACCTTCGGCCGGCAGTTCGAGGCGATCACCTACGACCATCGCGGGATCGGCCAGAGCGACCGGCCCGGTCCCTGCGCGGCCTACTCGGTCGACGGCATGGCCGGGGACGCGATCGCGCTGCTCGACGCGCTCGGCATCGAGCGGGCGCACATCGTCGGCCATTCGACCGGCGGCGCGATCCTGCAGACGCTCGCGATCAGCCATCCGGACCGCATCGCCTCCGCGGTGATCTGCGCGAGCTGGACCAAGGCCGACGCGTATTTCCGCCGGCTTTTCGAGCTGCGCAAGGACGTGCTGCGGAAGCTCGGGCCGGAGAGCTATCTGCGCGCCGCGTCGCTGTTCCTCTACCCGCCGTGGTGGATCGCCTGCAAGGACGAGCGGCTGCGGGAGCAGGAGGCGGCGGGGCTGCGCGATTTCAGCGATCCGGCGATCATCGAGCGCCGGATCGACGCGATCCTCGCCTTCGACCGCACCGACGGCCTGTCGGATATCCGCACGCCATGCCTCGTCGTCGGCGCCGCCGACGACGCGGTGACGCCCGCCTACTTCTCCGAGGAACTGGCCCGGCGCATCCCCGGCGCCGAGCTGAAGCTGCTGCCGCGCGGCGGCCACTGCTTTACCCAGACCGTCCCGCGCGACTTCGACCAGGCGGTGCTGCCGTTCCTGGCTGCGCACACGCCGCCGGCGTGAGCTGACTCGGACTTTATCCCCGGAAACATCCGGATTAGCGGACCGCGGTCACGCTCATCCTTGCTGCTGCGATCGATCCCGGCTGCTGCGGCGCGCCGTGTGCCGTCGAGAGATCGGCGCAGGATGCGCCGACGGTCGGAACGGCGATGCATCCCGCATTTTCCGCGATGGTCGGCACGTGGAGCGTGACGAAGAGGACGACGTCGAGGATTCCCAGACCGATGGCGACGACGGGCAAGGCCGCATTCACTTCGTCGATGATGTGCCGGCGATAGGTCATGCCGTCGCTCCCCCCTCATGCTGACCGGACAAGAAGGCGCCGTTCCCGACCTTAATGAAGGAATGTCAATTCTAAGGTGCGCGAGCGTCTGTGGTGGTATTTGCATAAATGATTTTCATTTCTATATGTATTCAAGAGAAATCTGAATGATCGCATTACAATTGATTAATGTTAATTTTGTCGTTCTCTGAGGTGCCTTGATATTTATTCTCCTTCAAAATAAAAATCATCTAGCGTGGAGTGAATAGTTTCTAGCGCCGATATTGCGGCGCTCTCGGCAGAAAGTGCGGCTCTACCGGTGCCTAACGAACCTTCCGAACCTGCGAGAGGCTACTCGGGAGTGAAACGCCAGATGCGCCAAGAAACAGATGTGCTGACAGCCCGGAACGTCGGCGGCGATGCGCAGCGGCCGAACCGTTGGCTCCAACTGGTGATCGGCATCGTCTGCATGACGATGATCGCCAATCTCCAATACGGCTGGACGCTCTTCGTCAATCCGATCGATGCGAAATTCCATTGGGGGCGCGCCGCCATCCAGGTCGCCTTCAGCGTCTTCGTCGCGACGGAGACCTGGCTCGTGCCGATCGAGGGATGGTTCGTCGACCGGTTCGGCCCGAGGATCGTCGTGGCGATCGGCGGCGTCCTCGTCGCGATCGCCTGGACGCTCGATTCGATGGCGAGTTCGCTCGTCGCCCTCTATGTCGCCTCGGCGATTGCCGGCATCGGCGCCGGCGCCGTTTACGGCACGTGCGTGGGCAACGCGCTGAAATGGTTTCCCGACCGCCGCGGCCTGACCGCCGGGCTGACGGCGGCCGGCTTCGGCGCCGGGGCGGCCCTTACCGTCGTCCCGATCCGCCTTGTCATCGCGGCGGGCGGGTATGAGAGCGCGTTCCTGTGGTTCGGCCTGGGCCAGGGCATCGTGGTGCTCGCCCTGTCGCAGTTCCTGCGGGCACCCGCGGCGGGGCAGGTGCCGGCCGCCACGCCGAAGGTCCGTCAGAGCCTGCGCGACTACACGCCCGGACAGATGGTCCGCACGCCGGCCTTCTGGCTGCTGTACGTCATGTTCGTGCTCGTCGCGGCGAGCGGGCTGATGGTCACGGCGCAGCTCGCGCCGATCGCCAGAGACCTCAAGATCGCCAATGTCGAGGTGAACCTGCTCTTCGTCGTGTCGACGACGCTCACCGCCGCGCTGGTCGTGGACAACATCCTGAACGGGCTCGCCCGCCCGTTCTTCGGCTGGGTGTCGGACCATATCGGCCGCGAGAACACGATGGCGCTCGTCTTCTTCTGCGGCGCCGGGAGCTATTGGGCGCTCGGCACGGTCGGCAGCACGCCGGTCGCGTTCATCCTTTCCGCCGGCATTGTGTATTTCACCTGGGGCGAGATCTACAGCCTGTTCCCGTCGACCTGCACCGACATCTACGGGACGAAATACGCCACCACCAATGCCGGGCTCCTCTACACGGCGAAAGGCGCGGCGGCCTGGGTCGTGCCCTTCGCCAACGTCCTGAAAAGCTACACGGGCAGCTGGCACGCGGTGTTCCTGGTCGCGATGGGGATGAACATCGCCGTGGCGCTTGCGGCGTTGCTGGTGCTGAAGCCGCTTCGCGTTTCGCAGCAGGCGGCGGCAGCCGCCGGCCATGCCGGCGGCGGCGGCACGCCGGTCGTCGCGGCGGAGTAGCGGCGGGAGAAACGGCGACCGGCGCAGGCCGGCGGCCGGCCGGCGCCGTTCAGGCTTCGATGTCGGCGGCGAGGCCCGCCGGCGGCCGAGCGCTGCCGGCAGCCGAATAGGTCGCATGCGCCCGACTGCCGCGATCGATGGCGACGGGCGCGTGCGCGGTCGTCGACGCGCCCTTGCCGCCGCCGCCGCCGCCGAGCATTTCCTGGTCGATCATCTGGGCCAGGAAGGGCGCGGCCGCCCGCGTCCCGTGCAGGGGCGCGAGGATCACCGGCGTCGGCGCCGGAGCGGGCGCGGCCGGGCCGCCGCGGACGACGCCGTCACCGGCCGCAGCCGCCTCGCGCAGGCTGCCGTTCTGCTGCGGCTGGGGCTGCCAGACCGGTCCGATCGGGCGGACGGACATCGTCAAAAGCCGCTCCTCGTCGTGCCCGGCCGCGGTTGCGGAGCGCGTCCGGGTTACGTCTTAATCCTTTCGGCGCAATAGCTTGGCGCGTTTGGCGGTAATCCGCAACCTTACATTTAATGCTTCTTCAATGAATCGCGCCCTACGATCTCAACTCTCGGTTCTCGGGGCCGCGCCCGGAGCGACATCAGCCGTCAGGTCAGCCTGCACCATGCCCATCGCCGAAGACCAAGCGCAACAGCGGATCGTGCTGGACGCCCTGACCGCAGCCGGGGACGCGGCCTATGTCTGGGACTTGGAGAGCGACGCCGTCCGCTGGTGCGGCGCCGCCGCCGAGGCGCTCGGCATCTCCGACGCGGCGGCGGTGGCGACCGGTCGCGGCGTGACGCTGCGGATCAACCCCGAGGATCTCGCGCCGCGCCAGCACTGCCTCAACCGCCACCTCAACGACCGCGATCCCTACGAGTGCGAGTACCGCGTCCGCGCCGACGACGGCACGTTCGTCTGGGTGCAGGACCGGGGCGAGGCGGAGCGGGACGCGGCAGGGCGAGCGGTGCGGATGTGCGGCGTGCTGCGTCCGATCACCTACCGCAAGGTCGAGGAGGCGCGGCTGGAACAGCTCGCCAACTTCGACGAGCTGACCGGCCATTTCAACAAGAGCCGCCTCAACGAGGCGGTGCATCACGTCGTCGCGTACTCGGCGCGTATCGGCGGCCCCGGCGCCTACATGGCGATCGGCATCGACAACATGGCGATGATCAACGACGCGTTCGGCTACGAGACCGCCGACGGCGTGATCGTCGAGGTCGGGCGCCGGCTCGACCGCTGCCTCAACATCACCGACATCATCGGCCGAATCGGCGGCGACCGCTTCGGCATCCTGCTCGGCCAGTGCCCGGAGGAGCGCATCGGCGCCGCCGCCGAGCGCGTGCTCGCCGCGATCAGCCAGGCGCCGATCCTCACCGAGGCCGGTCCGATCTACGTCACCGTCTCGATCGGCGCCGTCGCCTTCCCGGCGCAGGCCGAGACGGCGGCCGACATCCTGACCCGCGCCGAGACCGCGCTCGCCGACGCGAAGCGCAACGGCCGCGCCTGCTTCGCCCTGTACCGGCTGACCGAGGAGCACCGCCGCCATCATCGCGCCGGCATGGCGATCGGCGAGCGGGTGCAGCGCGCCCTCAAGCAGGAACGCATCATCTTCGCCTACCAGCCGGTCGTCGACGCCCGCACCGGCGCGGTCGATTACTACGAATGCCTCCTCCGCATGATCGACGAGGAAGGGCGCATCGTCTCGGCCGCCGAGTTCGTGCCGGTGATCGAGCAGCTCGGGTTCATCCGCGCGATCGACCGCTACGTGCTGGAGCGTGCGGTCGAGGAGCTGGCCGCCGTGCCGGATATCCGGCTCGGCTTCAACATCTCCGGCCTGACCGCCTCCGACCGGCCGTGGCTCAGGGCGATCACCGGACTGCTCCAGCACCGGCCCGAGCTGGCGCGGCGGCTGGTCGTCGAGATCACCGAAACCGCCGCCCTCGCCGACATCGACGACTCCGCCCGTTTCGTCGCATCGCTGCGCGAGCTGGGCTGCCGCGTCGCGCTCGACGATTTCGGCGCCGGGCACACCGCGCTCCGCCACCTCAAGGCCCTGACCGCGGACACGGTGAAGATCGACGGCTCCTACGTCCGCAACCTCGCGCGGAGCCACGACAACCAGATCTTCCTGCGCCATCTCCTCGGCCTCGCGGGCGGCCTCGGCCTCTCGACGGTCGCCGAATGCGTCGAGACCGAGGAGGACGCCGAGATCCTGCGCCAAGCAGGCGTCGCTTATCTCCAGGGCTACCATTTCGGCCGGCCTAGCATCGCCCGTCCCTGGCTGCCCGCCGACGCGACGGACATCGCCGTCGCCGCTGCGGGCGGCGCACGGCGGAAGCGCGCCGCTTCCTGATCCTGCCGCACCGCGGCTGCGCCGATCGCTCGCTCCGGCGATCGGGAATATCCGTTCCGGATCAGCGAGATGCGCCGCGACGCTGCGGCAGTGCCGCAATGGGCGAACGGCGACCGCACCGGAAATACAGGAGCGG
Source organism: Allostellaceae bacterium (assembly GCA_036403035.1). GTDB lineage: Bacteria > Pseudomonadota > Alphaproteobacteria > ATCC43930 > CGMCC-115725 > DASWRT01. The sequence continues at coordinate 2,681 of DASWRT010000259.1, read as the reverse complement.
AAACATTCTTAAGTCGCTGATCTGAAACGACAGTGCCTTAGAAAAAACAGGAGAAGAACAGGAATTTGCACCTGTTATTTTCCTGTTTCCGTTCTGTTGTTCTCCTCTTTCTTGATCCCGGATGGGATCGAACGTCCGATTCACGATGAGAAAGAGCCGGGCGGCAGCAGACCGCCGGGCGCGATGTTATGTCCAACAAGGAACTGCGGGCAAGTGGTGGGAGCCGCGTGAGGCGTGCCGATGATCCCGCGCATTGATCGGCGCGCGGCCCGGACATATCTTCATGTTGATGCTGAGGTGGCTGTCGGTGCTTCTTCTGGTCTTAGCGCTTGTCGCCTCCACGACGATGCAGCTGATGCCGCACGCTTTCGCGGTACCGCCGGCGGGCTCTGCCGCGCCGTGCGAGATGATGAACATCGCAACTCCTGAAGCCCCGACCGGTTCATCGGATATGCCGTGCAAGGGCATGATCCCGGTCTGCCAAGACAGTCTTGGCTGCGCGGTCGTTTTCGACCTGCCGATCCCGCCGCGAGCGGCTCCCGTCGCGGTCGACTGGATGCAGGTCGTCTGGACGGTGGTCCAATCAACGCTCGCCGGACTGACCGTCGAGCCCGAAGTCAGTCCTCCCATCGCCTGATCCGCTTCGTGCCGCCGTTCAGCGGCTGATGCGCCATGCGTGCGCCGTCGCGCCTCCGCCAATACCAGCGGGGCCGTGATCCGCGCCCGTTGCACACACGGCCGGGTCTCCGGGCTCGTCAAGCCCGACCGACACGGCCACCGGATCAGCGACGTCGCTGCCCCGAGCGGCGATGGGACCAATGGGATCACTATGTTTGACCGCACCGCCCGCCCGCCCGCGGCGCCGACGATCGCGTCGGCCGACGGCCTTTGCCGCCGTGTTCGGCCGGAGGCGGCGCCATGACGCCGCGCGCGTTCCTTCTCGGCACGATCCTGGTCGCCGCCGGGGCCAGCGGGGGCATCCTCCTTGAGCGTCATCTACTGGCCGCCCCTGGGGTGAGCACGGTCGCCGCAACCGCTCCGATCGCCCCGGCGACGGGCGGCAAGAAGATCCTCTACTGGTGGGATCCAATGATGCCCGCCTACAAGAGCGACAAGCCCGGCAAGAGCCCAATGGGGATGGACATGGTCCCCGTTTACGAGGGCGAGGAACCGGGTGGCGGCGAACCGGGCGTCGTCACCGTCTCGCCCGCCGTCGTCAACAATCTGGGTGTCCGCACCGCGGCAGTGGAACGGACGTCGCTGGCACCGGCGATCGAGACGTTCGGAACGGTGAGCTTCGACGAGAGCCGGATCTCGCACGTCCATGTCCGTGCCCGCGGCTGGGTCGAGCGGCTGCAGGCCCGCGTCGAGGGCGAGACGGTCAAGAACGGTCAGGTCCTCTTCGAGTTCTTCTCGCCCGACGTCGTCAACGCCGCCAGCGAATATCTGCGGGAACTCAATCGTGGCCCCGGCGGCGGCGGCATCCCGGATGGCGTCGAGATCATCCGCCGGAAGCTGATTTCGCTCGGCATGGCCGAGCGGCAGATCGAGGAGATTCGGCGGACCCGGCAGGCGCCCGACCGCATCCAGGTCTTTGCGCCGCGCTCCGGGGTCGTGACCCAGCTCGGCGTCGCCGAAGGCATGTTCGTCGAGCCGATTATGACGCTGATGTCGATCGTCGACCACGATACCCTCTGGATCTTCGCCGAGGTTGTCGAGAGCCAAGCCGGGCCAGTGAAACCCGGCATGACCATTGAAGCTCGGACGCCGAGCCAGCCCGGGCGCGTCTGGATGGGGACCGTCGACTACGTCTACCCCGAGCTGCGCCCGGAGACGCGGACGGTGCGCCTGCGCATCCGGGTCGAGAACCCCGATCACGCGCTGCGGCACGGGATGTTCGCCTCTGTCCGCATCGCCGCTCCCGCGCGAGAGAGCGTGCTGGCGATCCCGAATGAGGCGCTGATCCGCACCGGCGCGGGCGAGCGCGTCGTGCTGGCCGTTGGCGACGGGCGGTTCAAGCCGGTGCCGGTGAAGGCGGGACTCGCCGTCGGCGACAAGGTCGAGGTGCTGGAGGGGCTCGAGGAGGGCGACCGGGTCGTCACCTCGGCGCAATTCCTCCTCGACAGCGAGAGCAGCCTTACCGCCGGGCTAGCGCGCCTCGAGGCGCCGGATCCCGGCGTCGCGAAGGCCGAGCCGATCTGGACCGAGGCGACAATCAACAGTCCGCCAAGCGCGGAGCGGACGGTCAATCTCAGCCATCCGCCAATCGCCGCGATCGGCTGGCCGGCGATGACCATGGACTTCGCCGTCGATCCGGCCGTGCCCGCCGGGGAACTCGCGCCGGGACAGCATCGCCGCGTCGGCCTGGCGAAGAACCCGGACGGCACCTATCGCGTCGTTGCGGTCGAGCCGAGCCAAGCGGACGGGGGCGCCCGATGATCGAGCGCTTGATCCGCTGGTCGGTGGATAACCGCGTCGTCGTGCTGGCGCTCGTGGCCGTGCTCGCCGGTTGGGGGACATGGGCGGCACGAAACACCCCCGTCGACGCGATCCCCGATCTCTCTGATGTCCAGGTGATCGTTAAAACGACTTGGCCGGGTCAGGCGCCGCAGGTGATCGAGGATCAGGTCACCTACCCGCTCTCGACGGCGCTGCTTGCGGTTCCTGGTGCGACGACCGTG
>DASWRT010000258.1:0-16473 GCA_036403035.1 Allostellaceae bacterium | reverse complement strand
CTGGGTCAGCGCCGTCAGCGGCGACGAGCTGACGATCGACATCGAGGTCCACGGCCTGCTGCCGGACGTCGCCGAGTACATCGCGAACTGTCTGCGGCAGGTGACGTTCGTCGATGTGGTGCTGATGACGGCCCACGCCTGATCGGTCGTGGAGACGACGGCCTGCCGGGGCCATCCGGCCGGCCGCCCGCTCGCCCACGCGCCGTTGCCCGCAGCCGAGGAGACCGGATGAGCCTGCTTCGTCACATCCTGCGCTGCAACGCTCACGATCCGGCGGACTACGTCCCGCTCTATCGCGGCGATGTCCGGGTCGGCCTGGTGCGCCGCGACAACGCCGCCCGGCTGCGCGCCTTTCCCGATGTGTTCGCGGTCGCCGACGAGCGTGTCGACCTCGTCGCCGAGGGCGGTTTCGATGCGCTGAGCGAGGCGGTCGACGCGGTGCTCGAACGGCTCGTCATCGACGGCGCCGTCCCGAAATGGCGCAACGAGTTCTTCACCGTGGCGCCGCGCTGGGGAGCGGAACCGCTCTTCCGGGTCGACCGCGGCGCCGTCCCGTTCTTCGGCGTGCGCGGCTACGGCGTGCACATGAACGGGTTCCGCCGCGACGGTGACAGCGACGGTCGCCTCATGCTCTGGATCGGGCGGCGCGCCCCGGACAAGAAGGTCGCGCCGAACCGTCTCGACAATCTCGTGGCCGGCGGCATCGGCAACGGCCACGGCGTTTTCGAGACGCTGGTGAAGGAAGGCGGTGAGGAGGCGGACCTCCCGCCCGCCCTGGTTCAGCGCGCGACACCCGTCGGTGCGGTCCTGTACCGGATGGCGGTGCCCGAAGGGCTGCGCGACGACGTGCTCTTCCTTTACGACATCGAGCTGCCGGCCGACGTGACGCCGCGCAACACCGACGGCGAGATCGCCGAGTTCCGGCTGTTCCCGGCTACCGACGCCCTGCGGCTTGTGCGCGAGACCGAGGAGTTCAAGTTCAACGTCAACCTCGTCATCATCGACTTCGCCCTTCGCCACGGCCTGATCGGGCCGGACGACCCGGAATATCTCGACCTCGTCGCCGGTCTGCGCCGCCCGATCGGCTGAAACCAAGTCCGCACAGTACCCGGTGCGCCGCCTCTCTCCTTTTCCTGTTCGCCGGATACCTACGTTCGGCTGCTTGACGCCGCGGCCTGGGCAGGCAGGATGCCAGTGGAGGTGACGGGATGACGGAAACGGTGGGTTGCGTCGTCGTCGGCGCCGGTGTCGTCGGGTTGGCCGTGGCACGGGCGCTGGCGCTCGCCGGGCACGAAGTGATGGTGCTGGAGGCCGCGGAAGGCATCGGCACGGAGACCTCGTCGCGCAACAGCGAGGTGATCCATGGCGGACTCTACTACCCGCCCGGCAGCCTGAAGGCGCGGCTCTGCGTCGCCGGACGCGAGGCGCTCTATGCCTATTGCGAGGCAAACGGCGTCGCGCACAAGCGGCTCGGCAAGCTGCTCGTCGCCTGCGACGGCGACGAGATTGCGGCGCTCGACGCGATCCGAGACCGTGCCGTCGCGAACGGCGTCACCGACCTCGAATGGCTGGGCGGCAACGAGGTGCAGCGGCTCGAGCCCGCGCTCTCCTGCGTCGGCGCCTATCTCTCGCCGTCGACCGGCATCGTCGACAGCCATGCGCTGATGCTCGCCTACCAGGGCGAAGCCGAGGCGCACGGGGCGATGGTCGTGTTCCATGCCCCGGTCCTCGGCGGCCGCCTCGATGAAGCCAACGGCGGCATCACGATCGAGGTCGGGGGCGAGCAGACGATGACGCTGGCGACGCCGCTGCTGATCAACTGCGCCGGGCTTCATGCGCCGGAACTGGCGCGCCGGATCGCCGGCATCCCGCCGGAGACCATCCCGCAAGACTATCTGTGCCGGGGCGTCTATTTCACGCTGACCGGACGCGCGCCGTTCAATCATCTGATCTATCCCGCGCCGGAGAAGGCCGGGCTCGGCGTGCATCTGACGCTCGACCTTGCGGGGCAGGCGCGGTTCGGTCCGGACGTCGAGTGGATCGACCGCATCGACTACGCCGTCGATCCGCGCCGCGGCGACTCCTTCTATGCCGCGATCCGCCGCTACTGGCCGGCGCTGCCCGACGGCGCGTTGCAGCCGGGCTATGCCGGCATCCGTCCGAAGGTGGTCGGGCCGGGCGAAGGCGCGGGCGACTTCATCATCCAAGGCCCCGCGGATCACGGCGTCCCTGGCCTCGTCAACCTCTTCGGCATCGAATCGCCCGGCCTCACGGCGTCGCTGGCGATTGCCGACCTTGTCGCGGAGATCGCCTCGGGACGCGGTGGCTGACGGGAGCGGCTGTCAGCTATCAGCTTTCAGAGGCGCGAGGAAAAGGCTGATAGCTGATAGCTGCCGGCTAAACGAACTCCGCCATCGGGCGGATCGCGATCCCGGCGCCCTCCAGGCTCGCGCGTACGGCGCGCGCCATCCCGACGGCCGCCGGGTTGTCGCCGTGGACGCAGACCGTGTCGATCTTGACCGGGATCCGCTTGCCGGAGCCGCTGATGATCGCGCCCTCGCGCACCATGTCGAGGACGCGCCGGGCCGCTTCGTCGGGGTCGTGCAGGACGGCGCCGGGAAGCTTGCGCGACACGAGGTTCCCGGTCTCGTCGTAGGCGCGGTCGGCATAGATCTCGCGCGCGAGCCGCAGCTCCAGCTCCTCGCCGGCCCGCTCCAGCTCGGTTCCGGCCATCACCACCCAGACGAGGTCGCGGTCGATCGACGCGATGGCGCGGCCGATCGCCAGCGCCGTCTCGCGGTCGACGGCGGCGAGGTTGCCGAGCGTCCCATGCGACTTGACGTGGCCGACGCGATAGCCGAGTGCCTTCGCGACGCCCATGATCGCGCCGATCTGATAGACGACGGTCTTCTCGATGTCCGCCGGCTTCTCGCCCTGGATCATGCGCCGGCCGAAGCCCCACAGATCGAGGAAGCTGGGGTGCGCGCCGACGCCGACGCCGTTCTGCTTCGCGAGCGAGACGGTCTCGTGCATCACCAGCGGATCGCCGGCATGGAAGCCGCAGGCAATGTTCGCCGAGGAGACGATTTTCAGCATCTCGGCGTCGTTGCCCATCGTATAGACGCCGAAGCTCTCGCCCATGTCGCAATTGAGGTCGACCCGTGGTGCAGCAGCGTCGCTCATAGCCCGGTTCCTCCTGTCGCCGCGGCATGCTAGCAAAGAGGAGCCGAAAGAGGTAACGGCCGTCAGGAACGAGCAGCAACCGACAGACCGCACCATGCGCTTCCTTCCGGCCGGCGACGCCGCTCTGATCGTCGAATTCGGCGACCGCGTCGATCCCGCGCTCAACGATCGCGTCCTCGCCCTCGACACGGCGCTTGCCGCCGCGGCGGTCCCCGGCGTCATAGAGACGATTCCGACCTACCGCTCGCTGCTCGTCCAGTACGACCCGCTGGAGATCGGCGGGTACGACGCGCTGGTCGAGCGCATTGCGGGGCTCGCCGTTGCGTCGCCTGAGGGAGCCGCCGCCGGGGCGGGCGCCGCCGTCTCCCGGCAGTGGGCGGTCCCCGTCGCCTATGGCGGGCCGTTCGGCGTCGACTTGGACGAGGTCGCCGCGCGCCACGGCATGACGCCCGAGCAGGCGATCGAGACGCACCTGTCCGGCGACTACCGCGTCTACATGATCGGCTTCGCGCCGGGCTTCGCCTATCTCGGCGGGTTGCCCGAGGCGCTGCACACGCCGCGCCGCGAGAACCCGCGCAGCCGCACGCCGGCCGGCAGCATCTCGATCGGCGGCATCCAGGCGGCGGTCGCCTCGATGGAGCTGCCGAGCGGCTGGCACCTGCTCGGACGGACGCCGGTGCGGACCTTCCACCCCGGCCGCGCCGAGCCGTTCCTGTTCCGCACCGGCGACCATATCCGCTTCCGCCGCATCCCTCACGACGCCTTCGAACCGCTGGCGCACCGCGCCGAGCAGGGCGAGCCGGTCGCCGAGCTGCTGACGGCGGCGGCGGACGGGCAGGGGACGACATGACCGGCGATGCCGTGTCCGCCGGGGGCGACGGCGGCGGCGCCGTGCTCGTTCTGCGCGCCGCGTCGCCGCTCGCGACGGTGCAGGACCTCGGGCGCGTCGGCTGGCAGCGGTTCGGCGTGTCGGTCTGCGGCGCCACGGACGCGGCGAGCCTGAGCGCGGCGAACGTGCTTGCCGGCAACCCGCCGGGCGCGCCGGCGGTGGAGTTCACGCTTGACGGCGGCGAATGGGAGCTGGCGGGCGCGCCCCTATGCCAGGTTGCCGTAGCCGGCGGCGCCTTCGCGGTCGCGGTGGACGGGCGACCGGTCGCTTCCTGGCGCAGCGTCACGCTGCACGAGGGCAGCCGGCTTCGCATCGGCCCGGCGCCGGATGCGCTGCGCGGATATCTGGCGGTCGCCGGAGGCTTCGCCGTGACGCCGCAACTCGGCAGCGCCGCCACGCATGTCCGCACGGCGATCGGCGGGCTCGACGGGCGGGCGCTGCGCGCCGGCGACGCGCTGCCGCTCGCCGGCGGTGCCGCGGGGGCGGCGCCGGCCGGTCCCGACCGGATGCTCGATCCGGCGGCGGCGCTGCCGTCGCGGACATTGCCGGTGCGCGTCGTGCTCGGGCCGCAGGACGACTATTTCACCGACGAGGCGGTCGCGGCCTTCCTCGGCAGCGACTATGCCGTCTCGCGCGAGGCCGACCGGATGGGCTACCGGCTGGACGGGCCGCGCCTCGCGCACCGCGACGGCTACAACATCGTTTCGGACGGGATCGCGGCGGGGAGCATCCAGGTGCCCGGCTCCGGGCAGCCGATCGTGCTGCTCGCCGACCGGCAGACGACCGGCGGCTATCCGAAGATCGCGACGGTGATCACGCCCGACCTCGCGACCGTCGCGCAGTCGCGGCCGGGCGACCGGCTGCGCTTCGCCGCGGTGCCGCTCGCCGAGGCGCACGCGGTCCATCGCGCGTGGCGGTCGCGGCTTGCAGGACTCGCCGGGCAGCTGATGCCGGTGCGCGGCGACCTGGACAGCGAGACGCTGCTGACGAAGAACCTGATCGGCGGCGTCGTCGACGCGCGGCGCGCGTGAGCGAGCCGCCGATTTTCAGGTCTGAACGCGGCGGAGCAGGACCAGTGGCCAACCGAGCACGTCGGGGAGCGTCGAGCGGAACACGTCGATCTGCGAGCGCCAGTCGAAATGCTCGGGCTGGGCGATGCCTCGCGGGTGGGCGCAGCAGGCCGCGCCGACCGCAACATACATCATCGCAAAGATGAACAGGTTTTCCATCGCCGAGCGTCGATCCGATACAGAAGCCGATGGCGTCCGACGCTAGTACCGCATGGTTAGAATTTCGTAAATCCCGCATTTCCCCGGTCGCCTGTCCGAGCGATCGTGCTATGAGGGAAATAGAGCCTGTCCCAGCCTAATGAGGTAGGCTCTAAGCACCGACGGCACGCCGGAGATTGTCCCGCGCCGTCGCTGGGAGGAATCAGGACGATGGACGACACCGCCAAGGCCATATCGCTGCCGAACAATCTCGAAGCGTTCTGGATGCCGTTCACCGCGAACCGGCAATTCAAGGCGCAGCCGCGACTGCTGGTCGGGGCGGAGGGCATGCACTATACCTCGGTCGAGGGCCGCCGCATCCTCGACGGCACGGCCGGCTTGTGGTGCGTCAATGCCGGGCATGGACGCCGGCAGATCGTCGAGGCGGTGCAGCGTCAGGTCGCGCGCATGGACTATGCGCCGCCGTTCCAGATGGGCCACCCGCTCGCTTTCGAGGCGGCGGCGAAGGTCGCGGCCCTGCTGCCCGGCGACATGAACCGCGTCTTCTTCACCAACTCCGGCTCCGAGGCGGTCGATACGGCGCTGAAGATCGCGCTCGCGTATCACCGCGTCCGCGGCGAGGCCTCGCGGACCCGCCTCATCGGCCGCGAGCGGGGCTATCACGGCGTCGGCTTCGGCGGCATCTCGGTCGGCGGCATCTCGAACAACCGCAAGTTCTTCGGCAGCATGCTGCCCGGCGTCGACCACCTGCCGCACACCCACAATCCCGAGAAGAACGCCTTCACCCGCGGCCAGCCGGCCTGGGGCGCGCACATCGCCGACGAACTGGAGCGCATCGTCGCGCTGCACGACGCCTCGACGATCGCCGCCGTCATCGTCGAGCCGGTCGCCGGCTCGACGGGCGTGCTGATCCCACCGAAGGGCTATCTGGAGCGTCTTCGCCAGATCTGCGACAAGTACGGCATCCTGCTGATCTTCGACGAGGTGATCACCGGCTTCGGGCGCCTCGGCAAGAGCTTCGCGGCTGAGTATTTCGGCGTGATGCCGGACCTGATCACCTGCGCCAAGGGGCTCAGCAACGGCACGGTGCCGATGGGCGGCGTCATCGCCCGCCAGGGCATCTACGACGCGTTCATGGACGCGGCGCCGGAGAACGCGATCGAGCTGTTCCACGGCTACACCTATTCCGCGCACCCGATCGCCTGCGCGGCGGCGGCGGCGACGCTCGACCTCTACGTCGAGGAGCAGCTCTTCGAGCGTGCGGCGGGCCTTGCCGGGTACTGGGAGGACGCGGCGCACGCGCTGCGCGACGTGCCGCACGTCGCCGACGTCCGCAATCTCGGGCTGGTCGTCGGCATCGAGCTGGAGTCCGCTCCCGGCAAGCCCGGCGCCCGCGGCTTCGATGCCTTCCTCAAGTGCTACGAGAAGGGCCTGCTGACCCGCGTCACCGGCGACATCATCGCCCTCTCGCCGCCGCTGATCGTCGAGAAGCCGCAGATCGACCAGATGTTCGGCACGATCGCCGACGTGCTGAAGGCGGCGGCATAGCCGGCGTTGGGGGGTATCCCGGCGGCGGCCACTTGGCGTGGTCGCCGCTGTGGCGCGCTCGATGCGCTACTGTAGATCCGTCGTGGATCGATCGAGGAATGCGCCGTAGCCGTTGGCGTCAGGCGTCGAGTCCGTTCCGATGCGCGAGAATCCGGTTTCTGAGATCGAGGAGGGCAGCCTCGTATGTCGTGCCGAGACCGGTCAATGCCGTCGCGGTCGCAGCGCCGCTGCCCATCGCTGCGTAAGTGGCCGAATAGCCGCCACCTTCGGTAAATTCGACCGTAACGGGGAGAACCCGTCCGCCAATTCCGATTGAAGAGCGCAAGAGAACTCCTGAACGCTGGGTCACGGATGATTCCGAAGCCACGGTGAGTATGCACCGTATTTTCTTGGATGTACGCTTCGATTTTTTGCCGAGTAAAATTTTTAGCCGATTAGTATCTCTCCTGCATTGTATTAAGACTGAATTCACCTATTTAAGTTAGTGAAGGCCGGAAGACGTACTCTGCTGAGACTTTTGTTGCGCGTGATGGCGCAATTTTCTTCCTCCGGGAGTTGGGTCCGTCATCGGCGCGGCTACGGCCGGACGGCCGGCGTGGGGCCTTTGAGCCGGAACGCGCACGAGAGGTGACTGCATGGCCGACGAGCCGATCGATCTTGACGCCTCCCGTGGGATGGCGGCTCAGCAGGCCACCGAGCATCGGCGTCATTCGCAGGAAATAAAAGCCGACCGTGTCCGGCTGGAGGGGCGCGATGCGGCTATTGAAGAAGCTTTCCTTGCGACCCGACCGGCGGCGGCGAAGGAGACCCTGGACCGGGCGTGCTACCTGATCCGGCTTTTCGCCTCCACGCCCGAGGCACAGAACCCACGCCGGCAGGCGCTCATCGAGAACGTTCTTGCCGATCTCGATCGAATGACCGGCGGCGAATAGATGCGCCGCCATTCGGTATGGGCCTGACGTCGGCGTTCCGCATGTCGTTTCCGGGCGTTGCCTAAGGCTGCTGCCGGGCTATCGGCCGGGGAGGAACCCACTGTGACGCACCCGATCCATAGTCTGACCTATCACGGCCACGTGCTCCGCTTCGTGAAGGGGCCGCGCTTCGAGGGCGATCTGCCGTGGTGGATCGCGGAAGATGTTTTGAGCTGCGTGGCCGATCTCCTGGGCCGACCGGACCTGACGAACTCGATGCTGCGGCAACTGATCCAAATATGTCCGCCGGAGGATCGGACGGGCGTTGCCGTGATCGGCGATCATGGCACGAGCGTCTGGATCGCCATCTCGGAGTTCGAGTTGCTGCCGATGGTCATGACGCTGGGCGAAGCCGGAAACGGGCGTCTCAGAGACTTGAACCGGTGGTTCTTGACCGCTGCCGACAGAGCCGCGGAAAAGGTCGGAGGCAAGATCGATTTTGCGTGCGCCTGCCGAGGTGTTTCCCTCGATTCGTAAGCAGGCCACCAAGCGGGGCCGTTCGCGTATTCCACCGAACGGCAGACCGATATTGCTGGCCCCTGCCGCGGCGCGGCGTCATGCAGTCGGGGGAGCGCAATTACTGCTTTTCGACATAGGCCAGATACTGCGTCCCCTCGGCACTTCGCCGCTCCAACACTTGGATCAGCTTCCAGCCGCTCTCGTAAAGCTCCGCCAAGCCGCGCCGGACATCGATAAAGCGGCCGCGCTCGTCGGACTTGTCCGCCGCTGCGCAGCGAAGCGGCTCCTGAAGAAAGACCGGGCCCATCGACCGGGTGCTGGAGCTGGCATAGCAGACCATAAGCTCCGCTGCGGCAAGCGGCATGGTCCCGGTCCACAGCATCCACGCGCTCGCTCCGAGGAAGAGGAGCATCCGCGCCTTCCGTCGTCCGGTAGAGGTCGAATCCAGCCACCGTTGCGCTGGAAGTCGAGCGTGTGCGCTTGCTGGCATCGCTTTCATGACCTTCTGACTTTTGTGCGCCGCCCGCCGCCCATCGTATGGCGGCCGGTCAGGCGCCTTTGTTCCGCGCGCTGTCGGCTCTCTCGTACCGGGCATACGCACGGCCGCGAGCCGTGCGGGCCGCGTGAACGGCGTGAGGATTGCGCGTCCGATGTGCGCTGCTCACCTGGGCGTCGGCTTTACGCAGGCCCGTGGAGGCGTCGGCGAACTCCCGTTCCGCGTCGGTCACGCTGGATCCGCCGCCCGTTGGTGTTCCTTCATCCATCGCCGTCGTTCTTCCCGCCGCCTGCCGGATCGGTTTCGAGATCCCGCAATCTCCGCTCGCACCGTGCTGCCAGCCGCCGCAATTCTTCAGCCGCCTCCGTCTCCGGAGCGAACGCCGCAAGCCGGCGGTAATGAACGGTAGCCTCCCAAAGATCTCGCGCCGTCGTTAGCCCTTCGATCATCTGGCTGCCTTCCAATAAGCTGAAGAAGGCCGTCGCGTGCGGAAAAACGGGACGGACTGGAGGAGGCGGGACGCTCGATTGCCGGCGCCTTGGGAGAGTCGCCGAAATAGTCGATCCGCGGCGACGCGAATCCCGCAGGGACGCGCCAGCGTGTCTAGCCCGGATTTCTTACCGGGACGGACGCTGCGACGCCGTGCAACGCAGATTCTTTCCTGATGATAAATGCCGGCTAGGTGATCTCGCTTTCGAGCACCACGCGCTCGTGGCCGTCCACCACCGACTTGATCCTGTACTGATTATTTCCGCCTTCCGTCGGGAGCAGGCGGACGATCTTGAATTTGCCCGTCGGGAGTCCGGTGCCCATTCTGGACAGCATCGTCACCGATTGACCGGCTTTGAACCTGTATGCCGCCATGTTTTTTATCCTCTTTTCGTTGAACGGAACATCGCATCCGACCGATGTCGCGGGCGCAGATGCGAGTGAGATGTCGACGCGGCCCCCGGAGTTCCTCCGAGCCCGTTTACCGGATGCCAAGCAGCGACATCAGCAGCACCACGATGACCGGAGCGGCCACCAGAGCGGATCCGATCAGCATGGTTCGCCAATTCGGGAGGACGTACCGCATGACTACCTGCCTTCTCCGCCGGGCACGAGCGACGCCGGGGGCCCGGTCCGCTCTCCCACGCGGCAGCGGGCCCAGTTCCGGATATGAACTTTGCCGGACGCGGCACCGGATGTTGTCAACAATACATGGTGCGGCATACGCGCGTTTGCATCTGCCGCATGACCCTTATTTTACGGGGTCAGAATTCATTACCGAATTTTTCAGGGAAATTATTCTTTGAATGCACTGTTTGGAACGTTTCATCCATTACGTTCTTTTGGGGCGGGCGATGCCGCGCCATGTTCCGTTTCGCGGATAGTCTTCCGGACCTGTCGCTCACGGCGTGTCGGCGTCTGCCGCGGTCCGATAACGAACGCGGTTCGCGGCGCCCACCTCGCCGCCTGCGCCGTCAACGCTGCACGCGCGCCGACGCATTGATCAACAGAGTACCCTGTCGGCGGGTTACGGCCTTACGTAACGAAAGCGCCTTGCCCTCCGCCCGATATCGACGCACATGGCCTCTGCGCGCGCTTGCCGGCCACGCGCCGGGTCGCCTGCTACGAGGACGAGGTCAGCCGGCGCAACGCCCCGCGGGCGGCCCGGAGCGGCCAGCCTCCGGCGAAGTACAAGGCGAAGAGGCAGAGCGTCAGCGTGTCCGGCGGCTCGCCGTCGGCCGACCGGAACTCCGTCTCGAACAGCACGACGGCGGCCACGATGAAATAGGCACTGGCCAGGGCCCAGAAGAACGGTGGCAACACGTCGGAACTCGGCTCCATGCGTGACGCGCAGAGCCTCGCCGAATGCGGTTAAATCGTGGTTAACTCGGATTCCTCTCGCGCACCTGCGAGGCGGCGCTTTTCGTCCTGGTGCCGGATTCCGCCGCCTCGCCGTCTTCGACTGTTGCGCGAGCCGTGTGCTGCACCCGACCGGTTCAAGCCCCGCCGGCCGGAGAGGCAGGCTTGCACTCTTGTCATGAGAATTAACCAAATCCGTTGCTAGTATCGCGATTGTCGGCGCCGAACAGCAGGCATAAGCTCGGGCGTCGTCGCTGGACCTTTCATGCCGGCGGTATGCCCTGGGAGGCAATCGCCGCAATTTTCGCGCTCGGGGGCTGCATGAATTCCGTCCTTGCCTATAGCCGTAACGATCAGTCGCGTTACCCCGTCGTTGGAGCGCGGCGCTCTTTCCCGGCCGCGTCCGGTGTGGCGCGCATCGCCGGTCTCGGCGCGATGCTCCTCGGCGGCGGCATCTTCTTCCCGGCCGAAGTCGCGGCCCAGGGTGCGCCGCCGCCGGCGCCTCCCGTCACGGTCAGCGAGCCGTTGCAGCGCGAGATCACCGAGTGGGACGAGTACACCGGGCAGTTCGCCGCGGTCGATTACGTCGAAATCCGCGCGCGGGTCAGCGGCTACCTGCAATCGATCGGCTTTCAGGACGGCGAGATCGTCAAGAAGGGCGACGTCCTGTTCCAGATCGACTCGCGGCCGTTCGAGATCGCGCTCGCGTCGGCGCAGGCGCAGGTGAAGCAGGCGCAGGCGCAGCTCGATCTCGCCAACGTGCAGCTCTCGCGCGCTTCCGAGTTGCGCCAGCGCGACTTCGTCGCGGCGAGCACCTACGACCAGCGCAACGAGGAGATGCGCCAAGCCGGCGCCGCCCTCGAAACGGCGCAGGCCGCCGTGCGCAGCGCACAGCTCAACATCGAGTTCGCCCATATCACGGCGCCGATCACCGGCCGGATCAGCCGGCACGAGGTCAGCATCGGCAACCTCGTCACCGGCGGCGAAGGCGGGCAGACGACGCTGCTGACGACGATCGTGTCGCTCGACCCGATCTACTTCTATTTCGACATGAGCGAGGCCGACTACCTCGCGTACCAGCGCGCGGTCGCGGCGGGCAAGCTGAAGTCGACCCGCGACGGCTCGGTGACGGCACAGGTCAAGCTTGCCGACGAGACGGACTGGGGGAAGCACGAGGGCAAGCTCGACTTCGTCGACAACCAGGTCGACCGCGGCGCCGGCACGATCCGCGCCCGGACGGTGTTCCCGAATCCCAACTACTTCGTCACCCCCGGCCAGTTCGGCCGGCTGCGCCTGCCGGGGTCCGAGCCCTACGTCGCGACCCTGATTCCCGACGCGGCGCTCGTCACGGACCAGTCGCGCAAGATCGTGATGACGGTCGCCGCCGATGGCACCGTCGTACCGAAGGTCGTCCGGCCGGGGCCGATGGCCGACGAGCTGGGGCTGCGCATCATCCGCGACGGGCTGGCGCCGGGCGACAAGGTCATCATCAACGGGTTGATGCGCGCCCGCCCCGGCGCCAAGGTGACGCCGCAGCCCGGCAAGATCGAGCCGGCGACATCCGCGCAGACGCAGCCGCAGCGCGCCGGCTGAGCGGGAGCACAGGACCGTGAACCTCTCCCATTTCTTCATCGACCGGCCGATCTTCGCGACGGTCCTCTCGGTCTTCATCACGCTGATCGGCGGCGTGGCCTATTTCGCGCTGCCAGTCGCGCAGTATCCCGAGATCGCCCCGCCGACGATCGAGATCCGCGCCAGCTATCCCGGCGCTTCGGCCGAGGTCGTCGCCAACACCGTCTCGACGCCGCTGGAGCAGGAGATCAACGGCGTCGAGAACATGCTGTACATGACGTCGCAGGCGACGGCGGACGGCAATCTGACGCTCACCGTCACCTTCGCGCTGGGCACCAATCTCGACACGGCGCAGGTGCTGACGCAGAACCGCGTCGCGATCGCCGAGCCGCGGCTGCCCGACACGGTGCGCCAGATCGGCGTCACCGTGCTCAAGAACTCGCCCGACATGCTGATGGTCATCCATCTCAGCTCGCCGGACGGGTCGCGCGACCAGCTCTACCTCTCGAATTACGCCACGCTCCAGGTCCGCGACGTGCTGGCGCGGCTCGACGGCGTCGGCGACGTCCGCGTCTTCGGTGCGCGCGACTACTCGATGCGCGTGTGGCTCGACCCGGACAAGATCGCCGCGCGCAACCTCACCGCCGGTGAGGTCGTCGCGGCGCTGCGGGCGCAGAACGTGCAGGTCGCCTCAGGCGTGCTGAACCAGCCGCCGGTGCCGAACCCCGGCGCCTTCCAGCTCAACGTCGAGACCTTGGGCCGCCTCACCGACGCGCGGCAGTTCGCGAACATCATCGTCAGGACCGATCCGGGCGGGCGCGTCACCCGCATCCGCGACATCGCCCGCGTCGAGCTGGGGGCGCTCGACTACACGACGAACGGCTATCTCGACGAGCGGCAGGCGGTGCCGCTCCTCGTCTTCCAGCGGCCGGGCTCGAACGCGCTCGCAACCGCCGAACGCATCCAGGCGACGATGAAGGACCTCGCCAAGTCCTTCCCGCCGGGCATGCAGTACAGCATCGTCTACAACCCGACCGAGTTCATCGCGGAATCGGTCCATGAGGTGATCAAGACGATCTACGAGGCGGTGATCCTCGTCGTCATCGTCGTGATCCTGTTCCTGCAGACGTGGCGCGCGTCCATCGTGCCGATCGTCGCGATCCCGGTGTCGCTGATCGGCACCTTGGCGGTGCTCCTCGCCGCGGGGTTCTCGCTCAACAACCTGTCGCTGTTCGGCCTCGTGCTGGCGATCGGCATCGTCGTCGACGACGCGATCGTCGTCGTCGAGAACGTCGAGCGCAATCTCCGGCAGGGCATGAGCCCGCGGGAGGCGGCGCACCGGACGATGGACGAGGTCGGCGGCGCGCTGATCGCGATCGCGCTGACGCTCTCGGCGGTGTTCATCCCCGCCGCCTTCATCACCGGCATCACCGGGCAGTTCTTCCGCCAGTTCGCCGTGACGATCGCGGCGGCGACGGTGATCTCCTGCCTGTGCTCGCTGACGCTGAGCCCGGCGCTCTGCGCGCTCCTCTTCAAGCCGCACCGGGAGGAGGACCATCGGACGAAGGGCCCGGTTCTGACGCGCCCGATCCGTGCCTTCTTCAACGGGTTCAACTTCGTCTTCGACAAGCTGTCCGGCGGGTACGGCGGGTTGACGCGCCGGCTGACGCGGCTCGCTGTTCTGGTCCTCGTCGTCTATGTCGGACTGATCGGCCTCACCGGCTGGCAGTTCTATCGCGCGCCCACAGGGTTCATCCCGCAGCAGGACCAGGGCTATCTCATCACCGTCATCCAGCTCCCGCCCGGCTCTTCGCTGGCGCGCACCGACGACGTGGTGCGCCGGGCGACGAAGATCATTCTCGAAACCGACGGCATAATCCATGCCGTGCCGTTCGCCGGCTTCGACGGCGCGACCTTCACGAACGCGCCCAACGCCGGCGCGATCTTCACCCCGATGGCGCCATTCGAGGAGCGCGTCGCGAAGGGCCTGTCGGCCGACCGCATCCTCGCCAGCCTCCGGCAGAGGCTGGCGTCGATCCAGGATGCCTTCATCATCGTGATCCCGCCGCCGCCGGTCCGCGGCATCGGCAATTCCGGCGGGTTCAAGATGATGGTTCAGGACAAGCGCGGCCGCGGCCTCCAGGCGCTGGATGCAGCGACCCAGGACATCGTCGCGGCCGCGAACCAGACCCCCGGCCTCGTCGGCGCCTTTTCGCTCTTCAACACGCGGACGCCGAAGATCTACGCCGACATCGACCGGGTGAAGGCGGAGATGCTGAACGTCTCTGCCGACAAGGTCTTCGAGGCGCTCCAGGTCTATGTCGGGTCGGTCTACGTCAACGACTTCAACCTGTTCGGCCGCACCTTCCGGGTGACCGCGCAGGCCGACGCGCCGTTCCGCGACAACGAGCACGACATTTCCATGCTGAAGACCCGCAACGACGCGGGGCAGATGGTGCCGATCGGCTCGGTGGCGCAGTTCCACGACATCACCGGCCCGTACCGCGTGCCGCACTACAACCTCTATCCGGCCGCCGAGGTGCAGGGGAACACGCTGCCGGGCTATTCGACCGGCTACGCGCTCGCCGCGATGGAGAAGATCGCGCAGGAGCGGCTGCCGGACGGCTTCGGCTTCGAGTGGACCGAGCTCGCCTACCAGGAGAAGCTGGCGGGCAACACGACGATCATCGTCTTCGCCGCGTCGGTCTTGTTCGTCTTCCTGGTGCTGGCGGCGCAGTACGAGAGCTGGAGCCTGCCGCTGGCGGTGGTGCTGATCGTGCCGATGTGCCTGCTCGCCGCGGTCAGCGGGCTGCTGTTCCGCGGCATGGACGTCAACATCCTGGCGCAGGTCGGCTTCGTTGTGCTGGTCGGGTTGGCGGCGAAGAACGCGATCCTGATCGTCGAGTTCGCCAAGCAGGCGGAAGAGGAGGGCGCCGACCGGTTCGAGGCGGCGGTGGAAGCGGCGCGCACGCGCCTCCGCCCGATCCTGATGACCTCCTTCGCCTTCATCCTCGGCGTCGTGCCGCTCGCGATCGCGACAGGGGCGGGCGCGGAGATGCGGCAGTCGCTCGGCACCGCCGTGTTCTTCGGGATGCTCGGCGTCACTTTCTTCGGCCTGATCTTCACGCCGGTCTTCTACGTCACCATGCGCGGCCTGTTCGGCCGGCGCCGGCCGGCGCGGCGCGAGCCGGCGCTGGTAGGGGACGAGGCGGCGGCAGGGCGGCCGGCGGAGTGAATGGAGACGACGGCTGCTTCACGCGCGGGCTGGAAGAAGCGCTGGCCGGCTGCTTCGCCGAACGCCGTCGACATGACGCGAGGACCGGATCTCTGAAAGCGCACTGTGAATCGGAGATCGGGGGATAAGAGAAGAAGAACTCACGTTTTAACGCGAAGGCCGCAAAGGGTTCGCAAAGGACGCGACGAAAGGGTTCTTGCGCGCCGCAGGCGCGCAATCATTCCCTTTGCGCCCTTCGCGTGTACTTAGCGGCCGTCGCGTTAGAGCGTTCTCTGTTCCCCTTATCCCCCGATCTCCGATTCAGGTTCCTATGCCGTCGGCCGCGTCGGGGAAGTGTGCGGAGTTACCGCTCCTCGCGCGTGCCGCCGAACAGCGCGATCACCTCGTCCGGCACCCGGCCGCCGCGCATGCGGGTCGGGTCGTCCGGGTCGGCGACCGCCCAGACGCGCGTCTCGAACCCTTCGGCGACGAGGCGGCCGTCGCTCTTGTAGATGACGTGGCGCAGGTCGAACGACTTGCCGCCCCAGCGCGTCACGCTCGTCTCGACGACGATCCGGTCTCCCGGCCGCGACGAGACGAAGAACTCTGCGCCGGCCTTGACGATCGGGTGGCCGGTCAGCCCGTACCGCTCGCGCAGCGCGTCGCGGCTGAGGCCGGCGGCGGCGAAGAGCCGCCACGTGCCGCGGTCGAACCAGCGGAAGTAATTGGGATAGAAGACGATCTGCGCCGGGTCGCAGTCGCCGAAATCGACCTCGATCTCGGCCCTGCCGACGAGGCCGCCGGGACCGGATCCCGTGCGCTGGTCTTCGTTACCCGGCGGCTGCATTGCGGACCTCCCGACGGCGTGGATCTCGCCCGCCGGTCCGGATAGCGCGCCATCGGCCGCATCGGCAAGCGCGGCGTGCAGATGCGGACTGGGTGGAGTTGCTCTACGCGGATTCCCTCACCCTGGCCCTCCCCCGCAAAGGGGGAGGGAGCAGGATGTGGCGCAGCGGTTGTGCCATCTTCTCCCTCCTCCCTTGCGGGAGGGGGTCGGGGTGGGG
>DASWRT010000257.1:0-11751 GCA_036403035.1 Allostellaceae bacterium | reverse complement strand
TCCGCGCCGTGCTCTCGCAGGTACGCAAGCCGCTCGTCATCGTGCCGGAGGATGCGCCGCTGTCGCTAGGGCTCGGGCGCCACGCCATGGTCGCCTGGACGCCGGCCGCAGCCGGCGGGCGGGACACCGATCGGAGCGGCTGCGTCTCGACCGCCGACATCGCGCAGCCGCTCCTCCTCACGGCCGACCGGGTAACGGTGATCACCGCCCCCGACCGCAGCTGCGACGCGGCCGTGGCGGTCGACCCGGAACTCGCGTCGCTGACTCGGACGCTGGCCGAGCACGGCATCCGCACGCAGGTGCGCGCGATGAGAAGCAACCGGTGCTCGATGACAGGCGCGGCGCTCGCGGAAGCCTATCGCGAAAAGGCGGACATCCTCATCGTCAGGAACTGCAGCCACAACCGGCTGACCGACATGGTGGTCGGCGCACCAATGCGGCGGATGCTGGTGAACGCTGCACTGCCGGTCTTCGTCCGGAACTGACGGCTTCCCGCTTTCAGAGCAAAATACGGCAAGCGATCAATCGTTAGTATTCCTACCATAATACATTGGACGGCCGATGCCGCCAGGGCGGCGTGACGGCGCAGAGTCCTCGCATCCTGAACAAACCCTTGGAAACTGAGCGGCCACGCGGCGCGGCGTCCCTCTTCGGCCGAACGGCCGGGCAGGAGGCGGCGCTACGCCTCTTCCGCGTCGCCTGAAAACCAGCCAGTGCAGTATTTACGAGCAATAAAGGAATCACTCTTAGGTTCTTCCTCACAATTGCCTGTTGCAATGAGACAAAAGGTCTAACACCGAGGATTCCATGCGACTCATCAAGCTTCGGATCACCACGCGTATCCATCTGATCACGGCCGCCGCCGCAGCCGGCATGACGGCCGTCGCGGTCGTGGGGTTGCTGAACCTGAGCGGGCGGATGATGGACGACCGCATCATGGCGACGCGGAACGTCATCGACAGCGCGTACAGCGTCGTCGCCCATTTCGAAGCCGAGGAGCGGGCAGGCCGCCTTACCCGCGAGGCGGCGCAGCAGGCGGCGATCGCCGTCCTCCGCGCGGTCCGTTACGGCGACAACGATTACATCTTCGTCAGCGACTACAACCACCGGATGCTGTTGCAGCCGATCAAGCCGGAACTCGAAGGCACCGACGGGCTGAAGATCCGCGACCCGAAAGGCGCGGCGCCGATCGCGCTTGCAGTGAAAATCATCCAGAGCAGCGGCAAGGGGTCGTTCAGCTATCTCTGGCCGAAGCCCGGTGCGACCGAGCCGATCGAGAAGGTCACATACGCGCGGGGCTTCGAACCGTGGGGATGGGCGCTGGCGTCGGGCATCTATGTCGACGACGTCCGGACCGAGCTGCGCCAGAGCGCGCTGCGCATGGCCGGCGAGATCCTGCTCGTGGCGCTTTTCGTGATCGCCCTCGCCTCGCTGATCGCGCGGCGGATCGTCAATCCGGTGCGGTCCCTGACAGCGGCGATGACCGATCTCGCGGTCGGCAACCTGGCCGTCGCGGTGCCCGGCATCGATCGCGCCGACGAGGTCGGCGAGATGGCGAAGGCGGTCGAGGTCTTCAAGCAGCACGGGATCGAGAAGCGCGATCTGGAAGCCGAGCAGCGCGAGGAGCAGGCCCGCAAGGAGACGCGGCAGCAGCGCATCGAGGAGTATATCGCCTCGTTCGACAACTCGGTGCGCGGCTCGCTGGAGATGCTCGCCTCGGCCGCCACGGAGATGCGCGCCTCCTCCGAGACGATGTCGGGCACGGCCGCGCAGACGAGCGAGCAGGCGACCACGGTCACCGCCGCCGCCGAGCAGGCGTCGATGAACGTGCAGACCATCGGCGTGGCCGCCGAGCAGCTCGCCGCCTCGATCGCCGAGATCAACAGGCAGATGGACCACTCCGCTTCGATCGCCGGCAAGGCGGTCCAGGAAGCCGTCCGCACCAACGAGACGGTCGAAGGGCTCTCGGCCGCCGCGCAGAAGATCAGCGACGTCGTGCAGCTGATCCAGGACATCGCGAGCCAGACGAACCTGCTCGCGCTCAACGCGACGATCGAAGCGGCACGCGCCGGCGATGCCGGCAAGGGTTTTGCCGTCGTTGCCAGCGAGGTCAAGAGCCTCGCCAGCCAGACGGGCCGGGCGACGGAAGACATCAGCAGCCAGATCGCCGAGATCCAGACGGCGACGCAGAGCGTCGTCGACGCCATCAGGGGCATCGGCAGCACGATCACCGAAATCAACGAGATCTCGACGACGATCGCCTCGGCCGTGCAGGAGCAGGGAGCCTCGACCCAGGAGATCGCCCGCAACACGCAGGAGGTGGCCAACGGAACGCGCGAGGTCACCGCGAACATCGGCGGCGTCAGCAAGAACGCCGGCGAGACGGGCGCCGCGGCGACCCAGCTGCTGTCGTCGGCCGCGGATCTCGGCCAGCAGGCGGAGGGGCTCCGCGCCGAGGTCGATCAGTTCCTCGCCAGGATCCGCGCCGCCTGACCGGCGGGCGGCGGCCGGCGGCGATCGGTCGCCGCGGCCGGACCCCGGACGCATCGGCAGACCGGCGCCGTCAATCGCTGACGAGCAGTCCGGAGGAAATTGCTTTCGTCACCGCCTGCGTGCGGCTCTTGACGGAAAGCTTCTTCAGCAGGCTTTGCACGTGATTCTTCACGGTGAACTCGCTGATGCGGAGAATCCGGCCGATCTCCCAATTGCTCTTGCCGGCCGCGATCCATCGCAGGACCTGCCGCTCGCGCTCCGTGACGTCGAGGCGGGCGGACTCCTGCGGCGGTCGCGGCGGATCGTAGTGGGACTGCCGCGGCATCGGGATATGCGCATCCGTCAGGTCGACGGTGCGTTTCAGGCGCTCCATGGTCAGCAGCCTCGCCATGGCGACATGAAGGTGCGGCACGATCAAGTTCAGGCGCGTCGTATAGGTCGACGCCGTCCGCAGATCCAACTCGCCGAAGACGAAATAGCTGAACACGGTGCTGCTCATGTCGAAGATGCCATGGCAGGCGAGGCTCGTGATTCCATGCTCCCGGGCGGCGGAGTACCAGAGCGGGCCGCTCCGGTCCTCGAACTGGTTGAGGACGAGGAGCATGGGAAACGGCTCGCGAAGCCAGTCCGCCAGCGGTGAACTCAGAACGACCTGATCCGGCCGGATGATCCGCTGCAGGCAGGCCATCGGGAAATCGATGTTGATGAGCCGCAGCACCCGCCTCGTGCGCGCCTCGCCGAGGCCGCACACGGCGATCCGGTGCGGCAGTATCGGGCGGATCTTCTTGCGGATGAACGTCTTGAATTCAGTCAGGCCGACAAGCTCGTGGCATTCGCTGATTACTGCATGGATGCGCGAGAGCTCTTTTTCTTCCAACATGTCCTCTCCTTAGAGACGATCCTCCGCCATCTTCAATCTTTTACCGCCGGCCCCGGTCGTCGACCGATGCCGAGCGGGTATCGCTCAAGCGCCGCGCGGGCTCGACCAACGGCCGGTGAGGCAGGCCCAAGGGCCGCTGGCATTATTCCGCCGGATGCTGCCGGACCGGCAGACGCTGCGACCGATCCCGACCGCAACCGGCACAGGATCTCACGAGGGAGCCGCCGCCGCTTGCAGGCCTCTTCGCCGGCGGCGATGCCGAAGAAGTCTGCGTTCCTGGAACCTGATTGCACCTCCTAGCAGAGGTCAGTTTGTACAAAAGGGAAGAAGCTGCCGGAACTGGCCTTGCCCCGACCGCTGCCCGCGCGCCGCGCCGCCGGTCGCCGCCGCCGCGTCAGCGCCGGGCTTACGAGGATTCGGGCATGGACGGCTCAGGCCCGTTCGGAAAAGCACAGGCCGGCGAGCACACGCGTCACGGCTGCTGTGCGGCAACCGCGCCGACCCTCTATCACCGGTTGCCGGCCTTCACGTCTACATCGATGCAGGATTAGCATCCACTCGTCTCGAACCATCGAGGAATCACATTTTGATACCTAACACGTTAGGGCCGCTGTCGGCACATCGACCAACCGATGCGGCGCCGACAATTAATACTATTATACATTGTATTTTCCGTCAATCGGCGGATCGCACCGCGAATGCGGATGCTTGACCTTTCTCCGGCGGAGCAGCGCTGCTCCTCGGGAGAAATCCGGGTCAACGGAAACGGCGTCGCCGGAGCAAGCCGGCTACGGGCGCCGTCGCTTAAGGTCACGTCAAGCGACGACGTGCTTCGCCGCAGCAGCCTTAACGTTCCAGGGCGGCAGATCGCCAATACGCTTGATCGGATGATCGGCGATGCAACAAATGCGCAGGCAGACTCCTGGATCTCGCAACCGAGAGTCAGCGTCCGAATGTCGCACTCGCCGTCAATGCCGGCAGATCCAGCCTCGCGTCCGAGGTGTTCCCGATCGGCGGCGAGAGCGGGCGGGCTCGCCGGGTCAGGGGCGGGTCGATGGAATCGGCACGCAGCCGAGGCGATCCCGTCCGATCCGAGCATTCCGGCAGCGGATGCCCGACCTGTCCTGGATCGCGTGCTTCGAGACGGCGTCCCATCGCAGGCGTTCCGCTCTCGCCGACCGGTTCGCCGTCCCGAAGCGCTGCACGCGGAGAGGGTACGCCGATACGGCCTTCACGGTCTGTCCGACGAATATCGCGAGCCGGCTGCCGGAGGTGGGGCCGGAGATCGCCAGCGGCCGTGCCGTCGTCCGCCCATCCCGGTGGAGGCGCCCATGTCCTCGGTTATAATACCGTCGGCTTCGGTCGTCGACCGATGCCGAGCGGGTTTTGCTCAAACGCCGCACGGGCTCAACCAACGGCCGATGGGTCAAGCTCAACGGCCGTTGGTATAACAGCCTATTCGGCCGCGAGGGCGCCCGCTCGCCGGCTCGCCGTCGGCGCCTTGTGGAAAGAGCCGTCCTTCATGACGGCGAGGAAACGGTCGGCATCCTGAAGAATCTTGATATCCTGCGCCGGATCGCCGTCGACCAGGACGAGGTCGGCAAGGAAGCCCGGCTTCACCTGCCCGAGCTCACGGCCGCGCATCATGATCTCGCCGCCGAGCCGAGTTGCCGCGACGATCGCCTCCATCGGCGTATAGTCGAACAGGTTGACGAAATGCTCGAGGTCGCGCGCATTGCGTCCGACCGGGTTCCACGCAAAGCCGTAATCGCCGCCGGGCAACACGCGCACGCCGCGCCGCTTCAACTCCTTCACGACGCCGACGGCGTGCTCCATTTCATGCCGGATGCCGAGGCTCTCGGCGACGCCGGTGGTGATGCCCCACGGCGCGGCCTCGTTCAGCGTCGAGTAGCTGATGCCGATGGTCGGCACGACGAATACGCGATCGCGTGCCGTCTCGAGACCTTCGATGGCCTCCTCGTCCGCGAAGGTCGCGTGGAAGATGAGATCGACGCCGTGGCGCAGGCACATCTTGACGGATTCGGCCGAGCGGGCGTGGGCGGCGACGCGCTTGCCGCGCTGGCGGGCGACCTCGCAGACCGCGTCGACTTCGGCGTCGTTCATCACCGTCTGCTGGGCGCGGGCCCACGGCACGAACTCGTCCCCGGACGGGTTGATCTTCAGCGTGTCGACACCCTCGCGCACCATCTGCCGGGCGACCCGGCGGAAATCGTCGGCGCCGTCGCAGACGATCGCGAATGTCTCGCGGTGGAGGTGCCACAATCGTACGTCGCCGAGCCCGCCCGAGACGGTCATCTCAGGCGATGCGGCGAGCATGCGAGGTCCGGGGAAATGCCCCGCATCGATCGCGTTGCGGACCACCACGTCGAGGCGGGGCTTGGCGGCGGCGGCGCTGTTGAGGCTGGTGAAACCCTGATCGAGCATCAGCTTGGCGTGCCGTATAGCAAGGAGCGTGTGCTCCTCCGGCGGGATGTCGCCCAGCGAGTCCAGGGTGGCCGTATTGGCGAAGCTGATGTGCGCATGCGCTTCGACAAGCCCCGGCATCAGCGTCGCGCCGCCGCCGTCGACCACGAACGCATCGCCCGAAGACGGCGGCCGGTCCCGGTCGACGCTCTTGATGCGATTGCCCTCGACGAGAACATGGCCGTCGTAGGGCTCCGCCCCCGACCCGTCGATGATCCGGACGTTGCTGAAGAGCGTGCGCGCCATGGCGGTCCTCCCGGAAATCATTGTCTGACCCACGCCGCAATGGCCGCATGGAGGCGAGCGTGCGGTTATCTTTTGCAGACAGGATAACGCGGTTTCCCGGTTGCCTATAGGGGGCACGCTGGGGCCGCTCGAAAATTCGTTTGCTCCGTTTAGTAAACGGTGTTTCACTAAACATCCAAGCCAATCGACGCTGAAGAATCGCTCGGTGGCGAGGGAGGACCATGTTCATGCCAAAACAGATCGGCTGAGCCGTCTCCGCGGTGCGGGAGAACGGTCGACGCATGGGCCAGGCGAGTGCCCGGCACTACGGATGTACAAGCGACAACGGAGGAGACAGCCTATGAGAAAGCTCCTTGTAGGTGCGGCCGCATTTGCGGCGGCCGGGATAATCGCGTCTGCTTCGCCGACTTTTGCGCAGTCGAAGACGATCACGCTCTGCTGGGCCGCTTGGGACCCGGCGAACGCGCTCGTCGAGTTGTCCAAGGACTTCACCGCCAAGAGCGGCATCGGCATGAAATACGAATTCGTGCCCTGGCCGAACTTCGCCGATCGCATGCTCAACGAACTCAATTCCAAAGGAAAGCTGTGCGACGTGCTGATCGGCGATTCGCAATGGATCGGCGGTGCGGCGGAGAACGGCCATTACGTCAAGCTGAACGACTTCTTCGCCAAGGAAGGCATCAAGATGGATGACTTCATGCCGGCGACGGTGCTCGGATACGCGGAATGGCCGAAGGGCTCTCCGAATTACTGGGCGCTGCCGGCGATGGGCGACGCGCTCGGCTGGACCTACCGGAAGGATTGGTTCTCCCGGCCCGACATTCAGGCCGACTTCAAGAAGAAGTACAATCGCGACCTCGCCGTGCCGAAGACGCTCACCGAACTCACCGAGATCGCGCAGTTCTTCCAGGGTCGCGAGATCGACGGAAAGAAGGTCTACGGCGCGGCGATCTTCACCGAGCGCGGCTCGGAGGGGATCACCATGGGCGTGTCCAACTTCCTCTATCCCTACGGCTTCAAGTACGAGGATCCGAAGAAGCCTTACTCGATGGAAGGCTTCGTCAATTCCGAGGGCGCGGTGAAGGGACTTGAGGCCTACAAGGCTCTATTCAAATGCTGCACGCCGCCGGGCTACACCGACGCCTACATGCAGGAAGGTCTCGACGCCTTCAAGTCCGGGCAGGTGGCGTTGCAAATGAACTGGTTCGCTTTCTTCCCCGGCCTCTACAAGGACGAAAACGTCGGCGGCGACAAGATCGGCTTCTTCGTCAACCCGCCGGAAAAGGAGCACGGGTCCCAGCTCGGCGGTCAGGGCATCTCGGTCGTCTCCTACTCGCCGAACAAGACCGAGGCGCTCGCCTACATCAAATGGTTCGCCAACCCCGAGGTGCAGAAGAAATGGTGGGCGCTCGGCGGCTACTCCGCGCATAAAGCGGTGCTGAACGACCCGGATTTCGCCTCGACGGCGCCGTTCGCCGCCGACTTCCTCACGGCGATGGGCGAGGTCGTCGACTTCTGGGCGGAGCCGTCCTATGCGCAACTGCTGCTGGCCGAGCAGAAGCGAGTCCACGACTACGTCGTCGCCGACAAGGGAACGGCGAAGGAAGCGCTGGATGCTCTGATCAAGGATTGGCAGAAGGTGTTCAAGGACGACGGCAAGATCAATTAGGCCTGTCGCCCAGCGCCCGCCGCCCCCTCCCGCAACCATTCCGCCACCGTGCGGGAGGGGCCTCGGGCTCCGCTATCGATCGACGCACCGGCACCCACATTATCGCCCCATGACCGAAATCGCTCCGCCTCCCCCGCTCGCCGCCCGCGTCGCCGCCGCGACGCCGGACGGGATCGCGCGCCGCGTGCGCGGGCTTTCCGACCGGTCGGTTGCGTGGCTCTTCATCGCACCGACCATCGTCCTGCTGCTCGCGATCAACATCTTCCCGCTGATCTGGACGGTCCGGCTCTCCTTCACGAACTACCGGGCCAACCGCCCCAACGCGCCGCTGCTCTCGGTCGGCATCGACCACTATCGTTCGATCCTGAGCGATCCCGACATCTGGGCGGCGATGCAGGCGACGGCGCATTTCGTCATCTGGACGATCCTGCTGCAAACGCTGCTCGGCTTCGCGCTCGCCTATGCCATAGACCGCAAGTTCCGCGGCCACACCTTCTGGACGACGGTCATTCTCATCCCGATGATGCTGTCGCCCGCCGTGGTCGGGAATTTCTGGCGCTTCCTCTACCAGCCGCAGATCGGCCTCTTCAACCACCTGGTCTCCTTCGTGTCGGGCGTGCCGCCCTCCTCGTTCGAGATGGTGGGATCGGTGACGCTCGCGCCCTGGTCGATCATCATCGTCGACACCTGGATGTGGACGCCGTACGTCGCGCTGATCATCCTCGCCGGGCTGCGCTCGATCCCGGACTACATCTACGAGGCGGCCGAGGTCGACCGCGCCTCGACATGGCGGCAGTTCTGGTCGATCACGCTGCCGATGGCGCTGCCTTTCATCATGCTCGCGGTGCTGTTCCGCGGCATCGAGAACTTCAAGATGTTCGACATGGTGAACCTGCTGACCTCGGGCGGACCGGGATCGACGACGGAGGTCGCCTCGATCACGCTGAAGCGCGAGGCGTTCGAGAAATGGCGGACCGGCTTCTCCTCGGCCTTCGCCATCATCCTGTTCGTCACCGTCTTCGGGCTCGCGAACATCTACGTCAAGGCGCTGAACCGGGTGAAGCAGCGATGAGCGCACCCGCCGGCATCACGTCAGCGCACTCCGTCGTCGAGCCGAGCCCGCGCGCGAAGGCGGTCGCCGGGACCCTCGTCATCGCCTACGCGGTGATCTCGATGATCCCGCTGGCCTGGATCTTCCTGACCGGGTTCAAGTCGCCGCCGGACTCAATCAGCTATCCGCCGAAGATCGTGTTCCAGCCGACCCTCGAAGGGTATTGCAACCTCTTCACGACGCGCTCGCGGCAGACGCCGGAGTACATGGCGACGCTGCCGCCGCCCTCCGGCGTCTGCGAGGAGATCGCGCGCGGGCGCAACATGGTCGTCGCCGGCCCGTCCAACTACGCGCCGCGCTTCGTCAACTCGCTGATCATCGCCTTCGGTTCGACGTTTTGCGCGGTGGTCCTCGGCACGCTCGCCGCCTACGGCTTCTCGCGCTTCAAGGTGCCGCTCGCCGACGATCTGCTGTTCTTCATTCTCTCGACGCGCATGATGCCGCCGATCGCGGTCGCGATCCCGATCTACCTCATGTACCGCGAACTCGGACTCTCCGACACGCGGCTGGGGATGATCCTTCTCTACACGTCGGTCAACGTCTCGCTCGCGGTCTGGCTGCTCAAGGGGTTCATCGACGAGATCCCGCGCGAATACGAGGAAGCCGCGATGATCGACGGCTATTCGCGCCTGCATGCCTTCTGGAAGGTGGTCCTTCCGCAGGCGACGACCGGCATCGCGGCGACCGCCATCTTCTGCCTCATCTTCGCCTGGAACGAATACGCCTTCGCCGTCCTCCTCACCTCGGGCGAAGCGCAGACGGCCCCGCCCTTCATCCCGATCATCATCGGCGAGGGCGGGCAGGACTGGCCGGCCGTCGCGGCGGGAACGACGCTGTTCCTGATCCCGATCCTCGCCTTCACCGTACTGCTGCGGCGGCACCTGCTGCGCGGCATCACCTTCGGCGCGGTGCGCAAGTGACGGCCTCGCACGACGCCGGCTCCGGTGCGCCGCAGGCCCACGGCCCGGAGATGCGGCGCCGCCGCCTTCCGCGTCGCGGGCCGTGCGAGGCGGTGGCGATCGCGATCATCGCTGCCGGGATCTTCATGCTGATGCAGCCCTTCTCGCTGACGCTCTACGGCTACTCCTTCACGACGATCCTCGCCGGCACGGTCCTCTTCATGATCGTCTCGAAGATTCCGGAGTAGAGGCGCAATGGCCGAGATCCGGGTGGAAGCCGTCCAGAAATCCTTCGGCAGCTTTGCCGCCGTCCGCGGCGCCGACTTCACCGTCGGGAACAGCGAGTTCTTCTGTCTCCTTGGACCCTCCGGCTGCGGCAAGACGACCACGCTCCGGATGATCGCGGGGCTCGAGCTGCCGACCGGCGGCCGGATCTTCCTCGGTTCGGCGGAGGTCACGACGAAGCGCGCGTCCGAGCGCGACATCGCCTTCGTCTTTCAGCTCTTCGCCCTTTATCCGCACATGAACGTGCGCGCGAACATCGGCTTCCCGCTCAAATGCCAGGGCATGGCGCGAGCCGAGATCCGGCGGCGGGTCGAGGAGGCTGCGCGGATCCTGCGCATCGCGCCGCTGCTCGACAAGCCGGTGTCCGGCCTGTCGGGCGGCGACCGCCAGCGCGTCGCGCTGGGGCGCGCGATCGTCCGGCAGCCGATGGCGTTCCTCATGGACGAGCCGCTCGGGGCGCTCGACGCCGAGTTCCGGCAGCTCATGTGCGGCGAGCTCCGGGCGCTGCACGACCGCCTCGACGCGACGACCGTCTACGTCACCCATGACCAGCTCGAAGCGATGTCGATGGCGGACAAGATCGCGGTCATGAACGACGGCGCGATCGAACAGCTCGGCACCCCGCAACAGATCTACGACCGGCCCGCCTCGATGTTCGTCGCCGATTTCATCGGCTCGCCTCCGATGAACTTCCTCGCCTTCGACGCGCGGCTCGCCCCGGGCGACCGCAGCGTCGTCATCGACGGCGCGCGCATCGCGGTTCCGGAGCTGCGCGAGGGAGCGAGCCGGCCCGACCTCGTGCTCGGGGTCCGCCCCGAGCATGTCCGCCTCAGCGACGCCTCGCCGCTGCGCGGCGGGGTATACGGCGCCGAATATCTGGGTACGACGCAGATCGTCACGGTGATGACGGAGCACGGCGTCGTGAAGGCGCGCCTCTCCTCGGAGACGCGGATCACGCCCGGCGAGCGCGTCGGCCTCGACTTCCGGCCGGAGAAGCTGTCGATCTTCGATCGTGAGACCGGCCGCGCGCTGCGATCGGCGCTGCACGACGGAGGCCCGCATGGCTGACGTCCGCCTTGAGGGACTCAGCAAGCGGTTCGGGCGGACCGACGCCGTCAGCGGCCTGTCGCTCGACATCGGCGACGGCGAGTTCGTCGTCCTGCTCGGGCCAACGGGGGCCGGCAAGACGACGACGCTGCGCCTCGTCGCCGGCCTCGAACGGCCGGATGCGGGCCGCGTTGCAATCGCCGGCCGCGACGTCACGTCAGAGCCGCCGGCAGCGCGCGACGTTACCTTCATCTTCCAGCAATACTCGCTCTACCCGCATCTGACGGTCTTCGAGAACCTCGCCTTCCCGCTGCGCTCGCCCGCGCGCCGACTGCCGCCGGCAACCATCGAGCGCAAGGTCCGCGAGATCGCGCGCCTGCTGCGCATCGAGGAAAAACTCGGGAACCGGGCGACGCAGCTTTCCGGCGGCCAGATGCAGCGCGTCGCGATCGGCCGCGCTCTCGTCCGCTCGCCCTCGATCTACCTCATGGACGAACCGCTCTCCTCGCTGGACGCCAAGCTGCGCGGCGAACTCCGCATCGAGCTGCAACGCATTCAGCGCGACCTCGGCGCGACCATTCTCTACGTCACGCACGACCAGACCGAGGCGCTGACGCTCGCGACACGGATCGGCGTC
>DASWRT010000256.1:0-3816 GCA_036403035.1 Allostellaceae bacterium | reverse complement strand
GAAGCCAGAGCCCTTCGCCTCGGAATAGACTTCCTTGATGTCCTCGCCGAGCGCCTTCTTCTCTTCCTCCAGCCGCTCGATGCGCTCGACGAAGGAGCGGAGCTGGTTCGCCGCGACGCCGTCGACGTCGTTCGAGGGGATCACCGGAGTGCTCATCGGGGCGGCGGTATTGTCGGCCATGGTCGTCACCTAACGATCTACATGCTGCTGGGCTCTGCCGGCGCTCAGGTAGAATATCGAGCGCGCGGATGGAGCCGGACGATAACCGGGCGGAGGGTCTGCGGGCAAGGCCGCCCCGATGCCCCGCCGCAATGAAAACGGCGGCCCCGAGGGGCCGCCGCTCTCCGTCCGATTGATCTGCCTGTCGATCAGGCCGCGGCGCGGATCGCCGACGCCTTCACGTCGTGGCCGACATAGGGCTCGAACTGCTTGAAGTTGCCTTCGAACCGCTTCGCGACGTCGCGCGCCGTCTCGTCGTACGCTTTCCTGTCCGACCACGTGTTGCGCGGGTTCAGCACGTCGGCCGGCACGTCGGGGCAAGCTTCCGGCACGTACAGGCCGAAATTCCCCTCCTGCCGTACCGACGATTCCTTGAGCCGCCCGTCGAGCGCCGCGCGGACCAGCGCCCGCGTGTAGGCGATCTCCATGCGCTTGCCGACGCCGTAGGCGCCGCCCGACCAGCCGGTATTGACCAGCCAGCATTGCGCCCCGTGCTTGGCGATCCGCTCGCCCAGCATCTTGGCGTAGACCGACGGATGCCGCGGCATGAAGGGCGCGCCGAAGCAGGTCGAGAAGGTCGCCGACGGCGCGTTCCCCATCCCCTTCTCGGTGCCGGCGACGCGCGCCGTGTAGCCCGACAGGAAGTGGTACATCGCCTGTTCCGGCGTCAGCTTCGCGATCGGCGGCAGCACGCCGAACGCGTCCGCCGTCAGCATGATCACGTTTTCCGGATGCCCGGCGACGCCGTCGAGGCTGACGTTCGGGATGAAGTCGAGCGGGTAGCAGGCGCGGGTGTTCTCGGTGTAGCGGCCGTCATCGACGTCCGGCTCCCGGCTGTCCTCGTCGAGGACGACGTTCTCCAGCACCGTGCCGAAGCGGCGGATTGTCGCGTATATCTCCGGCTCGGCGGACGGCGAGAGCCGGATGACCTTGGCGTAACACCCGCCCTCGAAGTTGAAGACGCCGTTGTTGCTCCAGCCGTGCTCGTCGTCGCCGATCAGCGTGCGCGAGCCGTCGGCCGACAGCGTCGTCTTGCCGGTGCCGCTGAGCCCGAAGAAGATCGCCGCGTCGCCCTTCGGCCCGACATTGGCCGAACAGTGCATCGGCAGCACGTCCTTCATCGGCAGCAGGAAGTTGAGATAGCCGAAGACCGACTTCTTGATCTCGCCGGCATAGCTGGTGCCGCCGATCAGCACGAGCTTGCGGGTGAAGTTGACGAAGATGAAGGTCTCGGAGTTGATGCCGTCGATCTCCGGGATCGCCGCCATCTTCGGCGCGTGCAGGATCGTGAAGTCCGGCGCGAAGTCCCGCAGTTCCTCGCGCGACGGGCGCAGGAACATGTTGCGCGCGAACATCGTGTGCCACGCGCTGTCGCTGACGACGCGGACGGCCAGCCGGTACTCCGGGTCGGCGCCGCCGAAGCAGTCCTGGACGTACAGCTCCTTGCCCTGGAAGTACGTCACGATCCGCCGATACATGCTGTCGAACAGCGTCTCGTCGACCGGCCGGTTGGTGTCGCCCCACCAGACCGTATCCTTGGTCGTCGCGTCCTCGACGATGTACTTGTCCTTGGGCGACCGGCCGGTGTGGATGCCGGTGCGCGCGACGAACGCGCCGCCTGCGCCGAGTTGGCCTTCGCCCCGGCAGATAGCGTGCTCATAGAAAACCGGAACCGAGAGGTTCCGGTGGACCGTGGAAATATTCCGCAGACCCAGTTTGTCGAGGCCGAGAGTCGCGACGGTCGCGCCTGCCTGTGTCACGCTGTTCCTCCTGAACGAATTCTAGCCGCTACCCGGCGCGCCGCCGGATCTCCTGTCGATCATATAATGCAGTGGTTGAAAAGTTCGCAACCGACGCGGGAGATGGTGGGTGAACGTTTCGATACCGGAACCCGTTCCTCCCTACGGCGGGTTGACGCATGCGCGCAGCCGCGCCCTCAACCGTCGCTACCGCCGCGCGCTTCCTTGACCAGCCGCACGAACGCGGTGCGTGCGCCGTCCGGGTCGCGCACCGGCCCAGGGAAGTCGAGGCGCGCCACCTCTCCGCCGCGGCGGAGATCCGCGCCTTCCGGATCTACTCCCGTGAGCTGCCAGTCTTTCTCGCCTTCGCCCGCCGCGCTCCGTCCGAGAAGCCGCGTCGCATAAAGCGCGACCGCGTCGGCATGGTCCTCGTTCATGTGCCGGACGATGCCCGGCTCGGCCGCGGCGAGCGCCGTCGCGCCCCCTGCGTCAAAAAGCAGCGCCGCGGCATCGATCCAATCGATCCGCCCGAAGCCTGCGACGAGATGGGCGCGTTCGACCGCGACGCGGTAGAAACGGAAATCGGCGAAGTCGGCATAGAACGCGGCGCTCGGATGCCGGGCAAGGAACCGCGCCCGGTCGGCCGGATCGTCGCTCGGCGCGATCCGTCCCAGCACCGTGACGCGAGGCCCGGTCAGCGGGTCGTCGCAGCCCGCCGTCCCGTCGAACAGCAGCGACACGCGCGCGTCCGCCTTCAGGTTGACCGTGTGCTGCGCGAGGTTCGACAGCAGCAGGACCGGCGCGGCGTCGTGCCGTGCCGCGGCGAGCACCAGCGAGGCATACGGAGCACCGCCGCTCCCGGCCGCCGCCGCTGCCGCGGCGCCGCTGCCCGCCGGCATCGCCGTCGCCAGCGTCGCGCGGTCGCATGCCCGCATCAGACGCCGCGCGGCGTCGGCAGCGGACGACTGGACCGCGGCGCGGCCGAAGTCTTGCGCCGAGCGCCGGACCGTCATCGGCACGCCCTCCATTCCTCCCCCATCCTTGTTGCGAAGCATGACGTCTCGCGACACTGCGAGCAAGTCGCTAATAGCGGACTAGTCCGAAATCTCAATACTTACGCCCATCCCTCCACACGCAATGTTTATTGAAATTGCATCGACTCATCCGCCGGTTTCTTCAACTTTATTTGACTGCGGATGCAACCTTCGGGGTTTTACCGCAGCGCATCGCCGCAAGGCAGGCCGCCGCCCGACGCGGCAGGCCGGGACGCGGAGAAGATGCCGTCCTGGCGATGACCGCCCGCGCTGTCCGCAGGATTGATTTGCCGTAATGCCGGCGGGCCGGGAATGGCGTAGGGTTTGATCTCCAGCGCTCTCGCCGGCCGGGTGAGGCGGCAGCGACATGCGGCATCCGCGTACCTTGAATTCAGCTTCGAGGGAGATTGCGTCATGCCGTTATCAAGGAAGATTGCCGCCGAATTCCTGGGAACCTTCTGGCTCGTCTTCGGCGGTTGGTCGCCGGAGCGATCGCCGCAGCCTTCGTGCTCTT
This sequence comes from Allostellaceae bacterium, assembly GCA_036403035.1. GTDB lineage: Bacteria > Pseudomonadota > Alphaproteobacteria > ATCC43930 > CGMCC-115725 > DASWRT01. Next base: position 310 of record DASWRT010000256.1, on the reverse strand, counting down.
CCTGATCGCCAGCGGCAAGGCTGGCTTCGACCTCGCCGCGGGCTTTGCCGCCAACGGTTACGGCGAGCACTCGCCCGGCGGCTATGCGCTGCCGGCGGCGCTGGTCGCGGAACTGGTACTGACCTTCATGTTCGTGTTCGTGATCATGGGGGCGACCGACGCCCGTGCGCCTGCGGCGCTGGCGCCGGTCGCGATCGGGTTGTGCCTGACGCTCATCCACCTGATCTCGATCCCGGTGACCAACACGTCGGTCAACCCGGCGCGCAGCACCGGGCCGGCGGTCTTCGTCGGCGGCTGGGCGCTGGCCCAG
>DASWRT010000255.1:0-10109 GCA_036403035.1 Allostellaceae bacterium | reverse complement strand
TGGCCGGCGCGGCGCGCGGCGAGGTCCGACGGCACGCCCGCCGCCTCCAGCCGGGCGCGGTCGGCGCGGACCCGCGCGGCGAGCGGGTTCGCCTCTTCCGCCTCGTCGTCGAGCGCGGCGACGGCGCGGGCCGCGGAATCGACGAGGTCGACGAGGTTCGGGAAGGCGTCGCGGAAGAAGCCGGAAATGCGCAGCGTCACGTCGACGCGCGGCCGGTCGAGCACGCTCTGCGGCAGGATCTCGAAGCCGGTGACCCGGCCGGTCTTGTCTTCCCAGACCGGGCGCACGCCCATCAGCGCCAGCGCCTGCGCGATGTCGTCGCCGCCGGTGCGCATGTTGCTGGTGCCCCAGGCGGAGAGGGCGAGGCGCCGCGGATAGGCGCCGTGGTCCTGCGCATGCCGCTCGACGAGGAGCTGCGCCGACTTCCAGCCGAGCTGCCACGCCGCCGGGGTGGGCAGCGCCCGCGTGTCGACCGAATAGAAGTTGCGCCCGGTCGGCAGGACCTCGGGCCGGCCGCGGCTCGGCGCGCCGGAGGGACCGGGCGGCACGAACCGCCCGTCGAGCCCGGCGAGCAGGCCCGCGGTCTCGGCCTTGCCGCAGGACGCGACGGCAGGGCGCAGCTCGCGGACGATCCAGTCGAGCACGGCGGCGCTGCGGGTCCAGGCGGGGTCGGGCGCGGTCTCTCCCGCGACGAGGCGCAGCGCGAGTTCCTCAAGGCGTTCGACGGTGTCGCCGGCGGTGCGCCAGAGGCTGCGTGGTGCGGCGGCGGGCGTGGTCCCCCCACCCCAACCCTCCCCCGCAAGGGGGGAGGGAGAAGATGGCGGAAGCTTGGATGTCGCGCCCGCTTCTAAGCCCTCCCCCCTTGCGGGGGAGGGTTGGGTGGGGGGTAACGCGCTCTCCAGCACGGCCGGCGTCGGCCCTGTCCACGGCGTGCCGAGATCCGTGGACAGCGGATCGAAGGCGAGGCCGAGATCGTCGGCGAGGGCGCGGATCAGCGACGCCTGATGCGGCGCCGGGCCGCGCGGGGCGCGGACCAGCGACACGAGCAGCGCATCCAGCAGGCCGCCTTCCGGCGAGCGGCCGAAGACGTGCAGCCCGTCGCGGATCTGCATCTCCTTCAGCTCGCAGAGATAGGTGTCGAGCTTCGCCAGCGCCTCGCCGCGCGGTGCGTCCGGGGCGATGCCGCAATCCTTGTCGAGTCCGGTCGCGCGGACGAGGTCGAGGATCTCGGCGGCGAGGAGCTTCAAGCGCCGCGGGTCGCTACCCGCGGCCTCGTAATACTCGTCGACCAGCCGCTCCAGCTCCGCGAGCTTGCCGTAGCTCTCCGCACGGGCCAGCGGCGGCGTCAGGTGGTCGACGATAACAGCGCTCGCGCGCCGCTTCGCCTGCGTGCCCTCGCCGGGGTCGTTGACGATGAACGGATAGAGGTGCGGCAACGGCCCCAGCGCCGCCTCCGGGAAGCACTCCGCGGAGAGCGCCAGCGCCTTGCCGGGCAGCCATTCGAGGTTGCCGTGCTTGCCGACATGGACGACGGCATGGGCGCGCAGCCCGTCGGCGATCCAGGCGTAGAAGGCAAGATAGCCGTGCGGCGGCACAAGGGCGGGATCGTGGTGGCTCGATGCCGGGTCGATGTTGTAGCCGCGCGCCGGCTGCAAGGCGACGGCGACGTTGCCGACGCGGAACGCCGGGATCGCGAAGGCGCCGCAATCGAGCCGGCCGGGACGGAAGAACGGGTCGCGCTCCGGCGGCCCCCAACGCTCCGTCACCGCCTGCTGCACCGTCATCGGAAGGCTCGCGAAGAAGGCGGCGTAGTCGGCGCGGGAGAATGTCTCCTCGGCCGGGCGGCGAGGATCGCCGTTGGTCGGCCCGGCGAGCAGGCGCTGCACCAGCGCGTCGCCGTCCGCCGGAATGTCCTCGACCCGGTAGCCGGCCGCCGCCAGCGCCCGCAGCGCCTCGACCGTGGCGGCCGGCGTGTCGAGCCCGACGCCGTTGCCGACGCGGCCGTCGCGGTTTGGGTAGTTCGCGAGCACCAGCGCGACGCGGCGCTCGGACGGCGCGAGCCGGCGCAGCCGGACCCAGTTCTGCGCCAAGTCGGCGACGAAGGCGATGCGGTCGGCGACCGGCTCGTGCGCGACCAGATCGGCCTCGGTGAGGTCGTCGCGCCGCGGTTCGCCCTTGAAGCTGACGGCGCGAGCGAGGATGCGGCCGTCGACCTCGGGCAGGGCGACGTTCATCGCGATGTCGCGCGCGTCGAGCCCGCGCATGCCGGCCCGCCACGCGGCCTCGGTGCCGCCGGCAAGCACGAGCTGGAGCACGGGGCAGTCCGCCGCGTCGAACGGCGTCGCGTCGCGCGCGGCGGCACCCGGCGCCGAGACGGCGAAGCCGGTTGCGTTGAGCACGATGTCGGGCGGGGCCGCGGCGAAGATCTCGCCGAGGATCGCGGCGGCCTGGGCATCCTTGAGGCTCTGCGCGAAGACGGGCAACGGGTTGAGGCCGCGCGCCGCCAGCGCGCCGACGAGCGCTTCGACGGGAGCCGTATTCGCCGCCTGCACCAGCGCGCGGTAGAAGACGATCGCGGCGACCGGTGCGTCGGGATGCCGCCACGAGGTCCGCAGGTCGTCCAGCGTCGGATACGCGCGGTCCGGCCAGTAGAGACCGGCGCGCAAAAGCGGCTGCGGCTCGCGCCATTCCGCGTCGTCGCCGATCAGCGTCGCGGCGTAGCGGAGAAACTGCTCGGCGTTGTCGACGCCCCCCTCGGCGAGGTAGCGCCAGAGCCGCTCCGACGCTTCGGCGGGGAGCGTGGAGAAGGACGCGAGATCCGGGTCCGGCCGCTCGTCGCCGGGCAGGAAGGCGACCGGCGTGCCGGCGTCGCGGCAGGCCGCAGCGATCCGCTCGACGCCGTACGGCCAGTAGCTGCGCCCGCCGAGCAGCCGCACGACGACGAGCCGCGCGCCGCGCTCGATCACGCTCTCGACGTGGAGGTCGACGGAGAAATTGTGCCCGAGACGCAGCAGGTTCGCGAGCCGCAGGCTCGGCGCAGCATCGCCCGAAGCGAGGCGTCGGCGCTGCGCCGCGGCGAGGCAGGCGATCTCGGTGTCAGCCGCCGACAGCACGACGATGTCGCCGGGACTCTGCCCGAGATCGACCGCCGCCGCCCCGTCGGCGACTGCGCCGGGTTTGGCGGCTAGGAGGTGCATGTGCGCCGGAGAAGAGAAAAGTGAATCGGGGATCGGGGGGATGAAAGGGGGATCGGGGGGATAGAGGAAAAGGAACGCTTCAACGCGAAGGCCGCGACGTACACGCGAAGGTCGCAAAGGATATGATTGCGCGCCTGCGGCGCGCGGGAAACCTTCTTTGCGTCCTTCGCGAAACCTTCGCGCCCTTCGCGTTGAAGCGTGGACCTTCTTATCCCCCCGATCCTCACCAATCTCCCCGATCCCCTAATCATCGTAATTCTCTCTACTCCCGGAGCGCCGCCTCGATCGCCGCGCGGTCGAGGCCGGTGCGGCCGATCACGACGAGGCGGCTGGCGCGCGGTTCGGCGACCGTCCAGGGGCGGTCGAAATAGTGCTGGATGCGGGCGCCGACGCCCTGGACGACCTGCCGGCGCTCCTTCCCCGGCACGTCGAGAAAGCCCTTCACCCGCAGGATGTCGTGCGCGGCGATCGCGGCGCCCAAGCGTTTCAGGAACGCGCCCGGATCGGCGACCGGGCCGCGCGACACGGTGAAGCTCTCGAAATCGTCGTGGTCGTGACCGTCCTCCGCATCGTGATGCGACGGCCGGCTGGCGAGGTCGTCCTCGGCAGCGGCGTTGAGGCCGAGCAGGACCGGCACGGGCACGTCGCCGTGCGATGCGGCGACCAGCTTCACGCCGGGCCGCAGCGCCGCCTCGATCGTCCGGCGGATCCCGGCGAGCGTCGCCGGGTCGAGCAGGTCGGTCTTGTTGAGCACGACGAGGTCGGCGCAGGCGAGCTGATCCTCGAACACCTCCTCCAGCGGATTGTCGTGGTCGAGGCTGGGATCGGCGGCGCGCTGCGCAGCGAGCGCCTCGGGATCGTCGGCGAAGCGGCCGGCGGCGACCGCCGCGGCGTCGACCACCGCGACGACGCCGTCGACCGAGACGCGGCTCTTGACCTCCGGCCAGTTGAAAGCCTGGACGAGCGGCTTCGGCAAGGCGAGGCCGGAGGTCTCGATCACGATATGGTCGGGCGGCTGGGAACGCTCCAGCAGCGTCTCGATCGTCGGCAGGAAGTCGTCGGCGACGGTGCAGCAGATGCAGCCGTTGGCCAGCTCCAGCACGTCGTCGTCGCTGCATCCCTCGATGCCGCAGCCGAGCAGCAGCTCGCGGTCGATGCCGAGTTCGCCGAACTCGTTGATGACGAAGGCGAGGCGGCGCCCGGCGGCGCGCTCGACGAGGCTGCGGATCAGGCTGGTCTTGCCGGCGCCGAGGAAGCCGGTGACGATCGTGGCGGGGATCTTCTGCATCTTGTCGTTCCAGTTCTCAGCGGGAGCGAGCGTCGTCCTTGAGGACGAGCGGCAGGCCGGCGGCGACGAAGACGACGCGCTGCGCCGCCGCGGCGACGGCTTGGTTGAGGCGGCCGGCATGGTCGCGGAAGGCGCGGGCGAGCGCATTGTCAGGCACGATGCCGAGCCCGACCTCGTTGGCGACCAGCACGACCGGGCCTTCGAGCCGCGGCAGACGGTCGGCGAGCGCGGCGATCTCCGCCGCGACGCCGCCGCCGCCGTCTTCGGCGCGCAGCAGCACGTTGGTGAGCCAGAGGGTCAGGCAGTCGACCAGCACCGCGCGGCCGGGCCGGGCCGCCGTGGCGAGCGCGCCGGATAGGTCGAGCGGCGCTTCGATGGTGGTCCAGCCGGCGCCGGCGCGCCGCTCGCGATGATGGCGGATGCGCTCCGCCATCTCCGCGTCGAGCGCCTGAGCCGTCGCGATGTAGGCACGGGCGAGCCCGGACGCCTCGACGAGGCTCTCGGCATGGCGGCTCTTGCCCGAGCGGGCGCCGCCGAGGACCAGCGTCAGGGGTGGCAGATGCGCGGCCGACGCTGACGCGTCGGGATCGATGGACAATTCTCCTTCCTCCGCCCGAGGATGGTGGTTGCGGGCCGGAACGGGGGTTCCGGCGACGAGGAGGTCTCCTGGCTCGGGGTCGACGACCGCGGCTGCCTTCCCAACCGCATCCCTGCGTCAGGGGATGCAATGGTCAGTGGCGTCGAGTGCCGCGATCTCGCCGCTTACAGTTGCGGGGGCAGCGCCGGCATTGCACCGGACTTCCCTGTCTCGTCGCAATCAAGACGCTAGCACGCGCGGTCCGGCGGCGCCAGCGACGGCTGCCGCCGTGCCGCAGCCGCCGGGCGCGTCACCTAAAACAGGATCGCGGTCGGCAGCGCGCGGGCGTCGTTCGGGTGGTTGTTGGCGCCCGGAACGCCGGGGATGTAGATCTGCGCGCTGCCGCCGCCGTCCATGATGACGGCGTCGGAGACGCCGAGGCCTTTGAGGACGCCGGCCATCGCGTCCAGGCCGGCGCCGGTCGGCGGCCGGCCGTTTCCTTCCTCAACCAGCAGAACGAGCGTGCGTCCCCCATCCGCGACACCCGCGACGGCGCGTGCGTTGGCGGTGTCCGAGACTTGCCCGGGTCCGAACTGCTGATCCCGCCCCGCGTAGGTGTTGTGGACATCCTGCCCGCCCTTGAGCAGCCGCCCGAGCCCGCCCAGGCCCTGCGCGGCGCCGAGCCCCTCGACGGTGGGCTGGAGCTGCCGCGCCCGGGCGGTCGGCAAGGCCGGGATCTCCTGCACGAAGAAACCGCTGCCGGCCGCGTACCCCAAGAAGCTGCGCGGCGCAAACGGGAAGGCGCCTGTCTGGCCATATTTCGGCGCGACCATCTTGCCGCCCACGACGACCGGCCCGCCGACGTTCGGCGGACGCGCGCTGCCCGGGCTCCAATCCGAGAACGTGCCGGTGACCGCGCCGGTGGCCCCCGGATCGTCGCTCACGAAACCCTGGAGCGTCTTGCCGTTGGGGCTGAAGCCGATCCTGATACCGCCGGTCACCTTGACCGCGTGAAGCTTTTGGCCCTTGAAAATGGTGGTCGTGTACGAAACGCCCGATTTCAGCGGAGGCGCGGTGCTCCACTTGCGGCGAATGTCGTCGGCCGCAGCCTTGGCGTCCGGCGCTTTCTCCGGCTGGGGAGCGGGAGGGCGCCTCTCGGGCAGCACCTGGGCAATGAGATCGTCGTAACCTGGTCGCGGCCAGCAGATCGCCTGATCGGCGCACGCGCCGCAGCGGTACCAGATCGCGCGGCCCGTCGCGCGATCGAGGCGCTGCATGTCCGGGACGCTGAGGACGATCGCCGTGCTGCTGTAGAGCTGGTCGTAGTACGAGCGATCGGTACCGCTGCATTGCGGGTCGCGTCCGTAGCGGCCGTTTCCGTACATCGGTCCGCCGCCGGGAGCCGGGCCACCGCGGCCGTTCGAGTAGAATTCGTCCATGCCGCTGGTGCTCGGCACCTGTGCCGTCGCCGGCCCCGGCACGGCAAGGGCGCCGGCAAGAACGAGCGCGGCGAGGCCGCCGCCGCGCAGCCATCTGCCTATCGGACCGAGTGCGGTCGCCATCGGATTAAGCCCCGTACGCTTCTCTCCGCGGCACGAACGGCGCGGCGAGAGCGCACGCGGACTCTAACCTAGGGGTAGAGCGGTGACAACGCGACGGCGGCGCGGCCGTCCCTACTCCGCAGCGATGGCGGCGGGCTTCGCCTCGTTTACGTTTTTGTCGCGATCTGCATTGCCGGCGGGAGCCGCAGGACGCCCCGCGGCCTCCAGGCGCCGGACGTCGCCGGTCAGCCGGCGCGCGATGAGCCGCATCAGGTGGAAGGAGAACGCCGGGTTCTGGTGGCAAAGCTGCCGCAGGCTCGCCTCGGAGATCGAGAGCAGCTCGCAGTCGGCGGCGCAGGCGACGGTCATGGTGCGCTTGTGCTCCGGCGAGAACAGCGCGATCTCGCCTAGCAGTTCGCCCGGTCCGACCTCGCGTCCGATCTCGACGAGGCTCAGCGTCCCCGACAGGATGAAGTACATGCGATCCGGATCGTCGCCCTTGCGAAAAAGCACCTCGCCGGCTGGATGGCTGGAGCGGTCCATGAAGGGCCGGAGCCAATCGAGCGAGAGGTCGCCCTTCGCGGCCGCCTCGACGCGCCGGACGAGCCGCCGCATCTCGATGAGCCGGTGGATGTTGAACGGCAGCAGCACCGCGTTGACGACGAGGCTCGGCCAGACCCCGCACGCTACCGCATAGACGAGCGAGCAGAGATTGCTGCCGATCGCGAAGGCGCGCAGCGAGATCATCGTCTTCCGTGAAGCGCCGATCAGCGTCGTCGCCGCGCCGAGATACCCGACCGCGTCCACCCAGACCGAAGATGTCATGCGTTGCCGCCTCCTTCCCGCTGTCGTGGCCCATGCGCGGCGACTGGAACGGCGCCGCGCGAAAGGCGGGGAGGATGCGCCCGAACGTGGTTTCCGAGAGGTTAAAGACGGCGAACAAGCCGGTGTCGATTTTGGGGCCGGCGCACCGGCGTGCCGCGAATCGCTTGATCGGCGGGCGCTTGACGAGACGGCTTTGGTTACATAGGTTATTGATGAGTTGTGATTACGCATTTAACTGGAACAGCGATGGCAGCCAAACCACGGAGGCCGTTACCGGCGGCGGAAGAAGGGCTCTGCTCTATCCGTGTGGCCGCGCTCGAAAAGAAGATCGCCGAGATGCTCGATCGGCAACAGTCCCAGCAACACTACACCGGACCGAGTCTCCACGAGGAGGCGCCGGGCTGGGATCTCGCGCATAGGATCGTCGAGGCGACGGTCGGCGACGCCGAACGCATCTATGTCGCGCCGAAAGGCGATCCGTTGCTTGAGCGGACGCTCGAAGCGGTGGTGCGGCGCATACCGGACGTGGTGTCCGCCCGCGAAGAGGATCTGGCGCGGTCGAGCCAAGCACAGATCGATGCGCTGCTGACCCTCCTGCTTCCGGCCGATCCGGTTGCGAATGCGCGCAAGGCGATCGAGTTCGACAATGCAAAGCTGCGCGCATCCTTCCTGCGCGATATCCCCTGCTATACGAGCCGGGAATTGGCCGAGTTGGCCGGACACAAGGCGGCAAACGCCAGTGCGACGGGCGCACGGTGGAAACAGCAGGGCAGGATCTTCTCGGTTCCGCGCGAAGGCACCGAGTTGTACCCGGCCTTCCAGTTCCAGGATGGACAGCCGCGCCCGGCGGTCGCAAGGGTTCTTGCCACCCTGCCGAAGACGATGACGCCCTGGCAGACGGCTTTCTGGTTCGTCGCAGAGAACGGATGGCTTGCGGGCGCCCGTCCGTACGATCGACTGGACGACCCGGATGGGCTCGTCGCCGCGGCTGAGCACGAGAACGAAACCTTCGCCACATGAAAAAGGCGGCCGAGCCGCCGGTTCCGTTTCCGGACATCCACCGCGTCCGTCTCGAAGCCGACACGGTCCTGCACAAGATCCATCATCGCAGCTTCGCGGCGGACGGCTTCAACCCCGGCAAGGGCCGCCCGACGCGCTTCGCGCCGCTGGCTCGGGCAGACGGCAGCCACGTCGCGACGGCTTACGCGGCGGTGTCGTTGGAATGCGCCGCGCACGAGACGATCTTCCACGAGATCCCCTATGACGCCTCCTTCAAGCAGGTGCGGTTCAGGACGATCGCCGACCTGCGCTACTCGATGGTGCGCACGACGGCGGAGCTGACACTGGCCGGCCTGTTCGAGGTCGACCTGAATCGTTGGCAGCTCACGCGGGCCGACCTGATCGACACGCTCGCGAGCGAATACGAACGGACGGCGCGATGGGCGCTCGCCATCCACGACGCGCACGCCGACACGCAGGGGCTCGTCTGGACATCGCGGCGGTGCGACCCTGATCGCGCCTGCGTCCTGTTCGGCGACCGAATCACCGCCGGCGCGCTCGCCGTGTTGTCTACCCGCTCCTTCGCCGACGACGACGCGCTCCTGTCGGAACTCGCCGCCTATGGGCGCAGAGCCGGAATAACCCTGACGATGTAGCCTTGTCCGGCGCTCAGGCCGGCCGCAGCGGATTCCCCGTTCCCGACGACGCCCCGTCGCGGCCGGGCAGCAAGTTGACGGCGGCGACGCGCCAGCCGTGCCCCTCGCCCGCGCCGTCGAAGCGTTCGAGGCGGGTCAGCGAGCAATTGTCGATGGTGAAGGCGAGCGCCGCCTCGGGCGAGAGATCGAGCGCCTCGGCCAGCGCGGCGCGGATCGTGCCGCCGTGCGTCACCGCAATGATGTCGCGCCCGGCATACGCCTCGTTCATGCGGCGGATGGCGCCGCTGACGCGGCCCATCAGATCGACGAAGCTCTCGCCGCCGGGCGGAGCCTTGTGCGCCGGCGCGAGCCAGAAGCGGTGATACGCCTCGGCCTGGAGCTTGGCGATATCGGCGTAGCGCATGCCCTGCCACTCGCCGAAATGCTGCTCGACGAAGTCGGGCTCGACGATCGCACCGGGACCGGGGATCGGGTCGGGGCCGGGCAGGCCGGCCTTGACGATCGCCGCCGCCGTGAGGTGCGTGCGCTGCAGGTTGCTCGTCACCCAGACCGCGTCCTTCGGCAGAAGCCGCGCGAGCCCGTCGAAGACCGCCTCGTCCGCGCAGTCGCAGGGATGGTCGGTCTGGCCGTAGCAGCGGCCGTCATTGACGGTGACCGGCGCATGCCGGACCCACCACCAGCGGGTCGTCGCCGGCTTCGCCGCCGCCACCGCCGCCGCGCTCATGCCGCCACCGAAGCTGCCGCCAAAAGCATCGTGATCTCTCCGACCTGTTGCGCCGCACCCAGCACGTCCCCGGTGTAGCCGCCGATCTGCCGCCACGCAAGCCTGCCCAGCCCGGCCACCGCGAGCGCCGTCACGACGGCGGCGATGGTGCCGGACGCGAAGCCGAGTGCGACGACCGTGACGGCGAGGCCGATCCCGAGCGCCCACAGCACCGTGCCTTCGTCCGGCCGCCCGGCGGTCGCTCCCAGCCCGTCCAGCCGCGCCGACGCCGTCGCGTTCATCAGCGCCGGCAGCAGGGCGCG
>DASWRT010000254.1:0-6929 GCA_036403035.1 Allostellaceae bacterium | reverse complement strand
CGACGCGATCCGCGCCGCGACGGCGACCAGCCTCCAGGTCGCGGTGTCGTCGGCGACGCTGGCGACGGTGCTCGGCACGCTCGCCGGCTATGCGTTGAGCCGCTACAGGCGCTTCACCGGCCGGGGGCTATTCGGGTTCCTGGTGACGGCGCCGCTGGTGATGCCGGAGGTGATCACCGGCCTGTCGCTGTTGCTGCTCTTCGTCGCCGCGGGGCAGGCGATCGGCTGGCCGCAGGAGCGCGGCGTGCTGACGATCGTGCTGGCGCACGCGACCATCGGGCTCGCCTTCGTCACGATCATCGTGCAGGCGCGTCTCGCCTCGTTCGACCGAAGCCTGGAGGAGGCGGCGCTCGACCTCGGCGCGCGGCCGTGGAAGGTTTTCGTGACGGTGACGCTGCCGCTGATCGCGCCGGCGCTGATCACCGGATGGCTGCTCGCCTTCACGATCTCGCTGGATGACCTCGTCGTCGCGAGCTTTGTCTCCGGCCCCTCGGCGACGACGCTGCCGATGGTGATCTTCTCCAGCGTCCGCCTCGGCGTCAGCCCGCAGATCAACGCGCTGGCGACGATGTTCGTCGTCGTGGTCGGCACCGCGATCACCGCCGCGGGCGCCTTGATGCTGCGCCAGGACGCCAAGCGGCGGGCGGAGGCGGCGTAACGGCGCGCCGCTTCGCCGAGGTTACGCCGGCTCCGGCGCCGGGCCGCGGCGGAAGCCGACGGCGAGCCGGTTCAGCGCGTTCATCAGGCCGATCGCGAGCGTCAGGTCGACCAGCTCCTTCTCGGAGAACTGCGCCTTCGCCGCCTCGTAATCCTCGTCCGGCGCCCGCGTTTCGGCGATCAGCGTCAGCGATTCCGCCCAAGCCAGCGCCGCCCGCTCGCGCGGCGTGTAGAACGGCGCCTCGCGCCACGTCACGACGCTGTTGACCCGCCGCTCGGTCTCGCCCTTCGCGCGGGCGTCGCGCGCATGCAGGTCGACGCAGTAGGCGCAGCCGTTGATCTGCGAGACGCGCAGGAAGACGAGATCGATCAGCAGCGGCTCCAGCCCGCATTCCGGCAGGTATTTGTAGAGGGCGGTCATCGCCCGCACGCCGTCCGGGGCGATCGACCAGTAAGGAAGGCGCAGCTCCATCGTTGACCTCCGTGACGGTGCGGGCTGGGGCGGCGGGCGCGCCGGCCTCAACGGCCGGTAGCGTCGCCGCCGCCGCGGCTGGTGAGTGTAGCGCCGTCGTCGGCGACGAACACGGCCAGGATGCGGGCGGGCTCGGTGGCGCTCGCATTCTCGCCGACGAGGTGCGTGCTGCCGGGCGGCTCGAAGAAGGTCTCGCCGGCACGGTACACGCGCGCCGGTCCGTCGCCGGAAACCTGCGAGCGGATCGCCCCCTCCAGCACATAGACGAAGACCGAGCCGGCATGGCGGTGCGCGGTGTCCGTGGCGCCGGGCGCGAAGTCGACGACCACGGCGGTCAGCGTCTTGCCGGGAACGTTCGGGAGCTTTTCGCCGAAGACCGGCTTGGCCGCGATTCCCTCCGCACGGGCGGCGGCAGCCGGAAGCGCGAGCGCAGCCGCCGCCGCGACGGCGATAGCAGCCGCAGATCCGATCCGTAAGGACATCGGAGTCACCGTTCCGCCGCCACTGCCGGCATATACCGGAAGGCGATCGCGATCCGGTTCCAGGCATTGATCGCCACGATCGCCGCCGTCAGGTTCGCCAGCTCCTTTTCCGTGAAGCGGCGCTGGGTCTCCTCATAGACGGCGTCGGGGACGTGCCCCTCGGTCACCAGCGTAAGCGCCTCGGTCCAGGCGAGCGCCGCGCGCTCGCGCTCGCTGTAGACCGGCGATTCGCGCCACGCGTTGAGCAGGTAGATCCGCGCCTCGCTTTCGCCCGCCTTCCGCGCGTCGTGGGTATGCATGTCGAGGCAGAAGGCGCAGCCGTTGATTTGCGACGCGCGGATCTTCACGAGTTCGAGGAGCGGCTTCTCAAGCCCGCTCTTCGCCGCCGCCTCGGACATGCCGATCAAGGCCGGCGCCACCGCCGGCGCAAGATCACGCAACGCCTGATAACCCAGTCTTGCCGTCATCGTTTTCTCCATTCGTCAGAGCATGGAGGACAGGTACGTCTCCGTCGGCCTATCGTGCAGGGCCAAAACGGATCGGAACGACTGGGCCATGCGATGGATGACGACCACACCGCGCGCGACGGCATAAGTCGCGGCGGCCCGATCGACGGGATCGAGATCGATCGGCGGCAGGGCGCGGCCCCGGTACAGCGGCAGATCTACGAGCGGATCCGCGGCGCGATCCTGGGCCGGGCGCTGCCGCCCGGCGCGCGCCTGCCGTCGTCGCGCAGCCTCGCCGGCCAGCTCTCGGTCGCGCGCGGGACCGTCGACGCGGCGTACCAGCTCCTTGCCGGCGAGGGCTATGTCGTCACCCGTGGCGCCGCCGGAACGACCGTCGATCCGCAGCTCGGAGACGCGGCAGGCACGGCATCGGCGATGGCGGCGCCGGGCGGCCTTGCGGAGCCGCGGCGTCCGGCGGCTGCGGCGCGCCGCCCGCCGCGCATCGCCGGCGCGCCGGTTCCCGACGTTGCGGTGCTCGACCGGTCCGGCGCGCCGCTGCCGTTCCAGATGGGGCTGCCGGCGCTCGACGCGTTTCCCCGCAAGCTCTGGTCGCGGCTGGCGGCGCGACGGGCGCGGGTGCTCCCGACCGCATCGCTCGTCTATCAGGACCCGTGCGGCCTGCCGGCGCTGCGCGAGGCGATCGCCGCCTATCTGCGAATCGCCCGCGGGATCGCCTGCGGGCCGGAGCAGGTGCTCGTCACCGCGGGCTTCCAGGGCGCGCTCGGCCTGATCGCGCGCGTGCTGCTGCGTCCCGGCGACGCCGTGTGGGTCGAGGATCCCGGATACATGCTGGCGCGGCAGGGGTTGGCGCTGGCCGGCGCGCGACTCGTTCCGGTGCCGGTCGACGGTGATGGACTCGACGTCGCGGCCGGGATCGCGCGGGCGCCGGACGCGCGCTTCGCGGTGGTGACGCCGTCGCACCAATGCCCGCTCGGCGTCACGCTGGGGCTGTCGCGCCGGCTTGCGCTGCTGTCCTGGGCCGCCGCGGCGGACGCATGGGTCATCGAGGACGATTACGACAGCGAGTTCCGCTATGCCGGCCGTCCGCTCCCGGCGCTGAGGAGCCTCGATGCGGGCGTGGGCGCGGGGGCGGGGCGCGTCCTCTATGCCGGCACCTTCAGCAAGGTCCTGTTCCCCGGTCTCCGGCTCGGCTACCTCGTCGTGCCGGAGGCGCAGCTCGATGCCTTCACGCGCGCCTGCGACACCCTGCATCCGCATCAGTCGCCGCTTGCCCAGGCGGTTGTCGCCGACTTCATGGCGGAAGGGCATTTCGCCCGTCACGTCAAACGGATGCGGCTCCTCTACGCGGAACGCCGCGCGGCGCTGATCGAGGCGCTGGAGGACGCAGTCGACGGAAGGCGGATCGCGCGGGTCGAGGCGAGCGTCGGCGGGATGCACGTGCTGGCCCGGCTCGGCGGCGGCGAGGACGACGTCGATCTCGTGCGCCGCGCCCGCGCGGACGGGCTCGGCCCGAACGCCCTGACCCCGTTCGCGGTCGAGGCGACGTGCGGTCCCGGCCTGCTGCTGAGCTTCACCAACCTGCCGACGAAGACCGTCCGCCGCGAGGTCGAGCGGCTGCGCCGGGTGATTGCGGCGGGGACGGGGCGGCTCGTCTGATTGGGCGGATCAGCGCAACAAGATGCCTTTCCGTCCCGTCATCATCCTCGGCCGTTCCCGGTCGGACGGGGCGGCGCCGCACGTTCCGGCATCTTCATTGCGGCGGGACTGTGGCAAAGCCCGAGAGGGCTGCCTATCTTTCGTGCTGGACAGGGCTGTTAACGCAGGGTCAATCGTATGGCGTCGATCCCCGAGGAGGCTTTCCGCCGCCTCGATGAATCACCCGACGAGGATTTCTACCGGATTTCGCGGTTCGCCACGCCTATCGACGAGCGCGCGATCGAGGCCGTTACCGAGCTCTATCGGCGCGTCCTTCCCGAAGGCGGTGCGATCCTCGATCTGATGTCGAGCTGGGTCAGCCATCTTCCGCCAGAGGCGATGTACCGCCGCGTCGTCGGCATCGGGCTCAATGCCCACGAGCTGGCGGAGAACCCGTTCCTCGACGAGTGGCGGGTACAGAATCTCAACTGCGATCCGCACCTGCCGCTCGGCACCGGCGAGTTCGACGCCGCGGTGATCTGCGTCTCGGTGCAGTACCTGACGCGCCCGATCGAACTGTTCCGCGAGGTCGGCCGGGTGGTCCGCCCGGGCGGGCCGCTGGTCATCACCTTTTCGAACCGCTGCCTCCCGACCAAGGCGATCGCCTGCTGGCGGATGCTCGACGACGACGGGCACATAACCCTGGTCGGGCATTACCTGATGGAAGCTGGCAACTGGCGCGACCTCAAATGCTGCTGCCGGGCCAGCGACGGGAGCGATCCGCTGTACGGAATCATCGCCCGGAGCTGCGGGCCGTCGCCGAAGATCGCGCCGGAATAGTCTCGTTGTCCCGGCCGCGGCTGCATGAGCCGCCGCAGCCGGATTCCGTCCGCGAATTGTCCGCCGCCTATGAATCGTACGCCACCATCGAGGTGAACGGCACGTCGAGGCGCTCGCGCCCCTTAAGGAACGACAGCTCGATGATGCAGGCCGCGCCGACGACGACGCCGCCGACCTGACGCACCAGCTTGACCGCCGCGCCCAGCGTCCCGCCGGTCGCCAGCAGGTCGTCGAGCACGATCACCCGCTGGCCGGGGCGAATCGCGTCCGCCTGGATCTCGATCGTGTCGGTGCCGTATTCGAGATCGTAGGTATACCGAATCGTCTCGCCGGGCAGCTTGCCCCGCTTGCGCACCATCGCGAATCCGCAGCCCAGGCTATAGGCGAGCGGCGCCGCGACCAGGAAGCCGCGCGACTCGATTCCGACCAGCAGGTCGGGATGTTTCGGACGCAACGAAATGTCGAGTCTCTTAACCGTCTCTTGCCATGCTTCAGGGTGAGCGAGAAGCGTCGATATGTCGTAAAAAAGAATTCCAGGCTTTGGAAAATCAGGCACTCCGCGGATGTGATGCTTCAGGTCCATGACACTGCCTCATTGTTTTTTCCAGCGTACTCTACCGAGTTCGGACGGCGGCTTCAGCCCTTTTCGCATGGTCGGGCACCCGGCACGTGTATAAAGTTTGCGCCGGTGGGCGCTGCGGCATCGGGCGCCCGCGATGCCTGCGGCGGCGGCAGCGCCGGCGGCGGAACGGGGCGCATGGACGAACGGGGCTGGTTCAGGACGGCGGTCGACGGCGACGGGACGCTGGTGCTGCGCGCCGGGGGGCAGTGGCGCGTCGCGACCGCGGCATCGCTCGATCCCGCGCTGCGCCGGCTCGATCCCGCCGGTGCGCAGGCCGCGCGGATCGACCTTGCGGCCGTCGACGAGATCGACAGCACAGGGGCGTGGCTGCTGCTTCGGACCCGGCACGAACTGGCGGCGCGCGGCCTGACGGTGGCGCTCGACGGCGTCCGGCCGGACATCGCGCCGCTCCTGGGGCATGTCGAGGAAGGCGGGCGAGTCGCGCCGCTGCCGCATCCCGTGCCGGCGCACCACTCGCTGATCGGCTTCCTCGCCGGGATCGGCGAGTCGGTCGCCGATCTTCGCCGCACGGCGCGCGATCTCCTGGGCTTCTTCGGGCTCGTCTGCATCACGCTGCTGCGCCTGCTGTCGTCGCCGCGCCGGCTGCGCTTCACCGCGCTGGTCGCGCACATGGAGCAGACCGGCGTCAACGCGATCCCGATCGTCGGGCTGCTGGCCTTCCTGATCGGCGTCGTCTTCGCCTATCAGGGCGCCGACCAGCTTCGCCGCTTCGGCGCCGAGATCTACACGGTCAACCTGCTCGGCATCTCGATCCTGCGCGAGCTGGGCGTCGTGCTCACGTCGATCATCGTCGCGGGCCGGTCGGGCAGCGCCTTTACCGCGCAGATCGGCACCATGAAGGTGAATGAAGAAGTCGACGCGCTCGATACGCTCGGGCTCGACCCGATCGAGGTGCTGGTCGTGCCGCGCCTGCTCGCGCTGATGATCACGCTGCCGCTGCTCACCTTCTTCGCCAATGCGATGGGCCTGCTCGGCGGCGCGCTGATGTCGTACTTCTCGCTCGACATCCTGATCCCGACCTTTCTGCGACAGCTCCGCTCGGCGATCACCGGCTGGACCTTCTGGGTCGGCGTCGTGAAGGCGCCGGTCTTCGCGGCGATCATCGCACTGACCGGGTGCTACGAGGGCCTGCGCGCCTCGCGCAGCGCCGAGAGCGTCGGGCGGCTGACGACGCTCTCCGTCGTCGAATCGATCTTCCTCATCATCCTGTTCGATGCCGGCTTTTCGATCATCTTCTCCATCCTCGGGATCTGACGCCCGGCTTCCCGCCGCCGCCGTCGCCGCTGCCCGCGAGGAGGCGGGCGGCGGCGCCGCGGAACCGGTCATCCGCGTGCGCGGCCTCGTCACGCGGTTCGGCAACGTCACCATCCATAAGGATCTCGATCTCGACGTGCGGCGCGGCGAGGTGCTCGGCGTGGTCGGCGGATCGGGCACGGGCAAGTCGGTGCTGCTGCGCACGATCGTCGGGCTTGTCCACCCGGCGGCCGGGCGGATCGAGATATTCGGCCAAGACGTGACCCGGCACCGCCCGCCCGACATCGAGGCGCGGTGGGGCGTGCTGTTCCAGGACGGCGCGCTGTTCAGCTCGCTCACCGTCGCGCAGAACATCCAGGTGCCGATCAAGGAGCATTACGACCTGCCGCCGCGGCTCCTCGACGAGATCGCCGCGCTCAAGGTCGCGATGGTCGGCCTGCCGGCGGACGCCGCGGTCAAGTACCCGTCGGAGCTGTCGG
>DASWRT010000253.1:0-3828 GCA_036403035.1 Allostellaceae bacterium | reverse complement strand
CGACGTCTCCTTCGAGATCGAGGGCCACACGATCTGCGCGCTCGGCGACGCCGCCGCCTGGCCGGTCCAGGGGCTGATCCGCCATTTCCGTCCCGAGATGGAAGCGCGCATCAAGCAGTACCGCGATGCCGCCGCCGCTGCTGGCCGGCGGGCCGCGTGAGGAGTTCGAGACGATGCCGAAACTGACCATCGACGGTCGCGAGGTCGAGGTCGCGCCGGGCACGACGGTCTTCCAGGCCGCGCAGCAAGCCGGGATCGAGATCCCGCATTTCTGCTTCCACCCGCGGCTGGCGATCGCCGGCAACTGCCGGATGTGCCTCGTCGAGATGGAGAAGTCGCCGAAGCCGGTCGCGAGCTGCGCGATGCCGGCCGCCGACGGCATGGTGATCCATACCGAGTCGGAGAAGGCCAAGAAGGCGCGCAAGGGGGTGATGGAGTTCCTCCTCATCAACCACCCGCTCGACTGCCCGATCTGCGACCAGGGCGGCGAGTGCGACCTTCAGGACCAGGCGATGGCCTATGGCTTCGACCGCGGCCGGTTCGAGGAGAACAAGCGCGCGGTCAAGGACAAGGATTTCGGTCCGCTCATCAAGACGAGCATGACGCGCTGCATCCACTGCACGCGCTGCGTCCGCTTCGCGACCGAGGTCGCGGGCGTCGAGGAGCTGGGGGCGACGGGCCGCGGCGAATCGATGGAGATCGGCACCTACGTCGAGAAGGCGCTGACCTCCGAGCTGTCGGGCAACATGATCGACCTTTGCCCGGTCGGCGCGCTGACCTCCAAGCCCTATGCTTTCGTTGCGCGGCCCTGGGAGCTGCGCAAAACCGAGTCGGTCGACGTGCTGGACGCGGTCGGCAGCAACATCCGCATCGATTCGCGCGGACCGCAGGTGATGCGCGTGCTGCCGCGCGTCAACGAGGCGGTCAACGAGGAGTGGATCTCCGACAAGACCCGCTTCGCCGTCGATGGGCTGACCAAGCGGCGGCTCGACCGGCCCTACATCCGGCGCGATGGCCGGCTCGTCGAGGCGGACTGGCCCGAGGCGTTCCGCCTGATCGCCTCCAAGCTGAAGGGCGTGCCGGGCGAGCGGATCGCGGCGGTCGCCGGCGACCTCGCCGACGTCGAGTCGATGCTGGCGTTGAAGGAACTCATGGCGTCGCTCGGCGCGACGAGCATCGACTGCCGCCAGGACGGCGCGACGCTCGATCCGTCTTGCCGCGCGGGCTACTTGTTCAACACGACGATCGCAGGGATCGAGCAGGCCGACGCCTGCCTGCTGATCGGCGCCAACCCGCGCTGGGAGGCGCCGCTCGTCAACGCGCGGCTGCGTAAGCGCTATCTTATGGGCGGCTTCAAGGTCGCGGCGATCGGCCCGACGCTCGACCTGACCTTCCCGGTGGTGCAGCTCGGCCTCGGGCCGGAGGTGCTGTCCGACCTCGCGGGCGCAAACCATAGCTGGGGCGAGGTGCTGAAGAACGCGCAGCGACCGATGCTGATCGTCGGGTCGGGCGCACTGGCGCGACCGGACGGCGCCCGCATCCTGGGCGCGGCGCGGGCGCTCGCCGATGCATGCAACATGGTCCGCGAGGACTGGAACGGCTTCAACGTTCTGCACCGCGCGGCGGCGCGCGTGGGCGGGCTCGATATCGACTTCGTGCCGGGGCAGGGCGGGCGCGGCATGGCCGGCATCCTTGCCGGGTGCGAGGCCGGCGAGATCGATGTCGTCTACCTGCTCGGCGCCGACGAGTTCGACACGTCGCGACTCGGCAAGGCGTTCGTGATCTATCAGGGTCATCACGGCGATGCCGGCGCGCGCCGCGCGGACGTGGTGCTGCCCGGCGCAGCCTATACCGAGAAGGACGGCGTCTACGTCAACACCGAGGGCCGCGTGCAGCTCGGGCGGCGCGCCGTCTTCCCGCCCGGAGAGGCGCGGGAGGACTGGCGCATCCTGCGGGCGCTCTCCGAGTTCGTCGGGCACAAGCTGCCTTACGACTCGCTGCCGCAGCTCCGGCAGCATCTGGTCGCGCTGCACCCGTCCTTTGCCGATATCGACGAGCTGAGTCCCGCGGCATGGGGACCGTTCGGCGAGGATGGCCCGGCCGAGCCGGTGCCCTTCGCCTACCCGATCGCCGATTTCTACCACACGGACCCGATCAGCCGCGCCTCGGTGACGATGGCGAAGTGCAGCGCGCTGGCGCGCGGCGAGGCGGTCGCGGCGACCACCGACGAACGGATGACCGGCACCCATGGGTAATTTCTGGACCGGCTATGCCATGCCGACTGTCACGATGGTCCTGGAGATCGTCGCGATCATCCTGCCGCTGCTCGTCGCGGTCGCCTACCTGACGCTGGCCGAGCGCAAGGTCATCGCCGCGGCGCAGTATCGCAAGGGGCCGAACGTGGTCGGTCCGTTCGGGCTGCTGCAGCCGCTCGCCGACGGGCTCAAGCTGCTGATGAAGGAGACGGTAGTGCCGAGCGGCGCCAACCGTCTCGTCTTCATCGCGGCGCCGATGCTGACCTTCGTCCTGAGCC
Organism: Allostellaceae bacterium; assembly: GCA_036403035.1. Lineage (GTDB taxonomy): Bacteria > Pseudomonadota > Alphaproteobacteria > ATCC43930 > CGMCC-115725 > DASWRT01. Next base: position 1,295 of record DASWRT010000253.1, on the reverse strand, counting down.
TGATCGCGTGGGCGGTGATCCCGTTCTCCACCGGCGTCGTGCTCTCCGACATCAATGTCGGCATCCTGTACCTCTTCGCGATCAGCTCGCTCGGCGTCTACGGCGTCGTGATGGCGGGCTGGGCGTCGAACTCGAAATACGCGTTCCTCGGCGCGCTGCGGTCGGCGGCGCAGATGGTCTCCTACGAAGTCTCGATCGGCTTCGTGATCGTGACGGTGCTGCTCTGCGTCGGCTCCCTGAACCTCACCGACATCGTGCTGGCGCAGCGCCACATCTGGTTCTGCATCCCGCTGCTGCCGATGTTCGTGATCTTCTTCGTCTCGGCGCTCGCCGAGACGAACCGCTCGCCGTTCGATCTGCCGGAAGGCGAGTCGGAGCTGGTGGCCGGGTTCTTCGTCGAATACTCGTCGATGGCGTTCGCGCTGTTCTTCCTCGGCGAGTACGCGAACATCATCTTGATGAGCGCGATGACGTCGATCCTGTTCCTTGGCGGCTGGCTCGCGCCGTTCGGCTTCGCGCCCTTCACCTGGGTTCCCGGCCCGATCTGGTTCGCGCTGAAGATCGCGTTCGTCGCCTTCTGCTTCCTGTGGGTGCGCGCGACGTTCCCGCGGTTCCGCTACGACCAGCTTATGCGGCTGGGATGGAAGGTGTTCCTGCCGTTCTCGCTTTTCTGGTTGGTGTTGACGGCCGGCGTTCTGACTGGCATGGGGTGGCTGCCCAAATGACGGCAGCGGAGTGGCTCGCGCGGCGCGGTAACGGCGCCGGCGCGGCATCCGCCCGTGCCGGCCGGCGGACGCCGCCGGTGATTTGAGGATACGACGATGGCTTTTCTGGATCGCGGCGCACGCGGCCTGCTCCTGACCGAGCTGCTTCAGGGCATGGCCATGACGTTGAGGACGATGTTCAAGCAGCCGGTGACGTTGAACTACCCCTATGAGCGGGGACCGCTCAGCCCGCGCGTCCGCGGCGAGCACGCTCTGCGCCGCTATCCCAACGGCGAGGAGCGGTGCATCGCCTGCAAGCTGTGCGAGGCGGTCTGCCCGGCGCTCGCCATCACGATCGAGGCCGAGCCGCGCAACGACGGCAGCCGCCGCACGACGCGCTACGACATCGACATGACGAAGTGCATCTATTGCGGCTTCTGCCAGGAGGCCTGCCCGGTGGATGCGATCGTCGAGGGACCGAACCTCGAATTCGCCACGGAGACCCGCGAGGAACTCTTCTACGACAAGGAGAAGCTGCTCGCGAACGGCGACCAGTGGGAGGCCGTGCTCAACCAGAAGCTTGCGCTCGAC
>DASWRT010000252.1:0-8449 GCA_036403035.1 Allostellaceae bacterium | reverse complement strand
ATGCCGGCCGCGATTGCCGCGACGCCTTCCTCGGCCTGATGGAGACCTGTACCAAACTCGGCATCTCGTTCTGGAGCTATCTTGGCGATCGCCTCGGCATCCCGGACAGCCACCCCGCCGGGGACCTCCCCGAGCACGTCGGAGACGCCGCCAAACCAGCCTGAGCGCCCGCGGTTTCGCCCCTATTACGAGTTTCCGATCTAAGGGGCGGTTTTCAGAAATCCGCTGCGTGGTGGATAGCGGCATTTTCGGTGGCGATCTCCGCTGTGGACGGCAGCAAAGGCGCCCAGGTTCCCTGTGCGATTGACACGGGGAGGGCACGATGGGACCGACAGCCCTATGTTTGGTGGCCGGCATCATCGACCGGATTGAAGGGCCGCACAGCGACCGCGGGCATCCGCGCTCGCCGGCCGAGGCCGTTCTCGAAACGCTGCGGTTCTTTCTGCGCGAGGGCGTGCAATGGCGGGAACTGCGTGCGAGCGCGGGGCGGGTATCCGGTTCGACCCTGCGTCGGCGCCTGAGCGAATGGAGCGCCGCCGCCCTTCTGCGCCAGGTGCATGCCGTGCTCGTTCGGATGGTGCGCTCGGGACCGGAAGCCGCGGCCGCAGCCTGGGATGTCGTGGTCGACAGTTGCAGCGTGCGCGCCAAGCACGGCGGCGACTTGACGGGTCCGAACCCGACCGATCGCGGCAAGCCGGGCACCAAATACCATGTGGTCGTGTCGACGGACGGCATTCCGCTCGTCGCGCTGCCGTCCGCCGCCAACGTGAACGACACGATGCTCTTTCCCGGCCTGCTGCGCCGAGCCCTGGTCGTCTGTGTTGCCATCGCCCGGCTCTATGCCGACGCCGGATACGACAGCGCCGAGAACCGATGGCTCTGCGTGCGCGATGGTATCCTGCCGATCATCCGCTACAAGAGCGGCGAGCCGCACGGCTCCGGCCTCGGCGCTGTCCGCTGCATCGTCGAACATGCAAACGCTTGGCTCCTCGCCAACAAGCGCCTCGATCGGAGACGCGATAGGCTGGCGAGCATCATCGATGCACTGCTGACCGCAGCCTGTATCTTCCTTATCGCCAACCGGCTCGTGCTCGTGGATTACTGAAAACGGTGCCTAAGAGTCCGTCCGGGAAGATTATGTTCCAACTGAGCCTCTTGCGACACGTCGGACCATGACGCGGATGAGAGCAAGGTGGAGAAACGCAAGCGCCGTGCGTGTGCGGTTCTCGAAGTCTTTCGCCAGTCGACGGCAGCGTCCAAGCCATCCGAACGTTCTTTCAACAATCCACCGCTTCGGTAAGACTTCGAAGCCGGTCGCCTGGTCCGAGCGCTTGACGATCTCCAGTTCCCAACTGCCGAGAGCCTTCACGGCGGCGGCTGTTGTGCCTCCTTGATAGCCGCCGTCGGCGAAGATGCGCTCGATGAACGGGAACAGGCGGCGTGCCTCCTTGAGCAACGGCAGAGCGCCATCGTGATCTTGCGTGCTCGCCGGATGGACGTGCGCCATCAGGATCAAGCCGAGCGTGTCGACCAGGATGTGGCGCTTCTTGCCTTTGATCTGTAGAGTCGAGGACAGGCGCGGTGGCGATGCCCCCCGCTCATCAAACCGGACGTGCCTCGGCAACATCTCGAGGGTGGTGGCGCTGCGGCTCCAGGCGGCGACGCGGCACGCGCTCGCCGCGCGCCTCGCCGAGGTGTTCGCGCCGCTGCGCCGCAGCGCCGTCGTGAACGAGGCGAAATGGTGCGCGATCGACCTTGCTCAACAACGGCATCCGCTGCGGCCTCGTCGCGATCTGCGGCCTGCTCGCGTGGCGCAGCGGCGAGCCGGTGCTGCTCGGCAGCGCGGTCATGGTGTTCCAGTACGCGCAGCAGGCGGGTGGCGTCGTCAGCTCGATGGCGGCGAACTACCAGGACCTCGTCCGCTACCAGCACGATTTCGCAGGCGCGGAGGAGATCCTCGCCGAACCGGACCCGGCGAAGGGCACGGCGCCGGTCCCCCAGGGGTGGCGCGAGATCCGCGTCGAACGCCTCTCCTTCGCCTATGCCGGGACGCGCGGCAGCAACGGGCCGGCGCTCCGCGACGTCTCGCTGACGCTGCGGCGCGGCCGCATCGCGCTGATCGGCGAGAGCGGGTCGGGCAAGTCGACGCCGCTGCGTGTCCTCGCCGGCCTCTACGACGCCGGAGAGGCCGCCATCTCGGTCGACGGCGCGGCGCGGCCGGACCTCGCGAACCTCAGCGCGATCGCGACGCTGATCCCGCAGGACCCGGAAGTGTTCGAGAGCAGCATCGGGCAGAACGTGACGATGGGCGTCGAGCACGGCCCGGCCTCGATCCGCCGCGCCTGCGACCTCGCCCGCCTGACGCCGGTGATCGAACGGCTGCCGCACGGACTCGCGACCGGCACGGCGGAGCGCGGCGTCAACCTCTCCGGCGGGCAGAAGCAGCGGGTGGCGCTGGCGCGCGGCATCCTCGCGGCGCGCGACAGCTCGCTGATCATGCTCGACGAGCCGACCAGCAGCCTCGATCCCGCGACCGAGGCGCGGATCTACGACAATCTGCTCGGCGCCTTCCCCGCGGCCTGCGTGGTCTCCTCGATCCGTCGCCTGCATCTGCTGCCGCGCTTCGACACGGTTATACTGATGGCGGACGGGCGGATCGTCGATGCCGGCACCGCGGCGGAGCTTCTCGTCCGCCAACCGGCCTTTCGGGCGATGTGGCAGAGCTATGCCGGCGAGCCCGGGAACATAAGCGGCGAGCCGATCGCCGCTTGACCGCCACCGCCCCCGTCAGCCGCCGCGTTTCAGATCAACCGCGAACGCCTCAGCGCGAAGGACGCCAAGGGTTCGCCAGGGACGCGACGGCCGGCGCCGCGGAGTGCCTGCGCGCCATGAATTCCCTCCGCGTCCGTCGCGAGCCCTTTGCGTCCTTCGCGTTAAAGCGTTCCTTTTTCCTGATCCCCCGATCCTCAACTCATATTCCGCATCCGCTCTCGCAGATCCGGGTCGGACGTCATAGCGGCGGCGGGCGGGTGGTCCCCGCGTCGGCGTCGCGATAAAGTCGGCGTGTCGGCGGCTCCTTGGACCGGAAGAACGGGGCGACGATGGGAGAAGACACCGTTGCCGTGCGCGGCGTGGGAGTCCCGGCGAGCGGCCGCCGTCCGCGCCGGTTCGGATTCCGTCGCGGATACGGCTCACCCGCCCGCGACGAGCAGCGTCTTCAGGACGTAGCCTTCCCGCTTGCCGGCGCGGACATGCGCCCAGTCGCCGGTGCTGTCGAGGATCTCGACGTGGGTGCCGCGCCGCAGCGAGGCAAGCTTCTTGCCCTTGGATTCGGGCGAAGCGCGGAGAACGGCGCTCTTGACGTTGATCCGCGCCATCTGCTGCTGCGCGGCGGTCGCCTGAACGCGCGTGAGGGACGCGGAACCCGGAGCGCGCTCCGGCGACAATCCGGCGGCGGGTCCGGCCGTCGCGGCGGCCGACGCCAGAACGAGACCGGCAACCAACGCGCCGATCGGCAACATCGATGGGGACCGACGCATTCCATCCTCCATGTCCTCGATTGCCCGCAACGAGAGCGGTGCGACCATGGAGAAATGCCGCAACCGGACGCGTCCGGCAACATCGGCGAGCCGCCGCAGCCGCCGGCGATCGGTCAGGCCCTGCGGCCGCCCCTGCCGCGGCCACCCTCGGCGGCGGCAGAGCTGCCGCCGTGCCGCCGTCGCGTTCGCCGCACCGGCCATGCCCAGGTGCGGACCGGCCCGACATCGACATGGACGAAGCCGTCGCGGGGATACAGCCCGACGCCGCCTGCTTCCTGTTCCAGCGCGGCGCGCCGCAGATCGCGCAGGCTGACGCCCTCGATGCAGATGTCGGCGGCCTTGCCGTAGAGATGCTGGCTGTTCTTCGCCACCGACAGCCCCTCCCGGCCGAGCAGCCGGTTCGTCTCGGGCGTTCGGTAGCCGGAGAGGATACGCACCGGATTCTCGGCGTCGACCGTCTCGGCCAGCCGGTACAGCAGGTCAAGCAGCGAGGGGTCGATCGGCTCGACGATGTCGCGATGGAAGTCGCGCATCACCCAATTGATCTGTTCCAGCGCCGGCTCGACGTACTGGCCGCGGCACCAATAGACGTCCGCAAAGCTCTCGCCGGTATGCGGGTTCTCGATCAGCAGCCGCCGCTCCTCGAAGGCGGATTGGGCCCAGGCGGAGGGGATCGTGCGGATGAAGGCCGCGCCGATGCCGGCGGCGGCAAGCACAGTTCGTCGGGACAGCAAAGCCGGGCGGCGGCTGGTTTTCATGCGCAACCGTGAGATGACTCGATGGGGTGGCTTTCCCTGCCGTTGATCCCAACAACGAGGGGACGACATTGTTCCACACTCACCCCAAAGGGGCAGATGACAGCCGTTCTGCCCGACAGCGGTAGAGCCGCCTCAGATCACGCACAACTCGCGAAGCGGCCGGCCGGCGCGGATGCGCTCCGGGCCGAGCGGCGACAGGTCGAGCGTGCGGTACGCGCCGTGCGCGATCAACTCGGCGACGGCGCGGCCGACTGCCGGCGACTGCTGCAGCCCGTGGCCGCTGAAACCGTTGGCGACATAGAGATTCTCGATGTCCGGATCGCGGCCGACGATGCCGTTCTGGTCGAAGACGTTGTAGTCGTAGTAGCCGGCCCACGACGAGAGCACCTTGACCGCCTCGAACGCCGGCACCCGCCGGGCGAGCGCCGGCCAGATCGCCTCCTCGAACAAGTGGTGCTCGACCTCCAGCGGCACGTCGTCCGGATCCTCCTCGCCCTCGGCGGGCGACATGCCGCAGATGAAGTGCGCGCCCTCCGGCCGGAACCAGACGCCCGACGTGTCGATCACCAGCGGGCAGCCGGGCAGGCTCTCGCGGCAATCGAAGACGAACACCGAGCGGCGCCGGCCGCGCACCGGCAGATCGAGGTCGGCCATCGCCGCGACCTTCGCCGCCCACGGCCCGGCGGCGTTGACCACGGCGCCGGCCGGAAGCGTTTCGCCGGAGGCGAGGCGGACGCCCTCGATCCGGCCGCCCCGCCGGTCGAGCGCGACCGTCTCGTCGGCGAGGTAGCGCACCCCGAGCGAGCGCGCCTTGCGGCGGAATGCCTGGAGCAGCGCGTATCCGTCGAACCAGCCTTCGCCGGAAAGGCCGAGCGATCCCATCGCAAGATCGTCGACGGCGAGCCACGGGAAGCGGGCGGCGAGCGCGCCGGGATCGAGCAGCGCGACGTCGACGTCCTGCTCCCGCTGCACCCGATGGTTTGCCTCAATAATAGGCATTCCGGCCGCGGTCGCGACGTAAAGATACCCAGGCTCGCGCAGCCCGACATCCGGCGCCGCTGCCGGATCGTCCTCGATAGCGAGGCGCCGGCCGATGTCGCGCAGGAACCCGATCCCGAAGCGTGAGATCGCGATATTCACGGGCGTCGAGAATTGCTGCCGGATCGAGCTGGCCGAGAGCGCCGACGACGCGGTGCGATAGGTCGGGTCGCGCTCGATCACGATCGTGCGCCCGGCGAAGCCCGGCTCCGCCGCGAGGAAAGCCGCGACCGCGCTGCCGATCACGCCGCCGCCGATGATCACTACATTGCCGTTCAAGATCCGCGCCTCTCCGTCCGCCAGCGCCTGCCCATACACTCCGTGAAGCGAACATAGGCGGTATTGCGGAACGGCCGAAAGCCTGAGATGGGCTCTTCGTTGTCGCAGAGGCAGGCGATGTCGGCGCAAGCGCACCGGAGCGGAGGAGCGGCGGTATCACCGTTGGCGATTTTTTGCCGGCCCGGCCGCCGCTCCGTCCGACGGGATCTTTGTCGACGCGAGATGTGAGATCAGCGGCTGCGGGCCGGGGCCGGTCGATATGCTGCCGTCCTCCGCGACCTCGGGCGCCTCCCGGTCGCAAGGCATATCCGGCCGGCCGGCGCGCGCTCCGGCGAAATCGAGCATGCAGCGACCGAAGCGTTCGGCAAACGCCGGCGTCGCCGCCGCCCAATGCCCGACCAACCCCGCGGGCTGGTCGACGATGAGGTACTTGGCGTGGTGGGCTTCGAGGATTTCCCGCGAGCGCTCGTTTCGTCCGCCGGGATCGAAATCGTCGCCGTGAAAGAAGAACAGCATGACGCGGGCGCTGCGTACCCCGTCGAGCAGCGGGTAAAGGCGCGAAGCATTCTGCCGCCAGCTGTCGTAGGAGTCGGAAAAAGTGCCGAACGCCGCTGGCGCGGTGGCGATCACCGTGTCGACCTCGTCGCTGGCATCGGCGGCCATCAGCGAGAGAAAGGCGCCGAAGGATTGGCCGGCGAGGATGACATGCCGGTAACCGCGGCCCTTGAGCTCGTGCACGACAGCGGCGAGCGCGCGTGCGCTGTCCGGCAGAGTGTCGTGCTCACGCAAGCGGTTGAAGCGGTACGTGTCCCAGCCGCTTTCGCGCAGTGCGGCGGCGTATGGCGGCGTGGGCGCCAGATAATCCTCGGCGTCAATGGAACGGCCATGGCTCCAGACCACGGCGCCCTGAGCGTCATCGGGGCCGAGGATTGTCTGCGCCGGATCGGCAGGCGCCATCCACGTCTGCGTCTGCGCGATCGTACCTGCCGCCGGGTGCCCCGGACAGGCCAACGTCGCCGCCACGAACGCCGCCGCGCAAACGGCTCGCCGGATCCCGCTCGAACCGGTCAGCCGCTGCCGTATGGCCGGCGCCGGCCATTCCGTTGATTCGTCGTGGGCATGCTGGCAGCGGGTGCCGAGAGCATTCTGGCGTCGCCATGGAAGGTGCAACTGGGCGCGCATAGACAACTCCCCCAGGTGTGCCGCATCGCACAAAAGTAAGTGCAAGTTCGATGCCAAATCAGATCAACTCGCGCGAAGGCTCACGGCATCATTGTCGACTCAGTCACACAATGTTACACTATAAAAAAGGGTATTCAATATGTGAAATTAACCACAACACCCGGCTGCCATTCGGGTCGCCACCCCCGAAGATCTGCCAGGATTGTTATGAGTTTCAGCTTATCCGTCGCACCGGAAATGGGCCTCGACACTCACCACGGCCCCATGAATTTTCACCCTGTATGAGGTTGTTAATCAGCGTTTTGTTACTCAACGATGCGCAACAAAGCGGTTCATTGCGTTGACGCCCGCGTCCTTAAGTCGCATAATGCACTGCACAAAACCTGTTGCCGCCGGCCATCCAGGCATGTTGCGCTGCAGCATCGGCGGATGGAGACTTGCGTCATGCCGGCGAGGACAACGAGTGACGATAGTTGCGGCGTCGGCAGCGTGCGGCGCGTGGTCAATACGCGACGCAGCGGCGGCCTGCCGGTCTTCGTGTGGGCAGCCCTGGCTATGGCCGCAACGCGTCCGGGACCTTGGGAGAGGCGCAAGGAAAGCGAGTCACAGCCGGCAGAGCCGGCGGCGGCGCGGCGGAGCCCGCAAATAAGTTCCGCCAGCGCGGATTTAACCGTCGACGACTTGCCTCGGACTCATGGCGATCAGGCTATCGCTCCACTGCGTTCCGAGCACCGGGCAGCACCCGCTCGCGCAACCGCTGGAATGAAAGGGTTCTCCAACTCGGTGCGATGGGTGCTGACCGAAGGTGTCGTCGCGGCCAAGGCCTGCGGCGATGCCGATGTCGAATACCGCTCGGCGCTCTGCGCGTGGGAAGACCGGCTGTTCGCCAGGTTTCGTCAAGGGCACGAAATCATCGCGAAGCCCGAAGCCGATGTCCTGATCGCGGAGATCTTTGCCGCCTGCGACCGCCCGGCCCCGGCGCTCGAACTCGTTCCCGGCTTCCCGGATCCGCAGATCGGCGGGTACGCCGATGTCGCCGGAAACCGCATCCTCATCGAGGACGGCTTCCTCTACCGCTTCCTCGTGCTGCACGAGGTCGGCCACATCCTCGTGCCCGAGGACCGCTGCCACGGCCCGGTCTTCATCTACGTCCTGCAGACGCTCTATCGCATCTGCCTCGGCATCCCCGAGGACGCCATCCGCGCGTCGCTGGAGGCGCACGGGCTGCCGAGCTACACGTACCTGCCGAATTGAGGATCCGCGAGGGCGACAGCAGGCGTCGGGTTCGCCGCATTCCGCACCTACTGCGCGACGGCGACGACTCCGACAGTCGTTTGCCGTCCGACAGCTCTGAGCCGCGCCCAAAGCGGCGTCCGACAAACGGTGATTATCGAGACAGACGGTTCGCCGCCGCGGTACTGCACGGTCTTCTCTCTTCCGATGGGTCTGGCAATGGTGATAGTCTAAGTAGAACCACCGACCACGCAGTGCACTTTCCACCCTAGAGCAGGTCGGGGCTGATGCGACATGTGCTTCATCTCGTGGCGGCCGTGGCTGTCGCGCTACTCGCGCCGGCGCCGCCGTCCGACGCGCAAGAAAAGCGCGCTGCGCTGGTTCTCGGCAACGGTGCCTACAAGGAAGTCACCAAGCTCT
>DASWRT010000251.1:0-22285 GCA_036403035.1 Allostellaceae bacterium | reverse complement strand
CGCCCCGAGCATCAGGGGGAAGAGGAAATTGCCGAGCGTCGTTGGGATCGACGGCACCAGGAAGAACCACACCATCACGACGCCGTGGATCGTGAACAGCCGGTTGTAGGTCTCCGGCTGCACCATCGAGCCGGCCGGATCGACGAGGTTCATGCGGATCAGCGTCGCGGCGGCCCCGCCGACGAAGAAGAAGAACGTGATCGACGCGAAGTAGAGGAGCGCGATCCGCTTGTGGTCGTGCGTGAGCAGCCAGGAGCGGATCGTGAACCCGTCAGTGAGGTAGTTGTCCGAGGCGGTGACGGGAGCCGGCGGGTTCGCCTCGAAGGTCGTTACGGTCATCGGGGCGGCCTCGCGACGGCGCCGAGCGACTTGATGTAGGCGATGAGCTTCACGAGGTCTTCCTCTCCGATCTGCCCGGCAAAGGACGGCATGATGGGCGGGTATCCGGCCGCGATCTGCGCCTTGGGCATCAGGATCGAATCGCGGATGTAGCGGTCGTCGGCCGTCACGACCTGCCCGTCGGCGAGCGGCACCGGGCGGCCGTAGAGCCCTTCGAGGGGCGGCGCGTGCACGCTGCTCGCCGCGCCGTGGCAGCCGCTGCACCCGTACTGCCGGAACAGCGCGGCGCCTTCCTGGGCGAGGCTCTCCCCGCCGCCCTGTGCGCCAAGCCATTGCTCGTAGTCGCCGGGCTGCATCACGATCACCGAGCCGCCCATGTGGGCGTGCTCGGTGCCGCAGAACTCGGCGCAGAACAGGTGGTATTCGCCGACCTTGGTGGGCGTGAACCAGAGGTCTTCGTAACGGCCGGGCAGCACGTCCTGCTTCACGCGGAACGCCGGGACGTAGAAATCGTGGATCACGTCCTGCGAGGTCATCACCAGCCGTACCGGGCGGTCGACCGGGACGTGCAGCGTGTCGATCTCGCGCTGTCCGCCGGGATGCTCGACCTTCCACATCCACTGCTTCGCGACGACGTAGATTTCGGTCGCGTCGGCCGGCGGGCGACGCTCCCGGATGTAGAGGTTCGCGCCCCAGAAGAAGAGTCCGATGAAGGCGACGAAGGTCGCCGTCGTCCACCCGACCTCGATCCTCCAGGACCGCCGCACCCGTCCGCCGCGATCCGCCGTGCTGCCGCGCCGGTATCGGACGCAGAAGGTCAGCATCAGGCCGAAGACCAGCGCGAGGATCGCTCCGGTCACGAGGACCAGCCCGACGGACAGCCAATTGACGTTGTCCGCGAGGTTCGATGCCGTCACCGGCAGGAAAGCGACGCCGTCCATCGCCGGCCTGCCTCAGCTCTGCCGGACCGGCGGCCGCGTCGGCAGGGCGCGGCCGCTGCCGCGCCGCCGCCCGCGCCGCCCGGCGAGGAGGATCACCAGCCCGACCGCGGCGATCGACGCGACGCCGGTGATCCGCAGCAAATTCCCGACGACGAGGTTGTACTTGCCCTGCGCCGGGTCGTATCCGTAGCAGAGCAGCAGCAGTTGAGTGGACGGCGACGCCACCGTCCCCTGCGCAGCGTCGACGATGCCGAGCCGGAGGTCCATCGGCTCATATTGGATTCCAAGAATGTAGCGGGACACCGTGCCGTCCGGCGAGACGAGCACGACCCCGGCGGGATGCGCATACTGGCCGAGCGCCTCGTCGAACCGGTAATGGAAGCCGACCGCGTCGGCGAGCCGCCGCACCTCGCCCTCGTCGCCGACGAGGAACTGCGCCGCGCCCGCAAGCGCCGGAGTTCGTTCGAAGTGCCGGGCCTTCAGCGCGGCGGCGTCCTGCGGCGTCTCGCGCGGATCGATGCTGACCGCGACGACCTCGTAGTCGCGGCCGGGCGTCAGCGGCACCTTCTGCAGCGCCGCCGCAAGATCGCCCAGGACGAGGCCGCAGAGCGTGGTACAGCGGAAATAGTCGAAGACCAGCACGATCGGCCGCCGCTTGGCGCCGCGGAACAGGTCGCCGACACGGACGGGCCGGTCCTGCTCGTCGCGCAGCAGCACGTCCCGCGGCAGGGCCGCGCCGGGATGCTGCGCGAAGGCGAGATCAGCGAGCGCGTCGGCGGGGAGGGAGGATTGCGCGGCAGCAACTGGTTGCGTGGTGGCGATGCAGCATGCGAGGGCAACGGCAAGCGCTGCCACTCTCTGCCCCGCTGTCGATCTCCCTCTCCCGCTTGCGGGAGAGGGTCGGGGTGAGGGCAGGGATCTGGCGAGCGCCCAGACGAGAAGAAAAAAGAAACTCCCCTCACCCCGCCCCTCTCCCGTGAACGGGAGAGGGAGAAGCGGCGACCGCGTGTCAGACTTCCAGATCATTTCGCCGCCCCTTGCGCCGCAGCCGGCCAGTCGGGAATGCCGCGTTCGGCGATCCGCCTTGACGCCTCGTCGATCGGGATGTGCGCGATCCCCCGGTCCTTGTCGACCCAGCCGTAGCTCGTCAGCCGGTCTTGCACGGCGCGGCGGTAGGCGCGCATGTCGGCCGCCGGGTCGGGCTGCAACTGCGGCGCGGGCACCGCTTCGGTAAGGCCGTTCGGCTGAATGCCGATCGCTTCCGGATAGATCAGCAGCAGCAGGCCGATGACGATCGCGACCGAGCCGGCGACGATGCCGGCGACGAGCGCCAACGTCCAGAGCGGGACGTCGGACCGCTCGCGCTTGGTCTCCGGGTTCCGGACCGTGCTCTGGGCGACATCAGCCATGGAAGTGCGCCCGCGATGTCGCTGCCGTGCCGGTACGCCGGTCGAACTGCCGCGGCAGGAGCCGGCCGGTCTCCAGCCGCCATCCGAAGAGCGCGCACCACGCGCCGCCGATCGCAAGGCTCGCGGCGATCGCCTGCCACGTGAAGCCTCCATCGCCCGAGCCGGGGAGGACCAGCCACCAGCATTCGAGGAGATGCGCCGTGAGGAGCAGGCAGCACACCGCTGCGAGCCCGAACCGGCTGCGCTTCACCGGCCACCAGATCAGGGCAAGGAACGGCAGCAGACCTTGGCCGAGCGCGACGGCGATCGCAACGCCGGTCCACCCGCCCGCGAAGCGCGGCAGGTACCACGCGATCTCCTTCGGCAGGTTCTCCTCCCAGATGATCACGAACTGCATGAAGGCGAAATAAGCCCAGACCAGGATCCCCGCGATCAGCAGGCTGCCGAGGTCGGTCCGCTCGCCGGGCGTCGTGGCGCGGCGCGTGACGATCGCGGCGAAGGTCGCGGCCGACAGCGCGCCGATCAGGTCGCCGCCGATCACAAGCATCCCGTAGATGCTCGACGACCAGTCCGGCTGAAGCGACATCGTCCAATCGAACGCGGCGAAGGTCGCTGTTAGCGCTAACACGATCAGGGAAGGCGCAGCGGCCGTGGCGGCGCCGACTTTCTCGGGAGGGCGGCGGCGCGCGGCCAGCCACGCGAGCAGACACCACAAGACGAAATAGACCACCGTCCGCGCGACGAAGAACGGCACGTTCAGGTAGAAATGGTTAGCGAGGTGCGCCGCTTCCTCCGGCCGCGCCCAGGGATAGAGCCGGCTAACTCCGAGCAGGACCGGAATGAACAGAATTGCGGCAAGCGGGAGCGTCGCCGCGGCGGCGGCAAGCGGCGCGCCAGCCGCCGCACCCCACCGGCCGCCGGTGAGGTCGTGCGCCATCAGCAGCATCAGCGCGCCAAGCGGCAGGCCGATCCAGAACGACCACGCCGCGAGCCAGCCGCGCAGGAAGCCGGTCGCGTCGACCGCAGCGCCGATGGCGCACAGCACCGCGCCGATCGCTGTCGCGCCGAGCGTTCCGAGATAGAAGCGGGGAATGGCGGCGATCCGGCTCATTTCAGCCGTCCCCGGACATCGCCGGGCAAGGACGCGGCGGCCACGTTCTGGCTTTCCTGAAGCGCCCGGATATAGGCGGCGATCGCCCAGCGGTCGGCCGAGGCAATGCGGTCGGCGTAGGAATACATCGCTCCCCAGCCGTTCGAGATCACGTCGTAGAAATGCTGCGTCGGCGCTTGGCGGAGCCGGTCGATGTTGAAGGACGGCGGCGCCGGGAAACCGCGCTGCACGATCATCCCGTGCGCGTCTCCGGCATAGCCGTGGCACGGCGAGCAGTAGATGTCGAAACGCTCGTGGCCGCGCTCGATCAGCGCCGCGGACAGGGCCGGCGCGGGTTGCGGAACGTCCTCCCGCGCGATCGAATTCGACGGCGGAACCGGCGGCCAGATCTTGCGGTCGGGCAGGGCGTTCGCCGGGCGCCACGTCCGGTCGCGCGGCTGGTTCTTGAGGTTGTCGCAGGCCGTCAGCGCCAGCGGAAGCAGGACCGCCAGCAGACCGAGGGGAAAGAGCAAGCGCCCCGACCTCATGCCGGCACGTCCGCGATGGCGACGTGCTCGTAGCGGTTGAGCACCCAATGGAGCCGGTCGCGGTCGAAGCGCTCGTCGCTTGCCCGGATGCAGATCACGAATTGATCCTGGCTGGCGCGCTCGATGCCCGGCGCGGCGAAGATCGGGTCGTAGAGGCGCGGCATCCGGCAGAACGCGAACAGGCCGCCGACGCCGATGAGGATCGCGGCCAGGACCGTCAGCTCGAAGGTCGTCGTGCCGAAAGCGGGCCAGCTGTTCAACGGCCGCCCGCCGATATTGAGCGGGTAGCCGATCGCCATCCCGTAATATTGGAGGAAAAAGCCGCCGATCGCGCCGGCAACACCCGCCGCGAAAATCAGGATCGGCAGCCAGAAGGCACGCTTACCGAGGATCTCGTCGACTTCCTCGACGGCGAACGGCGTGTAGACCTCGATCCGCTCGAAGCCGGCCAGCTTGAGCCGGCGCAGCGCATCGAGCATCGGCTCCTGCCGCTCGAACGCGGCGACAATGCCGTAGAGGTCTCGCCTGCTCATGACGGGGCCTCCTCGCTCCGGCCGGCGCCGTTCTTCTTGCGGATCAGCTCGCGCATCTCGAACATCGAGACCATCGGCACGAAGCGCATCAGCAGGAAGAAGCCGAGAAGGAAGAGCCCGACCGATCCCGCCAGCGTCGCCCAGTCCCAGAAGGTCGGGCGGAAGACGAACCAGCTCGACTCGCTGTAGTTGCGGTGCAGGCTGGAGACGACGATGACATAACGCTCGATCCACATTCCGACGACGATGCCGGTCGAGATCAGGAACAGCAGCGGCCGGTTGACCCTTACCGCACGGAACCAGAGCAGCTGCGGGATCACGAAATTGAGGACGATCTTCGCCCAGTACCAGCCGGCGTAGTACCCGGTGAAGTTCGAGAGGACGACGATGATGTCGTGCCGCTCGCCGCGGTAGAACGGCATGAAGACTTCGAGCAGGTACGCGTACCCGATCAGCAGGCTGCAGGTGAGCATCAGCCGCGCCAGCACGTCGATGTGCCGCAGCGTGATCACCCCGCCGAGGTCGAAGGCGCGGCGCATCGGGATCACGAGCATCAGCACGATCGCGAAGCCGGACAGCACGGCGCCGAAAATGAAGTAGGGCGGGAACTGCGTCTCGTGCCAGCCCGGCGTCAGGCCGCCCGCGAAGTCGAGACCCACGATGCTGTGGACGGAGCAGACCAGCGGCGCCATGAAGGACGCCAGGATCAGGTACGCGACCTTGAATTGCCGCCAGTGCCGGGACGAGCCCTGCCACCCCATGGCGAGGACGCCGTAGAAGAGCTGCTGCCACCGCCGCGTCGCGCGGTCGCGCAGCGTCGCGAGGTCGGGGATCATCCCGACATACCAGAACACGACGGACGCGATCACGTAGACGAGGATCGCGACGAAATCCCAATGCAGCGGGCTGCGGAACTGCGGCCAGGTCCCCATCACGTTGGGGTAGGGGAAGAGCCAGTAGAAGTACCACCAGCGCCCGAGATGGATGATCGGCATGATCCCGGCGCAGGCGGCGCAGAACACGGTCATCGATTCGGCGATGCGGTTGGTGGCGCTCCGCCATTCCGAGCGGGTGAGGAAGAACAGCGACGAGATGATCGTCCCGCCGCTCGCCATCCCGACCCACCAGACGTAGTTGCCGATCGCGAAGCCCCAGGCGACCGGCCAGTCGATGCCCCAGATGCCGACGCCGTTCACGAACAACCACGCCAGCGCGACGATCAGCAGCACGAACAGCGCCGTCGAAAAGCCGAAGCCGATCCACCACCAGAGCGGCGTCTTCTTTTCCAGGACGATGTCGCTGACATGGCTGGTGACCGAGGACACCGTCTCCTCGGGCGCGACGACGCGCCGGATCTCTTCCGCGGCGAGCGCCATCCCTTACGTCTCCGCGATCTCGGGGTTCGGGTTGCGGAGACGCGCCTCGTACGTCGTGCGGGGCCGCGTGTTGAGTTCGGTCAGGACGCCGTAGTCGAGCGGGCTCGCCTTGCGCTTGTTGACCGCGCTGTCCGGGTCGTTGCGGTCGCCGAAGACGATCGCTTCGGTCGGACAGACCTGCTGGCAGGCGGTCTTGATCTCGCCGTCCCGGATCGGCCGGTCGTCGCGGTCGGCGGCGATCCGGGCTTCGCGGATCCGCTGGATGCAGTAGGTGCATTTCTCCATGACGCCGCGCGCCCGGACAGACACGTCGGGGTTCCAGGACAGCGCAAGCCGCGGGTCGTCCTGCGAGTAATTGAAGTAGTTGAAGCGGCGGACCTTGTACGGGCAGTTGTTCGAGCAGAACCGCGTGCCGACGCAACGGTTGTAGACCATGACGTTGAGCCCGTCGGTGTCGTGCACCGTCGCCTCGACCGGGCAGACCACCTCGCACGGCGCATTCTCGCAATGCATGCAGGGCACCGGCTGGAAGAAGATTTCGTCCGGCATCTCCGGCTTGCCCGCGAACCAGCGGTCGACGCGGATCCAATGCATCTGCCGGTTCCGCAGCACCTCTTCCTTACCGACGATCGCAATGTTGTTCTCGGCTTGGCAGGCCGCGGTGCAGGCGGCGCAGCCGATGCAGGAGTTGAGGTTGATCGCCATCGCCCAGGCGTTTCGCTTGTACTCCCAGGCGGGATAGAGCGACTCCTCGGGATCGGGCTTCTGCGCGAACTTCGGGTTCCCGCGGAACTCGTCGAGCGTGCCGCTGCGGACGACGTCCTCGCCCTCGATCATCTGGTGGTGCTGGGTGGATGCGAGCTTCGCCTTCTTGCCAGTCTTGCGCACCTGAAGCCCGGCAAGCTGCCAGAGCGCATCCCGCGGGCGCAGGCGGAAGGCGTCGAATCCGACATCCTTGCCGACGCGCCCGGCGACGGTGCGCCCGAAACCGAAGGGCAGGGTGACGCAGTCCGGCGCATGCCCCGGCGTGATCCAGACCGGCGCGCGGACGCTGCTGCCCGTCGAGGTCCGCAACTCGACCAGATCTTCATTGTCGAGATCGAGGCGGCGGGCGGTCTCGGGCGCGATCAGCGCGGCGTTGTCCCAGGTCAGGGTGGTGAGCGGGCGGGGCAGCTCCTGGAGCCAGCCGTTGTTGGCGTACCGCCCTTCGCGCAGCCACGGGTCGGGGCGGAAGAGGGCGGTGAGTGTGCCGGACGGCGGCGCTTGTTGCGGTGCGCCAAGCTGTCCAGCGATGTCACCGCGCGCCGCCACATCGACCGGCTTGGCAGCACTGTCGCGGACCACGCCCGAGCGCACGGAGTCCGTCCAGAACGCTTCGGCGTTCGCTTCGCCCCGCCGCTGCGCCTCCTGCATCCAGGCATCGCGGATGATCGCGTAGCCGTTCGGGCGCGGCTCGCCGCCGAGCACGGCGAGGATCTCGTGCGGCGACCAGCCGCCCCATAGCGGCCGGAGCTGAGGTTGCAGGATCGTGACCGTGCCGTCGTAGGCGCGGGCGTCGCTCCACCGCTCGTACTCGTGCGCCTCCGGAACGTGCCAGGAGCAGGCCGCCGCGGTCTCGTCCACGTGCGTACCGAGATGCACCGACATCGGCACGCGCCGCAGCGCCTCGCCGAAGCCGAGGTCCGCCGGGGCGGTGAAGACCGGGTTGACGCCGAGGATCAGCAGCGTGTCGACCTTGCCGTCCGTCATGTCTTGGACGAGGTCGGCGAGGGAGCCGGCATGGTCGACCGGATCGGCCTCGACCGGGTCGATATAGGTGAGCGTCCCTCCCGGCGCGCCGAGCGCGGCGTTGATCGCGTGGACGAGGGCGTGCACCGCGGCGCGCTGCGCCGCCCCGGCATGGACGAGCGCCGCGCCGCGGTTGCGCGCGAGGTCGCGGGCGACCGGTGCGGCCCAGCCCGGCCCCGCCCCCTTCCAGTCGGCGGGACCGGCATTCAGCTCGGCGGCGAGCGCCCGCACGGCTGTCTCGATCTCGTCAGGACGCGCGACGAAGCGATGGTCGGCGCGGGCGCCGGCAAGCGTCGGCATGCTCTCGACCGCGTAGAGCCGGCTCATCCCGTCGGGGTTGCCCTCCTCGGGAGCGCGGCGGCGGCGCGCGAAGTCGCGGGCGTAGCGGAGGTGGCCGGGCGCGGCGTCGAGGAAGTCGCTTTCGACCGCCAGAATGACGTTCGCCTTGTCGACGTTCAGCACCGTGTCGACCGGACGGCCGAAGGCGAGTGTCGCGCCGGCTCGCTCCGCGTCGCGCCCATCGGCCTCCCAGCGATGCCAGCGGAGCGCCGGAAAGCGCTGCCGCAGCGCCGCGATCTGCGCGGCGAGCGTCGGCGAGGTCACGGTCCCGGTGAGCAGCCGCAGCCCTTCGCCGCCGCGGGCCGCGAGCTGTCCGGATCGTGCGGTCAGCGCCGTGACGAACGCGTCGGAACTGGTGATCCGGCCCTGGCGCAGCGGCGCCTGGGAGCGGTCGGGGTCGTAGAGGTCGAGGATGCTCGCCTGCCCGATCGCATCGGTCGCACCGAGGCTTGCCGGGTGCTCCGGGTTGCCTTCGACCTTGATCGGCCGCCCCATCTGGTGGACGAGCAGCACGCCCGCAGCGTAGCCGCCGCGCGTCACCGCTGTCGCATAGGTCCGCGGCAGGCCGGGAACGAGGCCCGGCGGCACCTCGACATAGGGTACCGCCTCGTCCGGCACGGTGGTCTGGCCGCAGGCGGCGAGGCCGCCGAGCGCGAACGACGCCGCCATGAGCTGGAGGATGCGGCGACGTCCTACCTTGGCCTCGTGCAGCGCCGGCAGGCCGGGGAATTCGTTCTGCAGCAGCGCCGCGACTTCGGGCTCCCCGGCCAGTTCGTCGAGCGTCCGCCAGAGGTCGCGGCCGCGCTTGCCGTCGAGGCGGCGGGCCAGCGCGGCGCGGCTGAGATCCGTCGGCAGGGGCGTGCTCACCGGTGGCAGACCGAGCAGTCGGTGAGGGGTTCCGGGTGGATCTTGTACTGGGCGAGAAGCTGTTCGCCGGACGGCGTGTCCGGGGTCCGCTTCCACTCCGGATTGAACACCTCCTCATGGGGTCGCAGGTTGGGCGCCGGGTTACGGTGACAATCGAGGCACCAGCCCATCTGCAAGCTCGCTCCCTTCCACACCAGAGGCATCTTGTCGATCGGCCCATGGCAGGTCGTGCAGCCGACGCCCTTCGCCACGTGGATGCTGTGGTTGAAGAACACGTAGTCGGGGACCGCGTTCACCCGGTTCCAGCGGATCGGAATGCCCTCGGCGAGGCTTTGCCGCACCGGCGCCAGCATCTCGGCATTGGTCCAGATCTGCGAGTGGCAGGTCATGCAGATGTGCGTCGCCGGCAGCCCGGCAGTCGCCGAGACCTCGACGGAGGTGTGGCAGTAGCGGCAGTCGATCCCGAGTCCGGCGACGTGGTGCTCGTGGCTGAACGGCACCGGCTGCGGCTGCACGAAGCCGACCTCGGTGTAGTACTCGATCTGCGGCAGCGCCCAGCCGGCGCCGACCAGCGCGACGGCGCCGACGGCGGCGGCGCACAGCACGGTCTTGGCGATGAGGTTGGCGCTTGGCCCGAAGATCGCTGGCAAGGCTCGGCTCGGCACTGAAAGGTCGCGCCGGCGGCCCTGTCTGTCAGGCACCGGTGCGCGGCGTCCTGAAAACAGGGAATGTGCGTCGAGCGTTCCGATCGCCTTCCGAGACAGTGGCTTTCAGTGGGCCGGTTTTCTGGCTTTTTTCTTCAGCCAATCAAAGTAACAAAGATCAATACTAAATTCTTTGTAATGAGGAACAGAATAGACTTGCCCGGCTATTCGGTCGTCCTATGTCGCCCTGTTTCGTCGCCGCATGAACCATGCTGCTTATCGTGCGGGTCGGACGAGCAGGACGCGAGCCTCTCCGGCGGAATCCCGCGAGCGCGCATCGCAACACCCTCCCCGGTGCTGTCTCAGCGCCGTATATCGGCTTCTTCGGGCGCGGCTATTGAGTGCTGTGGCCGGTCACCGCCCTTGATAGGCGGGATCGGTCCGGAGCATGGTGGCAATATGACGGTGACCAGCCGCAGTTACGACGGCCGTCCGTCCAGGGGAGGATAGGGGATGATCCGGGTATGTCTGAATCCTGCCGCCGCGGCGTCCCGCGCGCCGAATCCGGCGATTTGCCCGCTTGCCAGAGGGAGTTGATCCGTGCCGTTCATCGTCGCCGGCGATCTCACCGTCCACTACGAGTTGACCGGACCGGCCGGGGCGCCGGTCGTGATGTTCGCGAACTCGCTCGGTACGAACTTTCATGTCTGGGACCGGCAGGCGGCGTTCCTGTCGGGCCGATACCGCCTGCTCCGCTACGACATGCGCGGACATGGCCTTACCGACTGTCCGCCGGCCGATCCGGACCTCTACACGATCGACATCCTCGCCGACGACGCGCTCGCGCTGATCGACGCGCTCGACATCGGCAGCGTTCATTTCTGCGGCCTCTCGATCGGCGGCATGATTGGGCAGAAGCTCGCCGCGAAGGCGCCGGAGCGTGTCCGCTCGCTGGTCCTGTGCGACACGGCGAACCGCATCGGCCCGCCCGAGATCTGGGATCAGCGGATCGCCGCGATCAAGGCGAACGGGCTGGCAAGCATCACCGACGCGGTGCTCGCGCGTTGGTTCACGCCGCAGTTCCTGACGGAGCAGCGGGACGAGGCGCAGGGCTGCGCCAACATGCTGACGCGGACGCCCGTCGACGGCTACATCGGCTGCTGCCTCGCGATTCGCGACGAGGAGGATCTCGCCGAGGAGGACGCACAAATCCGCTGTCCGACGCTGGTGATCGTCGGCGACCAGGACGCCTCCACGCCGCCGGCCTCGGCGCAGGCGCTCGCCCAGGCGATCCAGGGCGCGCGGTTGGAGGTGATCGAGGACGCCGGCCACATTCCGACGATCGAGCAGCCGGACCGGCTCAACGCGCTCCTCGGCGACTTCCTTGCCGCCCCCTTGAAGGCGTCCACGGAACGGGGCGACGCCGGGTTGTACGACCGTGGCCTCGCCGTCCGCACCGCCGTGCTTGGCGCGGCGCATGTCGAGCGGTCCCGCCAGCGCGCGACCGATTTCGACCGCGACTTTCAGACCTTCATCACCCGTCAGGCCTGGGGAGAGATCTGGTCCCGGCCGGGGCTCGACCGGAAGACGCGGAGCATGCTGACGATCGCCTTCATGGCGGCGCTCGGCCACGAGGACGAGCTGAAACTGCATATCCGCGCGACGCGCAACACCGGCGTGTCGCGGGACGAGGTCAAGGAGATCCTGCTCCAGGCCGCGATCTATGCCGGCGTCCCCGCGGCCAACACCGCGTTCAGGCTCGTCCGCGAAGTATACGAGGAAATGGACAGGGAGGAGGGCCGCGCCCGATGACCACGACGTCGCCGCAACCCTATGCACATCCGCGCGACGACCGGCAGCCGCCTTACCTCTATCCCGGGTACGGCAGCACCGTGAAGCGGACGCCGAAGCGTCCGCTGATCCGGCTCGACCAGACGATTTCGGAAGTGACCGGGCCGACCTTCAGCGGCGGCGGCTGGGCCGGCCCGGACCTCGTCGACCTGACGCATCAGCACAAGGGCGAGCCCTTGGGCGAGCGGATCATCGTCGCCGGCCGTGTCCTCGATGAGGACGGACGCCCGGTCGCGAACACGCTGCTGGAGCTGTGGCAGTGCAACTCGGCCGGCCGATACGTCCATGAATGGGACCAGCATGACGCGCCGCTCGACCCGAACTTCACCGGCGTCGGGCAGGTCGTCACCAATGCACAGGGCGAGTATCGCTTCCTGACGATCAAGCCGGGCGCCTACCCTTGGCGGAACACGCATAACGCCTGGCGTCCGGCGCATATACATTTCTCGGTGTTCGGCCCGGCCTTCGCGACGCGGCTGGTGACGCAGATGTATTTCCCCGGCGACCCGCTGCTGGCGCTCGATCCGATCTTCCAGAGCACCGCCGACGAGGCCGCCCGCGACCGGCTGATCTCGGCCTATGACCCGAACCTCAGCGAGGCCGAGTACGCGCTGGGCTACCGCTTCGACATCGTGCTGCGCGGCCGCTCCGCAACGCCGTTCGAGGGGAACGGCTGAGATGGCCCGAGAGTCGGACAAGCCGATCCCGACCGCGTCGCAGACGGTCGGCCCCTTCTTCGCCTTCGCGCTCAACCGGCCGGAATGGGCCGACCTGACCGAGGGCGGCGCGGCCAAGGGCGAGACGATCCGCATCGAGGGGCGCATCGTCGACGGCGACGGCGCGCCGGTCAGGGACGCCTTCGTCGAGGTCTGGCAGGCGAACGCGGCCGGGCGATACGCGCATCCCGAGGACGACCGGGAAGACAAGCCGCTCGACCCGAACTTCCGCGGTTTCGGCCGGGCGCCGACCGGCGAGGACGGCGTGTACGGGATCACGACGGTCCGGCCGGGGCAGGTGCCGGGGCGCGGCAATGCTCTCCAGGCGCCGCATATCCTCGTCTCGATCTTCGCACGCGGCCTGCTGAAGCGGTTGGTCACGCGGATCTATTTCGAGGACGAGGAAGCGGCGAACGCAACCGATCCGGTGTTGAACTCGATAGAGGACCTTGCGGTCCGTAAAACGCTGATCGCTGCGAGGCGCAGCGGCGGCGGCGGCGACAAGCCGGGCGCGCCGCCGACCTACCGTTTCGACATCGTTCTTCAAGGCGAAAACGAGACGGCGTTCTTCGATCTCTGACCCGGCAGGAAAGGGCGCGGCGTGACGGTCAACCCGGCGGATTCGGAGATCTTCGGCGACCTGTTCGGCACGCCGGAGATGCGGGCGCTGTTCTCCGACCGGCAGCGCCTGCAATGCATGCTCGACGTTGAAGCGGCGCTCGCCCGCGTCGAGGCGCGCCTCGACATCGTCCCGGCTGAAGCCGCCGCCGCGATCACGGCGGCAGCCTCGGCCGACCGGCTCGATGTCGGCGAGCTGGCCGCGAGCACGCGGGTCGTCGGATATCCCGTCGTGGCGCTGACCAAGCAACTTGGTCGCGCGGCCGGCGGCGACGCGGCGAAGTACGTCCATTGGGGCGCCACGACGCAGGACATTCTCGACACGGCGCTGGTGCTCCAGATCCGGCGCGGGCTGGAGCTGGTCGAGGCCGGCCTGATGGCGGTGGCGTCCGGGCTCGCCGAAAAGGCGGAGGCGCACCGGACGACGGTCATGGCCGGGCGGACGCACCTCCAGCACGCGCTGCCGGTGACGTTCGGGTACAAGTGCGCGGTCTGGCTCGCGCCGCTCCTCGACCATCTCACGCGCCTCCGCGAGCTGCGGCCGCGCGTGCTGCGCGTGCAGTTCGGCGGCGCCGTTGGTACGCTCGCCTCGCTCGGCGCGGAAAAGGGGCGGGCGGTCGCGACGGCGCTGGCGGAGGAACTCGGCCTCGCCGTTCCCGATGCGCCGTGGCACGTCAGCCGCGACACGATCGCCGAAACGGGCTGCTTCCTCGGCCTCGTCTGCGGAAGCCTCGGCAAGGTCGCGACCGACATCATGCTGCTGATGCAGACCGAAGTCGGCGAGGCGTTCGAGCCGCATGAGGCCGGGCGCGGCGGATCGAGCACGATGCCGCAGAAGCGCAACCCGATCGCCAGCGAGTACGTGCTCGCGGCGGCGCGCGGCGTCCACGCGCTCGTACCGCTGCTGCTCGGCGCGATGGCGGCGCAGGACCAGGAGCGCTCGACCGGCCCATGGCAGAGCGAACAGCTCGCCCTGCCGCAGATCTTCGTGCTGACCTCCGGCGCGCTCGCCCATGCGGCGTCGATCGCGCGGGGCATGACGGTCGATGCCGAGCGGATGCGGCGCAACCTTGACGCCACCGGCGGGCTCATCATGTCGGAGGCGGTGATGATGGCGCTGGCCGGCGAGATCGGCCGCGCCGCCGCGCACCACGCCTTGCAGCACGCCGCCGACAAGGCGATCGAGCAGCGCCGGACGCTGGCCGACGTGCTCGCCGAGGATCCGGCCGTCAATGCCCGTCTCGATGCGGCGACGCTGAGGCGGATTACCGATCCTGCGAGCTATCTGGGCGAAGCGGTCGAGGTTGTGGACAGGGTGGTCGGGCGTTTCCGGAGGATGACGGACGAGGCGGGACCGTCATAAAGGCCAGCATCACATACTGTCTAACGTAGGGGCGGCCCTTGGGCCGCCCGCGGGCTCTCGGCGGAACCTTGTTCCGCCTATCGCCAGCCGCAGCTACGCTGCGGCGAGAGGCGGGGCAAGCGACGCCCCGACAATTAAGAACGCTGCTCAAACCAACTATAGCGGCGTCAAACAACGATGGCGGGAGGACGCACAATGCGCACGCAGGTTGGTATCGTCGGCGCCGGGCCGGCGGGGTTGCTGCTCTCGCATCTGCTGCATCTCCAGGGGATCGACTCGATCGTCCTCGAATCGCGCAGCCGCGAAGCCATCGAAGCGACGATCCGGGCAGGCGTGCTGGAGCAGGGCACGGTCGACCTGCTGACCGAGGTGGGCGTCGGCGACCGGATGAAGCGGGAAGGCTTCCTCCACCACGGGATCGAGCTGCGCTTCGACGGGCGCCGCCGCCGCATCGACCTCACCGATCTCACCGGCGGGAAGGCGATCACCGTCTACGCGCAGCACGAGGTCATCAAGGATCTGGTGAAGGCCCGGCTCGATGCCGGCGGCAAGATCCTCTTCGAGGCGAGCGACGTCAGCGTCTACGACCTCAAATCGGATGCGCCGAAGATCCGCTTCCGTCACGACGGGGCGCTCACCGAGCTGACGTGCGACTTCATTGCCGGCTGCGACGGCTCGCAGGGCGTCTGCCGTCCGACGATACCGGCGCGGGAACTCACCCTTTACGAACGGATCTACCCGTTCGGCTGGTTCGGCATCCTCGCCAAGGCGCCGCCCTCGACCGAGGAACTGATCTACAACCTGCACGAGCGCGGCTTCGCTTTGGTCAGCACGCGGTCGCGAGAGATCCAGCGCCTCTATTTCCAGTGCGACCCGAAGGAGAACCCCGACGACTGGTCTGAGGAGCGGATCTGGGAGGAGTTGCAGACGCGGCTCGCCACCGCCGAAACCGGCTGGAAGCTCACCGAGGGGCCGATCATCCAGAAGAACGTCATCGGCATGCGCAGCTTCGTGGTCGAGCCGATGCAGTACGGCAGGCTCTTCCTCGCCGGCGACTCCGCTCACATCGTTCCGCCGACCGGCGCAAAAGGAATGAACCTCGCCGTCGCCGACATTCGCGTCCTCGCGCGGGCTCTGGAAGGCTTCTACAAGTCCGGCCGGACCGATCTCCTGGAACGCTATTCCGAGACGTGCCTGCGCCGCGTCTGGAGAGCCACGCGCTTCTCCTGGTGGATGACGTCGATGCTGCACCGGTTCCCCGGCACGGACGGCTTCCAGCACCGGTTGCAGGTCGCCGAGCTTGACTACGTGACGAGTTCGCGCGCGGCGGCGACCGCCCTTGCGGAGAATTACGTCGGGCTGCCGATGGAGCCGGCGCTCGGGTAGCGGTTCTTCGGTTCCGTTAGCGATTTATACTGAAATCGCCGTACGCTGGGCTTGTTCTAACCGTAGGGGCGGGGCTTGCCCCGCCTCTCGCCGGACCAATGGTCCGGCTGGCGGCAGGCGGAACTCTGTTCCGCCGAGAGCCCGGGCGCCCCAAGGGGTGCCCCTACGTTAGGGGCATTGCCTTGCCAAGCGGCTCCGGCGTCAGAACCGGCCGGACTGGTAGTCCACGATCGCCTGCCGGATCTCGCTCTGCGTGTTCATGACGAACGGGCCGTATTTCGCGACCGGCTCGCGGAGCGGCTTCCCGGCGAGGAGCAGGAAACGCGTTCCCTGTCCGTCCGCCGCCGACGCGCCGATCCGTTCGCCGTTCTCGCCGAACACCGCGATCTGTCCGCGCCCGACTGACTCTGCCGCCGCCGGATCGCCGGGTGCGCCCAGGAGCGCCGTGCCCTCATAGACGTATGCGAAAGCCGAATACCCCGCCGGAATCTCATGCTCGAACCGGGCGCCGGGCGGAAGATGAACGTCGAGATAGGTCGGGTCGGTAGCGTCCGCCGCCACCGGTCCGCGAACGCCGCCGAACGCGCCCGCAATCACGCGCACCCGGCCGGCGCCGTCGCCTTGGCCGAGCGGCACCTCGGGGATCGCCTCCGGCGCGATGTCCTGGTAGCGCGGCGCCGACATCTTGTCCCGCGCGGGCAGGTTGATCCAGAGCTGGAAGCCCCACATCAGGCCCGCTTCCTGCTCCGGCATCTCGGAATGGACGATGCCGCGCCCCGCCGTCATCCACTGCACGCTGCCGGCGCGCAGCAATCCCGAGTTGCCGTGATTGTCGGCGTGCCGCATGCGGCCGGCGAGCATGTAGGTCACGGTCTCGAACCCGCGATGCGGGTGGTCCGGGAAGCCGGCGAGGTAGTCCGCCGCCTCGTCCGAGCGGAACTCGTCGAGCATCAGGAACGGGTCCAGATCGGGCAGCGACGGCTGGCCGAGAACGCGCGTCAGCCGCACGCCGGCGCCGTCGCTGGCCGGAAGCCCGGCGGCGGTCCGGACGACCTGCCGCCATGCCGTCGCCGCTGCCGTGTCCGACGTCGCCGCTGCATTCGCATGCCGAGCCGTGGTCATAGCACTGTCCTCCTTCTCGTCTGCCGCCGGTCCGGTCTCGCCGGCCGCGCGGAGCAATCAGCCCAAGAGATAAGAGTTCGTGCCGGCAAGCGATACGGCCGCCGCAGCATCAGACCGTTGCTGGTTTTCGAACGATGCGCCGTAGATCCGAGCGATTACCGCCGGCCGTCAGTGCGGATGGTCGTGGTTATGGTCGTGATCGTGAGGATCGGCGGCGGAAGCGCCGATCAGCGCGGCGGCGCGGGCGGCGAGGGCTTCGGGTGCGGCGATCCGCTTCTCGACGACGAGGCGCTCCAGCGCCCGGAGCCAGTGGTGGTAGTACGTGTCGCCGAGATCCGGGTCGCCCCGGCGGCGTGCTGCGGCGATCTCCTCGCTGATGCAGCGCGCCCATTCCGTCCAGGTGAAGCAGCCGGCCTCGTGGAGCTTGACCGCCAGCGCGAAGGCCTGTGCCTCCCACGGCTCGCGGAAGACCGGCCCGCCGTCCTCGCCGCGCGGGATCGCCGGGAGCGCGTCGAGCGCGGGCGGCTCGCCGGGGCAGGGCTTCGCGGCGGTGTCTCGCCCGCTGCTGCTCATCGTGCCGCCGGGTCCAGGTAGTCGTCCCAGAGGTCGAGATGGACGCAGTCCCGTTCCGATCCAGCCTCGCCCCATAGCGTTCGCCCGTCGAAACGGACGCTGTAGAGGTGCTGCGGCGACTTGCCGAGCCCGTGCGCATTCGTGTCCGGCAGAATGAAGACGCCGTGGCCGCGCGCGACGACCCCGCGCTTGTTCCGGCAGTAGCGCGGCGCGCGGGTGTGGCCCGGCGTCGTCATCTCCTTCACGATCACGGCGTCGCCGGGACGGAAGCGTGCCGGCACGTCGTCCGGCAGGTTTGCGGGAGAGCCGCGCCGCAGGATCGCGGCGACAGCCTCGGGCGGATGCGGCGGCAGCGCGTCCGCCGGGCCGGGGTGCAGCGCCCGGCCGGCGGCGATCTCCTCGGGCGCGACGAGGCCGGTTTCGACCGCGAGCTGTTCCACGCCCTTGAACCACAACTCGTAATAACTGCTGCCGAGATAATCCAGCGGGTGCCGGTTCTCGCGGGCGTGCCGCGACCGGTCGATGTTCCAGCGGCCGTGGAAGCCGAGTGCGAGGGTGAGGGCGAAGGCGCGACGCTCCCACTCCTCATGGAACGGCGGCTCGTTCTCCTCGCGGAGGATCGGGCCGAGGCCGTGGCTGCCGCCGAGATCGTGCGGGCCGTTCATTGCGCTCTCCTCCTAACCCGGCGCCACATCAGTGGGGCTGCGGCGCGGTGGGCGCGGCGACCTTCGCGACGCCGATCATCGCGTCGCGCGTCACCAGCGCAGCCAGCTCGTCCTCGCTCAGCCGGTCGGTGCCGACGGGCCGCTCGGGCAGCACGAGATACCGGATCTCCGCGGTGCTGTCCCAGACCCGCACCTCGGTATCCGGCGACAGCTCGACGCCGAACTCGCGCAGCACGCCGCGCGGGTCCATCACCGCGCGGGAACGGTAGGGCGCCGACTTGTACCAGACGGGCGGCAGGCCGAGCACCGGCCAGGGGTAGCAGGAGCAGAGCGTGCAGACGACGAGGTTGTGCACGGCGGGCGTGTTCTCGACGGCCACCATGTGCTCGCCCTGGCGCCCGGTGAAACCGAACTCGGCGATCGCCATGGTGGCGTCGGCGAGCAGCCGCGCCTTGTACGACGGGTCGACCCAGGCGCGGGCGACGATCCTTGCGCCGTTATGTGGCCCGACCTTGGTTTCGTAGGTGTCGATCAGCACGTCGAGCGAGGCCGGATCGACCAAGCCTTTCTCCACCACGATGGCTTCCAGGGCCTTGACGCGTGCCGCGATCGGGGAGAGCGCGGTGGAGTGGGGCTGTCGCGGATCGTGCTGGCTCATGTCCGTTCGGGCTCCCGGTCCCGGTCAATCGTTGCCTTGAGGCTGTCCGAGACTACCCCACGCCCGCCTCCGCTGCCAGCCGGCGAAGGTGGCGGCAAGGCCGACGGCGGGAGCGTTCCGCCGGCCGGCCATGCCGATGCCGCGATGTGCCGGCTCAGGCGGCTTCGAGCAGCTCGTCCGCCGGACCGAAGAGCTCGAAGGGGATGCGTTCCGGCGCGACGCCGCGCAGGCGGAGCTCGCCGACGATCGCCTTCATGAACGGCTTCGGCCCGCAGATATAGTAGTCGTTCCCGCGAAGCTGCGGGAGCGTCAACCTTTTCGTATAGGGAGTTGACCGGATTGCACGGCTTGCCGCGCGGCCTAGCGGTCGGTACCCGCAGATGCGCCGACGCCCTGTCGAGACGGAAACGGCATGGGCGCATGGGGCAGGGGATCGCGTCGCCATTCGTCGCTGTCCGCCCTCTCGCGGATGCTGTCGCGGTGCTCGTCTTCATCATGCGGCGATAGCTGATCGTCATGTCCGACGACGCCGACCATATGCCGGTAGGAGAGTTCAGTGCCGGCCCAGCTCGTCAACCCGACCAGTGCCGCCGTCGCGGCGGAGAGGGCGAGGCCGCCCGAGGGCACGTCGTCCCTGCCGCGGCGCGACGCGAAATTGCCGATAGCGAGCGCCATGGCCGTGCCGTTCCCGATCGCGTGAAGGGTGCCCACCGGCCGGCGCGCCCGTCGGATCGTCGAATAGTCGATCGCCCCGAATATGGCCGCCGCAGCACCGGTCGCGATACCGGCGCCGATCAGGACACGGGAGGCGCGCGCCCAGAAGGCATCCCCCGTCCGGCGGTACGCGATGTCCGTTCCGAGCGCTCCGATCAGCGAGGCGACGGGGAACGGGATCAGCACGGGGTGGATCGGGTGGCCGAACACCGCAGCGTTGCTCGCGACGCCGCGAAGCGGTTCCTCCCGCTGATCCCGTGCGGGCTGCGTGCGGTCGTGATGAACTAGGGCCAAATGAGTACGTCCGATCGAAAGGGGGAGCGGTATGCCTGGACAACGCCCCTTCTCGGCGCCCGTCCTCACCGCAGCGCTCCGCCGTCCCCGTAATTTCCCTTGATCGGCTCGGCGCGACGGCCAAGGCTCGGAGAGAGCGTGCAGGACAGGAGGCGTAATGACGGAGCCCGGCTTCCCGCGGATCGCGGAACTCCAGACGTTCACGGACGCCGACGCCGCGACGGCGCGCATCGCGGCGATCTACGACGAGAGCGTCGCCCGCATCCGGCACGCATTCGACCGGGTGGTCCGCGGCCTCAATGCGCCCGGCGAGCGCGAGAGCGGCCGGTATCCATTTCTCGGGATGGCGGTCGATGCGTCGAGCCTCGATGTCGACGCCCGGCTCTCCTACGGCGTCCTGCTCGACCCCGGCGTGTACGGCACGACGCTGACCCGGCCGGACGTGTTCGGGGATTACTACCGCGAACAGATCGCGCTGCTGATCAAGCACCATCGCGTCCCGGTCCATGTCGGCGTCAGCGATCAGGTGATCCCGCTGCCGTTCGTGATCGAGGACAGCACCGCCGACGTCACCGAGCCGCAGGTGCGGGCGTTGCAGCGGCATTTCCGGCTGCCCGACCTCAAGACGATCGACGACCGGATCGCCAACGGCACTTTCCGCCCGGTCAACGGCGAGCCGCGCCCGCTCGCGCTCTTCTCCGGCGAACGGGTCGATTTCTCGATGCACCGGCTGGCGCATTACACGGCGACTGCGCCGGCGCATTTCCAGCGCTTCGTGCTGCTGACCAACTACCAGCGCTACGTCGAGGAGTTCCGCAAGTTCGGCGAGCAGATCCTGCAGGACGGCGACGAGTTCGACGCGCTGATCGGCCCCGGCGACGCCTGCCTCGCGACCCGGCCGGGCGCCGGCTTTGGGCCGGTCACGGCGCCACCCGCGCACCTGCCGCAGATGCCCGCCTATCATCTCGTCCGCGGCGACCGCGAGGGCATCACCCTCGTCAATATCGGCGTCGGCCCGAGCAACGCGAAGACGATCACCGACCATCTCGCGGTGCTGCGTCCGCATTGCTGGGTGATGGTCGGACATTGCGCGGGCCTGCGCCGCTCGACGCTGCTCGGCGACTACATCCTCGCCCACGCCTATGTCCGCGACGATCAGGTGCTCGACGCCGACCTGCCGCCCGAGGTGCCGGTCCCGGCGATCGCCGAAGTGCAGGTGGCGCTCCAGAAGGCCGTCGAGACCGTCACCGGGCTCGCCGGCAGCGACCTCAAGACGCGGATGCGCACGGGCACGGTGGCGTCCACCGACAATCGCAACTGGGAGCTGCGGTTCGACGAGTTCTTCGAGCGACTCAACCGATCGCGCGCGATCGCCGTCGACATGGAGAGCGCGACGGTCGCCGCCAACGGGTTCCGCTTCCGCGTCCCCTACGGCAGCCTGCTCTGCGTCTCGGACAAGCCGGTGCACGGCGAGCTGAAGCTGAAGGGCATGGCGAACGCGCTCTACCGCGAGCGGATCAGCCAGCACCTGCTGATCGGCATCGAGGCGATGCGCCAGCTTCGCGCCGACGGCGTCGAGCGCCTGCACTCGCGCAAGCTGCGCAGCTTCGACGAGCCGGCGTTCCGGTGAGGCGGCTTGCGCTCGCGCCATGGCGAAGCCGCTGGCTTCAGCCATCCCTTTCCGGTTGAATGTAGGCGCGCGACAACCGATCGGGACGAGCGGATGATGAAACCGATGCTGACGCCGTTGCTGGCCCTGCTGCTCCCGTCCGCCGCGGCGCTCGCGGCGAACCCGGCGATCGACACCAGCGTGCCCTGCAACAGCGGTCAGATCGCGTTCATGCCGATGCGCGACGACGCGGTCGAGTACGTGCGGAAGCTCCCCGGCGCCGGACCGGTCGCGTCCCAGGGCGACGGCACCTACATCGCCGATTTCGGAAGCCCGGACGCGGTCAACGCCTTGCTCGCCGACCTCAATGCACGCCATGCCGACGAGGTGATCGACCGGTTCCAGTTCCTGCAATGCAAGTACCGGCTGTTCGCCCCGAAATAGCGACGGTCAATTGAGAGAGCGGCGCAGCCCGGCGTTCAGCTCCTCGACGGCGGCCTTGACCGCCTCCAGGTGCGGGTTGATGCGGAGCGCCGCCTCGAACGCGGCAACCGCCGCACCGGCCTCGCCGCCGCGCAGGCAGATATGCGCAAAGCCGCAGATCGCGCCGAAATGGCGCGGCTCCAGCGCAAGCGTCCGCTCGATATCGGCGACGCTCTCGGCGTCGCGGTTGAGGATGAAGTACAGCGTCGCGCGCTTGTTCCAGGCCTCGGCCCAGTCCGGGTGGTCGTGCACGAGGTCGGAGAGGTCTCCCTCGGCGACATCGAACCGCTTGCCGGCGATCTCGGCGATCACCCGCTCCATCCGGCGCGCGGCGTCGGCGTCCTCATGATCGATCCACA
>DASWRT010000250.1:0-21994 GCA_036403035.1 Allostellaceae bacterium | reverse complement strand
GCTGCCTGACGCTGCGGCTCGACCGACGGTCGCCGTCGACAGCGGCGGCAGGCGGCTCGGCGGAAACGGCGGTCGCTGCGGCGGTCCGCGAAGCGGCGGCGGTCGTGGCGTAGGGACGGTCGATCGCGGATCGGTGGCGGCAGGTTCATCGCCGCCACCGACCCGCGCCGATGCATCGTCGTCCGCTTCCGCGCAAATCTGCGTCCGCGCCCTCACTGGAAGACGAGATGCTCGCGTTGTTGCGGATCGTCAGAAACAGGCGATCAACCGGGCCGCTTCGCCCCAGTCAGTTCGTAGATTGCAGAGAAATAAGGATCATTTTTAACAGAATTGTATTCCATGCGGCCAAAATCGCTCATTATTAATGATCGACGAGAGATACGAAATTCTACCTAAGGTTAATTATTGTAAATGGCTGGTTTCGTTATCACTGAAGCCGCATTTCGTAAGATACGATGACAAGGCGGCATGTTGAAAATCAAAGTCTGAACCTAAAAAGATAATCTTATGTTGGGGGAATACGATGCGCACTGTTCGTCTTTCGCCCATGTCCATGCCCGAGGCGGAGGACTTCATTGCAGAGCTTTGGTACAGATTAGAGGAGCATGGAATAAAAACGCCCGGCATACGCCTGAAAACCGGATCTGATGGGATGGTGAACCTTCAGCTTTCCTTGGAGAGCTCGGAGGCGGCTGCATTGGCGCTGGGACGGAAAGAATACCGCCTCGACCCCACTTTAACCCTTGTCGACACGTCGGCGACGACGCAAGGCGGCCGCCGGCACGGCCATTGATCTCCCGGAACTCCGGGCTGCTGCGCCGGCGGCGGGAACCGCGTTCATGGCGGGTCGTTCCAAGGAACTACTGCGTCATGCTCACTAGTGGTACGGCGCGAACAGACGATTCCGGCCAATACCCTGACGTCTCCTGACGTCTCACGAACTTTCATAAGGCGTCCGGTGGGAACCGAGTGTTTGCGCCGTATCACTAGCGAGGATTCATGGTTCGGGAGACGGGGGCCGGCGGCAATCGGGGCAAGTTCGACTGGGCGCTCCGGGAGCATGTGACGGAGAGCGTCAGCGAGTTCCTGAAGAAACTCGATACGGCTCTCACCGACCCTGCGCCGGAGAACATCGACGCGCTGCGCAACGACAGCGACCGCGCCATGCGCGCAATAGCGCGCGTCCGGCTCGAACTGGAGCGTCTCGCCGACGAGCGCGGCTAAGAGTGCAACCGGTCTGTC
The DNA here is from genome assembly GCA_036403035.1 of Allostellaceae bacterium. GTDB lineage: Bacteria > Pseudomonadota > Alphaproteobacteria > ATCC43930 > CGMCC-115725 > DASWRT01. The sequence continues at coordinate 20,752 of DASWRT010000250.1, read as the reverse complement.
CGGAGCCTGCCGAGACAAGCTGTTGCCTTTCCGGCCGGCTCTCCACTGCCGGCGCGTCAGCCGCTCAATGGATGCACAGGCCAACAAGCAGGATGAGCAGCGCCGCGACGAGGCCGGCGAACACGCGCTCGATACGAGACCATCGATCCAAATCCGAGAACAGCCACATGACTCGCTCTAACGATGCGGGAAACCGCATCACCGATAGCGTGTCGGCGGCTTGCCGGGCCGTGGCATGAAAGGGACGTGTGACAGCCGTCACACTCAGGAGCCTACCGAGACAGGCTCCGAGCCCGTGCCTTTCCTCCTCCTTCCCGCCGATCGGTCCGATATCGTGCCCGGCGTCCGCGGCCGGTGAGGTGCGCCGCTCAGCCCGCGCTGCTGCCGCCGCTGCCGCCGCCTTCGCCGCGCGCCAGCGCTTGGAGCCGGTCCGCCGCGACGCCGACGCTGGCGCCGGCCTCAAGGATCTCCCGCCATGTCTCGTCATCGACCGGGATGCCGGCCGCGCCGCGCTGCGCGCGGTACTGGCGCTCCGGTTCGCCGGGAACGAGCACCGGCGCGTCCGGATCGGCGGCCGGCGTGTCCTTCAGATAGGAGACGAGCTGGTCGACCTCGTGCCGGAACCAGCCGACATCGACGAAATGACCGGGGTTCAGCACGATCGAGACCATGCCGTTCGTGATGCCGACGTCGCGGCTGTTCTCGGGCTGTACGGTGTTGCTGCCGGCGAGCGCCCCGCCGAGCAGCTCGCACATCATCGCCAGCCCATAGCCCTTGTGCTCGCCGATCGGCAGCACGGCGCCGAGCGGATTGCTGAAGAGCACGGAGGGATCGGTCGTCGGCCGGCCCGCGCCGTCGATGAGAGTCCCTTCCTTGACCTGCCGGCCCTCGTTGTAGGCGACGCGGACCTTGCCGATCGCGATCTTGCTGGTGGCGAAATCGAGGACCACCGCCGGCGTAGCGTCGGTGCCCGGCACCGCGATGCAGACCGGGTTCGTGCCCATCCGGCCGGTCGCGCCGCGGAACGGCGCCACGCGCGGCGGGCCGGAATTGACGTTGACGAAGTGCAGCGAGACGAGCCCGGCGGCGCAGACCTGCTCGCCATAGGTGCCGACGCGGGCGACATGGTGCGTATTGCGCAGCGCGGTGACGGCGACGCCGGCCTCGCGCGCTTTCCCGATCGCCCACTCCATCGCCTCTCGGGCGATCACCTGCCCGTACCCGCGGCCGCCGTCGACGATGCCGATCACCCCGTCGCGGCGCAGGAACTCGGCATGCCGGTTCGGCCGCAGCGTTCCCTCGTGGAGATTCTTCATGTAATTCGGGATCATGCCGACGCCGTGGCTGTCGTGGCCGGCAAGGTTCGCGCCGACGAGGTGATCGGAGACGATCCGCGCTTCGTTGTCATCGCTGCCGGCGGCAATAAGAATGGCCTCGGTAACCGCCCCAAGGTTGGCATGCGCGATCAGCATCGTGCTGTTTCCTCCTTGTCCTTTTCTATGATCGTTCTCTCGCCGGCGCGGCGCGCAAGCTGTTACTCCTGCGACACCCGCACCAGCAGCTTGCCGAAATTCTCGCCGCGCAGCAGGCCCCGGAAGGCGCGTGGCGCGTTCTCCAGCCCGTCGACGACATCCTCGCGGTACTTGATCCGGCCCTCGCGGATCCAGGCGCCGACCTCCTGAAGAAATTGCGGCTCCTGCGCTGCGAAGTCCCAGACGATGAAGCCGCGCAGCGTCAGCCGGTTCGACAGCACCGCACGCATCAGCTGCGGCACCCGGTTCGGGCCCGGCGGCAGCTCGGTGGCGTTGTAATGGGCGATGAGGCCGCAGACCGGCATGCGGGCGAACTGGTTGAGCAGCGGCAGCACCGCCTCGAACACGGCGCCGCCGACATTTTCGAAATAGACGTCGATCCCCTTGGGGCAGGCCGCCGCGAGCTGCTCCCCGAGGTCGGGACTGCGGTGGTCGAGGCAGGCGTCGAAGCCGAGTTCGCGGACGACGAAGTCGCATTTGTCGCGTCCGCCGGCGATCCCGACGGCGCGGCAGCCCTTGACCTTGGCGATCTGTCCGACGACCGAGCCGACCGCGCCGGAGGCCGCCGCGACCACGACGGTCTCGCCGGGCTTCGGCTGGCCGATATTGAGCAGGCCGGTATAGGCGGTCATGCCCGGCATGCCGAGCACGCCGACCGCGGTCGAGATCGGCGCGAGCGACGGATCGACCTTGCGCAGGTCCTTGCCGTCGGACAAGGCGAAGTCCTGCCAGCCGGTCCGCCCCTCGACGACGTCGCCGGGGGCGAAGCCGGCGAGGTTGGAGGCCACGACTCGGCTCACCGTGCCGCCGACCATCACCTCGCCGACCTCGACGGGCTTCGCGTAGGACTTGGCGGCGTTCATCCGCCCGCGCATGTAGGGGTCGAGCGAGAGATAGACCGTGCGCAACAGCACCTGGCCCGGTCCGGGCGCCGGCACCGGCGTCTCTTCCAAGCGAAAGTCGCTGTCCTTCGGCTCGCCGTTCGGACGGGCGGCGAGCACGATCCGGCGGTTGCGTTCCTCGCTCATGGCATGACCTCCGTTGGGTTGTCCAACACTACCGGTCGATACCCGATCTGCAAGGCCCTCTTAGCTTGGGGCAGAGACGGCTGGGCTCTTATACCGTCGGCATCGGTCACCGACCGAGGCCGACGGTATTAGGGGAGAGGCGGCCGGGAGGCGTACCAGCGTTGCGTCGGCCGCGTCCTGGCGGCCGAGACGACGGTCCGCGGCGCGTGCCGTTGCGGCGCCCGGCCCCGGTCCGCGCGGGGCAGCGACCAGGGATGCTCGCCGCGCGCGATGCTGATCAGGAGCGGCAACTCGTCGAGAGCGGCGCGTTCCAGGAACCGTCCGACCGCCGTGACGGCGTGCGCTGAGATCGTCGCGCGTCCGTCGTCGCGATGCGTCCGGAAGCGGCGGACGACGATCGGACGGCCATGGGCATCGAGGCGCCGGTGCCGCACGAACGCCGGGCCGCCGTCTTCGGCACGGATCGCCGCGCCAATCAGCAGGATCGCCGGAGCCGCCAGCGCCAGCAGCGCCGCCGCGCGGAGCCGCTCCGACGGCGTCGGGGCCGAGGATTTCGGTCGTGGTGCGTTCAGAGGTGCGTTCATGGGCATCATCGGCGCTCTCCGCATGCACGGAGAGTCGCCGTTGACGGGTAACCGAGAGGTAAAGCAACGGCGGCGGCGGGAAAGGAATTGCTTCGAAATTGACGCAACTTTTACGTTTGCGCGCTCTGATAATAGTGCTTCGGCCGCAGAATCTGCGCCGTTCGCGAGAGGAGAGAGCGATGGTTCGCAACCACTTTACCTCGACCGCCAGCACCGTCGCCGAGAACGAGCCGTTCTCGCCGACAACCTGCACCGTGATCCTCACCGTCGTCGTCGCCGGATCGTGGCTGCTTGTCGCCGGCGTCCTTCACGCCATCGCACACCTGCTGTAACCCCGGCTTCCGGCGGGAGCGTCCCGGTGGGAAAAGCGGGCTGAGCTGCGCCGCCCGCGCCCGCGCCGGCCGGCTGCGATCCCGCGGCGCGGCGCGGCGCGATGCGGAGCAAGGGACCGGCGAGCGGACGCCGGCCGCGTTCAGCCCCGCTCGGCGTCGGCCGAGTCGACGACCACCTCGACGAGCCGGTCGGTCACTCGGTTTTTCCGCATCTGCGCCAGCGCGGCGTCGAAGATCGACGCGGTCTGCGCATCCGGTACTGCGAGCCGCAGCGTCCTGCCGGTCGCCGAGGCGCGGATGCAGGCCGGCCCGAGCCGATTCGCCGCAAGGATCGTCAAGGCCACGATGTCGGGCGACGGGCTCGGGGGTGCGGGCGTCGTCGTCGGCTCGACCGGCATCGCGGACAAGTGCGCGGCCGGCTGTCTGAGGAAAAGCGCCCGAGACGGCCGCCGCCTTCCGTCGCGCGTCCGGCGCCGCGGGAGGGTCGTGCCGATCAGCTTTACGAACGTCGCCTTGATCGCCGAGCGGATCGTCGCCGGGCCGGGTTCATGCTGCATGGAGTTCTCCGAAAGGTTGGAGGCACGCAGCGCCCTGCCTACCAGAACTCGATGACAGAACGGCGACGGCGCCGCCGCCGGATCCGGTCGCGGCTTGGAGAGGAAATAGACGCTCCGTTCACCGCGGAGAACACGCGGAGCATCGCCGAGCAAACGCCTGCGGCCTGCAGCGCGCAAGAAATTATACCTCAGCGGGTCTCCGCATCCTCCGCGGTGAAAGATCGTTCCCTGACGAGCCTTCAGCTCTTCTGCGCGGCGAGGCTGCTGTAGATCCGAACGCCGCGGAGCAGGTCGACGGCGCGCGCAAGCTGGTAGTCCTGCGGCGTCCCGAGCAATCCCGCGTCGAGGCCGTCGGCTTCGCTCTGCTCGGACGGAGCGGCCGGCGTCGTGCCGGGCGGCACGTTCGGCGGCGCCGCCGCTTGGCCCGGCGCCGCACCGGAAGCAGGTACGGTCGCCGCCGCTCCGGCCGCCGGGTTCTGATCCGGGTTCTTGAGCGCGCCGCGCAGGTCCGCCTCGTGGACCATCTTCTCCTGTGCGATCCGCTCGATCTTGGCGGGTTCGACGGCGATGTCGGGCTCGATGCCCTTGGCCTGGATCGAGCGGCCGGACGGCGTGTAGTAGCGCGCCGTGGTCAGCCGCATCGCGCCGTGCCCCGGCAGCGGGATGATCGTCTGCACCGAGCCCTTGCCGAAGCTCTTGGTGCCGAGCAGGATCGCCCGGCGGTGGTCCTGCAAGGCGCCGGCGACGATCTCCGAGGCCGACGCCGAGCCGCCGTTGATCATGACCACGATCGGCACGCCGTGGAGCAGATCGCCGTTCTGCTTCGCGGTGAAGCTCTGATTGTCGTCGGCCTGCCGGCCGCGGGTCGAAACGATTTCGCCGCCGTCGAGGAAGCTCCCGGCGACCGCCACCGCCTGATCGAGCAGGCCGCCGGGATCGTTGCGCAGATCGAGCACCAAGCCGCCGAGCGTTCCGCCGCTCTGCCGCTTCAGCTTCTCGATCGCGTCGTCGAGGCCCTCCTCGGTCTGCTCGGTGAAGCTGGTTATCCGCACATAGGCGATATTGTCCGGCTCCATGTGCGACTTGACGGACTGGACCTTCACGACCGCGCGGGTCAGCGAGACGTCGAACGGCTGCTTGCCCTCGCGCTGCACCGTCAGCTTGACGTCGGTGTCCGGCTTGCCGCGCAGCTTGTCGACGACCTCGGTGAGCGTCATGTCGGCGAGCGGCTGTTCGTCGATGCGGGCGATGATGTCGCCGGGCTTGAGGCCGGCGCGGGCGGCCGGCGTGTCGTCGATCGGCGTCACGATCTTGACCTGGCCGTTCTCCTGCGTGATCTCGGCGCCGATGCCGCCGAACTCGCCCTGCGTCTGCACCTCCATCTCCCGGAATTCCTGCTCGTTCATGTAGCCGGAATGCGGGTCGAGCGCGGTCAGCATGCCGTTGAGCGCCGATTCGATCAGCTTCTCGTCCGTGACCGGCTCGACGTATTCGGCGCGCACGCGCTCGAAAACGCGGGCGAAGAGATCCATCTCGCGGACGGCGTCGGCGCCGAACTGGGCGGGCTTGTCCACGGCGCCATAAAGCGGAAACGAGAGCAGGCTGACGGCAGTTGCCACCAGGAGAAGTCGCCGCATCGATCACCCCGTTGCAGTCGAATCACAACACTAGCCCGGACGGAAGCAAGATCGGCGACCGCTCAGGCAAATCAAGTACGATCTTACGTCCGATCCGCTCCCCGCCGGGCCTGTCTCTTTCCGATCGCATCGACCGGCCCGCCGTGCAGGAAGCATGCCGACAGTCTGCCATTAACGGCAAATTAACCATAGATCGCAAGACTTCTCGCCCAACGTCATCGCGGGTCGCGCCGTGATCGGAGAAGTCCTTGCCGCCGTCAGACGAACCGTTCGCCGCCGCCGCGGCGAGCAAAGCCGGCTCGTTGCGTCGCCCATCCGTCCGCGGGCGGCGCACGCCGCGGCGATCGTCGGCTTTGCCGGGCTGCTGCTGGCGGTCGTCGGGCTGACCGTCCTCGTCGCCCGCCATTCCGCGGCGCTGCAAGCGAGCAGCGACCGCGTCGCCCTTGCCGACCGCGAACTGACCGTGTCGCAGCGTGACTTGCGCGTGACGGCCGGCGCGGTGGGCGTCATCGCGATCGGCGCGCTACTGCTGAGCGGGCTGCTGCTGATGACGGCGCACAAGCGGCAGCAGCGCGCCTGCCATGCCGCCGAGGCGACGGCGGCGGCGCAGCTCCGCGCGACGATCGACAACATTGCCCAGGGAATAGGCGTGTTCGGCGCCGATGGGCGGCTGGAGACCTGCAACGACAGCTTCGCCGATCTTCTCGATCTCCCGGCACGGCTTCGCTCCGCCGGAGCGAGGTACGGCGACATCGCCGCTTTCACGGGCGCCGCCGGGACGCCGGGCGGCGTGCTCGAAACCGCGGACGAGATCGGCACGGCGCCGGTTCCGTCGCAGCCCGTCCTGCTGGCGCACCGGACTCCTGCCGGGCGCTGCATCGACATGCGCCGAGCCGATCTGCCGAGCGGCGGTTGCATCCTGACGGTGACGGACGTCACCGAGCGCATGCAGGAGGAGGAGCGCAGCCGCCGCGCGCAGCGCATGGAGGGGATCGGGCAACTGGCCGGCGGTATGGCGCACGACTTCAACAACCTGCTCACCGTGATCATCGGCAATCTCGCGTGGCTGCAAGAGAGGATCGACGATCCGACGCTGGCGTCGCGGCTCGACGATGCGCTGAAGGGCGCGGAGCGCGGCGCCCAGCTGACCGGACAGATGCTCGCCTTTACGCGCCATCGGCCGCACGAGCGGGTGGCCGTCGATCTGAACGGCGTCGTCTCGGAGATGCGGACGCTGCTGACGATGCTGCTCGGCGCCGCCGTCGAGATCGAGATCGTGACGGCAACCGGGCTGTGGCCGACGGTGGCCGATCCAGCGGATCTGGAGAATGCGTTCCTCAACCTCGTCCTCAATGCGCGCGACGCGCTCGGCGGCGCCGCCGGCCGCCTGACGATCGAGACGGCGAACGTATCTCTCGGCGCCGGCGATCCCCGACGCCGTCGGGATGCCGCGCCGGGCGACTACGTGATGCTCGCGGTCGTCGATACGGGGTGCGGCATGCCGCCGGAGACGGTGGAGCGCGCGTTCGAGCCGCTCTTCACGACCAAGCCGGAAGGGAAGGGAACAGGCCTCGGCCTGAGTCAGGTCTACGGTTTCGTACGGCAGTCGGCCGGCTGCATCGATATCGACAGCGAGCCCGGCCGCGGGACGGCGATGCGGATCTTCCTGCCGCGTGCGTGCTCCGACGTAGCGCCGATGCTGCCGAAGGCGGTCGCCGACGACGACGCCGCGCCGGCGGAGGGACGGCGCGAAACGGTGCTCGTCGTCGAGGACGATCCGGCGGTGCGGGAGTACGCCGTGCAGGCCCTCGACGATCTCGGATATTGCGTAATGGTTGCGGGCAACGCCGATGAGGCGTTGCCGCTGCTGAAGAGCGCCGAGCGGATCGATCTGCTGTTTACCGATATGGTAATGCCCGGATCGATGATGGGAGATGAACTGATTCGCACGGCGCAGCTTATGCAGCCGGCGCTCCCGGCCTTGCTCACCTCCGGCTATCCCGAGCGCGTCGCCGTCGGCGGGGACGCGGCGACCGGCGGCGACCAGGCCGCCGCCGGGATCGTCGCGTTCATTCCGAAGCCTTACAAGCCGGTGCAGGTCGGCGCCGCGATCCGCCGCATGCTCGACGGAGCGGATGACGCGATCGGCGTTGCCGGGGCATAGGCTGAGCCCCGGACGACAGCGGAAACCGGCATCGGCCGGCATCATCCGAGTTCATTTTCGCGAATTAGGAGAATTCGGGATTGATGCTGCACCGCAGCGCTCGCCATGATGCTTGCGACGACGCCGTCGCGCCTCTCGGCAAGGGGATGGCCGGCAGGGCGGCGACGGGCGATATCGCGAGGGTTGAGATGGGAATCGGGATCCGCAGGGCGGATGGACCGATCGGCGCCGAGATCGTCGGCGTCGATCTCTCCCGGCCGGTCAGCGATGCGACGTTCGCGGCGATAGAGGGCGCGTTCACGGAGCGTTCGGTGATCGTCTTCCGGAACCAGACGATCGACGAGAGGCAGCATGTCGCGTTCAGCCGCCGCTTCGGCGAGCTGGAAGTCCACGTGATGAAGCAATACCTCCTCGACGGCGTTCCCGAGATCCTCCTGGTCTCGAACGTGCAGGAAAACGGGCGGCCGATCGGTCTCGTCGACGCTGGGCAGTACTGGCACACCGATCTCTGCTACGAGCCGACGCCGAGCCGCTGCTCCCTGCTCTACGCCCGAGAGGTGCCGGTGCGGGAGGACGGGACGGTGCTCGGCGATACGATGTTCGCAAGCGCCGTAGCCGCCTACGATGCCCTGCCGGAGGCGATGAAGCGGCGGATCGCCGGGTTGCGGGCGCTGCATCGGTATGGCGACCGCTACGACGCGATGCGCTCGGCCGGAAGCGGGCGCGACGCGATGACGGCCGAGCAGCGCGAACGGCTCCCCGGCGCCGTGCATCCGGTCGTCCGGACCCATCCGCAGACCGGCCGGAAGGCGATCTACGTCAACGAGGGCCTCACCGTGCGGATCCTCGACCTGCCGGAGGACGAGAGCCGCGATCTGCTGACCGAGCTGTGCGCGCACATCATCCGGCCCGAGTTCCGGCACATCCACAAATGGCAGATCGGCGATCTGCTGATGTGGGACAACTGCGCGGTTCAGCATTGCGCGGTCGCCGACTACGCGCCGCCGTTGCGCCGCATCATGCATCGCACCACCGTCAGGGGCTCGGCGCCTTTCTGAGTCCGTCACTTCTTAGCCCCGCCTCGATCGCGGCACGCCGCGGCAGGCCGGCCTGAGCTCCTGGCGCGAGGCAGGCGAGGCTGCCCGCCGCGGCGGCGAAGGCCAGCGCCTCGGGGATCGGCGTGCCGCAATCGATCGATGCCGCGAACGCGCCGACGAAGGCGTCACCGGCGCCGGTCGTGTCGACCGGCTCGACGGCAAGCGCGGGAGCGTCGCAGCGCTCGGTGCCGGCCGCATAGGCCGCGCCCTCCGCGCCGCGGGTCACGATCACCGCCCGTCCGGTCGATGCCGCCAGGGATGCGGCCGAGCCGTCGCTCGCGCCGCCCGCCGCCGCGAGGGCGTGCGCCTCCGTCTCGTTGACGATCAGGAAATCGACGTGGTCGAGTTCCGCCGGCGCGACCGGCAGGAAAGGCGCGAGATTGAGGCATACGCGGGCGCCGGAAGTCCTGGCCCGCCGTGCGAGCCGCAGGCTCTCCATCCATGGCACCTCCATCTGGAGGACCAGGATCGTGTCCGGGCCGAGCCATGCGTCCGGCACGGCGTCGGCCGATGCCGCCGCGTTCGCGCCGGCCGCGACCATGATCTGGTTCCGGCCGGCGGCGTCGACGCCGATCGCCGCGCACCCCGTCGGCCGCTCAAGCCGATGCACGGCGGAAAGGTCGATACCCTCCGCCCGCAGCTCGCGCAGCGCCTCGTCGGCGAATGCATCGTCGCCGACCGCGGCGCAGAGGCGCACCGCCGCCGCACCGGCGCGGGAAGCGGCAAGCGCCTGGTTCGCGCCCTTGCCGCCGGGCGCGATCGTGCAGGCGGGGCCGATCACCGTCTCGCCGACGCCCGGCAGGCGCTCCAGGCGGAAGGTGAGGTCGACATTGACCGATCCGAAGACGACGACCGTCATCGCGCTTGCCTCCCCGCGATCCGCAAAGGCGGTCTTTCGTGACGCCGGGAACGACTGTACCGTCCGGCCGGTCGGAGGAAAAAGGAGGTTTGCTTGATCGTTCCAGACAGATGCGGCCCGGCGGGGCGGGGGCGGCCCGCCGCCGTGCGCATCGCCGTGCTGGCCGCCACGTTTCTGGCGGCCGGCGCCGTTGCGGCTTCGGCCGCGGCCCCGGCGCAGGACGCGCGGCACAAGGCGACCGGCTATGTCACGGCGAAGGATCTCGCGGCGACCTGCCGCGCGTCGGAGGCGGCGTGCGTCTCCTACACGGTCGGCGTGCTCGACGCCTTCGCGGTGGCGCGCGCGGCCGGCGACCACCCGCCGCTCTTCTGCGTGCCGCCCCGGACGACGATCGCCGATCTGGGGCACACGGTGGCGGATTGGCTCAACGCGCACCGGGAGATGCAGTCCTACGCCGGGGCCGAGACGGTGATCCGCGCCGTCACCGAGGCGCATCCCTGCAAGGGCTAGCCGCGACTAGAACTTTGCGACCAGCACGACGCCGGCAACCATCAGGACCCCGCCCAATATCCGCCAAAGCCCGGCGGGGTGGGGCGCGAAGCCGATCCAGCCGAAATGGTCGAGGACGACCGAGGCGATCAGGGCGGCGCTGACCGACAACCCGGTAAAGAGCGCTGCACCGGTCCGTTCCGCGACGAGAAAGATCGACATGATGTAGATCGCGCCGCCCAGGCCGCCGACCCAGCCCCACCACGGCACCTGTCCGATGCGCTCGGTGGTCGGCAGCGACTGGCCGAACAGCGGCGCGCTCAACGCGATCGAGACGGCGCCGACGGCGTAGACGACGAGCGCGGCGATGAAAGGCTGTGCGAGTTCCTTGTTGAGCGCGGTGTTGCAGCCGGCCTGCACGGCGGTCAGCACCCCGCCCAGGATCGCGAACCCGTATGCAAGCCACATTCTTCCGTTCTCCTTTGCGCAGCGTCGCCATCCGACCACCGCGAGAGAACACCCGGACCGCCCTGGACTCCCCGCCGGAGTGCGGCTTGACAATGTGTCCGTCAACTAACCGTCCAATGTTCCAAAGTAATATCTCAACCTATAATTGTTTTCGACCTCACAAAACCTGGGCAGACGAAGAATTTACAGCTGTGTTCACTTTTCGTTCTTGCATGCGAAACTGAAAATCCCCACCTTAGGATGACCGCGCTGCTGCGAGAGTCCGGGCGCGATTCGGGCAATCACGGGGAGTGTCGGCCGACCGGCGCGGATGCGCGCAGGGCGGCGATCTGATCGGTCCATCATGGCATTATCGGTCGAACAACACGCACGGCGGGCCGGGCGGCTCGGCTCGTCGGACGCGCCGCGGATCATGGCGGGGGACTGGCGCGAGGTCTGGCTGGAGAAGACCGGTCGCGTTGCGCCGGCCGACCTCGACTTCGTGCCGGCGGTGCAGATCGGAGTCGCGACGGAACATCTGCATGCCCGTTTCTTCGAGAGACGGACCGGAGTGCCCTGCCGCCCGGCGGGCGACCAAACCTTCGTCCATGCGGAACTCGATTTTCTCGTCGCGCATCTCGACTTCCTCACCTGGTCGGAGCCGCCCGCGACGGCGGACCGGCCGCCCGACACGATCCTGGAGGCGAAGTTCCACGGCGGGCCGAAGAGCGAGGAGGAACTGGCCGCGTACTACTATTGGCAAGTCCAGCATCAGCTGTCGGTAACCGGCCTCCGCGGGGCCGTGCTCTCCATCCTGCGGCCGTCGAGCTATTCGTTCGTGCCGGTCCCGCGCAGCGAACGCGACATCGCGACGCTGATCGAGACCGAGCGCGCCTTCTGGTGGCACGTCGAGAACGACATCGAGCCTACCGCCGATCCGCTCGCCGTGCCGCCGCCGGACTTCGAGACGATGCGGATCGTCGACATGTCGCTCCACAACGAGTTCATGTCGCTGGGGAGCACCCTCGTCGAGCACCGCGCCGGCATGCTCGCCTTCAAGGTCGCCGAGACCGAGATCAAGGCGCTGATGCCGGAGGACGCGCGGGTCGCCTATCTGCCGCCGCCGGCCGTGAACGGCGCTGGCGCCGGCTCCGCGGCTGCCGCCGTCGTGCTGAGCCGCAGCAAGGACGGGCGCCTGTCGCTCAAGTTCGGCGATCTGCCGAGGAAATATCGAGACCGATCCGAACCTTGGATGCCGGCCTTCGCCGCAGCGATCGTCGCGTCCGGCGACGAGTGACCGCCGGCCGGCGGGTGTCGTCGCGCGCGGTGGCGAGAGCGCGGGCTCCGCTCCGCGCTGCGGGCGGGAAGGGATGAGGGCGGCACGCGCCGCCGCAACGGAACGGATGCAATGAGTGCAACGATGGTGAAAGCGAACAGGACGAACCGGTCTTCGGCGTCGGCGGCACCGCCGGCGAAGGATGCCGCGAATGACAAGCCGGTGCCTGCCGCGGCCCGGAAGGAAGCCGCGCCGCAAGCCGGCGGCAATGCTGTGACGCCACCGCCGCAGCACAACCTTGCGCTGTGGAACCGGCTGAAGCGGACCGATCCGCGCTCGACCAAACCCTTCACGCGCTTCGGCTTCAAGGGGACGCAGATCGATCCGACGTGGCGGCTCCAGATGATGACCGAGGCGTTCGGTCCGGTCGGCAAGGGCTGGGGCTACGAGCAGCTCGAATGGACGGTGCAGGAGCGCATGGTCTTCGTCTGCGTCCGCATCTGGTACAAGGACGCCGAGACCGGTGAAATCTGCTGGACCGGCCCGCAATGGGGCGGCACGGAGATGATGCGGCGCCGGCGCGACGGCTCCGAGGAGCCGAACGACGAGGCGTTCAAGATGTCGATCACCGATGCGGTCGGCAAATGCTGCCTCCAGCTCGGGTTGGCCGCCGACGTCTACATGGGCCAGTTCGACGACAGTAAGTACCGAGAGGAAAGCGAGGCGTATTTCCAGGCGAGGAACAATCCCGACGTCCAGCCGGAGGCGATCGCCCGCTTCGAGCAGGAGATCCGCGCGAAGCTGGCCAAGGTCGAGGATCTGGACGGGCTCGACGAGTTGTGGCGCAACGGCACCGCGGCGCGGCTCCGCGACATCGGCCTGATCGACCGGGCGGCGCAGCACCGCATCATCGCCGGCTTCAGCCAGAAGAAGGCGGAGCTGCTGGCGCGCGAAACGCCCACTCCTGCCGCGGGAGAGCAGGAAGCGGTGGCCTGACGGCCGCCGCTGCCGCCCTCGCGGCTTTTGGGAATGCAACGAGCGCCGGGCCGAACCCCGCCGGCCGTCGCATGCCCGTATTTTGAGCGGACAGGAAAAGCCAGATGTATCAGCGTTTCATCGCGGTCGGCCGGCTGGGGCGCGACCCGGAGATCACCTCCATCCAGAGCGGCGCGAAGATGGCGAGCTTCACGCTCGCGACGTCGGAGTACGTCAAGGGCGAGGAGCGGACCGAGTGGCACCGCGTCGTCGTCTGGGACGAGAAGCTCGTCGAGGTGCTCGGACGCCGCGCCCGCAAGGGCACGCTCGTCGCCGTCGAAGGGCAGGTCCGTACCCGGCGGTGGCAGAAGGACGGCCGCGAGGTCCAGACGACCGAGATCGTGCTCGACCGGTTCAATAGCCGGTTGCAGGTCCTGGCGGCGGGCACCGGGCGGGACGAGGAGGACGAACAGCAGCAGCATCAGCCGGCGGGCGGCGGGCGCGCAGCAAGTGGACGCGAGCCGCGCCGTGCGCCGGACCGGGCCGCGCCGCCGGCCGGTGGCCGCACCTCGCGCCGGGAGGAGGAGCGGGAACCGGCGGACCGCGAGTTCGAGTTCGAGGACGACATCCCGTTCTGAACGCGTCGGTGGCGGCATTGACAGTTTTTGACAATGCCGCCACCCTCTTTGCAAGGAGGGTACCGATGCCGACGATGAACGTGAGTCTATCCGCCGAATTCGTCGAATTCGTCGAGGGTGAAGTGGCTTCCGGCGATTATGGCACCGCCAGCGAGGTGGTTCGCGACGCTCTCCGGCTGCTTCGGCGCGAGAAAGCGATCCGCGAGGAAGCGCTGGCGGTGCTCCGGCGGGAGATCGGAATCGGAGCGGAGCAGGCGCGCCAGGGCCGTCTGTCGAAGCGCTCAATCGGGGACATCGCGGCTTCGCTCCGCGACACCGATGTATAATTGCCCCGTTTCGCGGCTTTGCATTACCGACTTACGGAAATCGCTGCTGACGACATCGTCGACATCCTGAAGGAAAGCAGACGGCAGTTCGGGCCGGTACAGCGGGATCGATATGCCCGATTGATTGCAAAAGCAGCCGAGATGATCGGGGATAATCCGGAGCGGGTCGGGTCGCGCAAACGCGACGATCTCCTCGATGGACTGCGGTCCTTCCACGTGGAGCTTGCCGCGGGGCGCCTCGGCGCCGCTTCTCACGTGCTTTACTATCTGCGTGATGACGGTGGCGATGGCGTAATCATACTGCGCGTCTTGCACCGGCGGATGGACTCGGTGATGCACATCGGTACCGATCTCGGCTGAGATCGAGGTATCCAAGTCGCCTAACTGCGATCGACCGGCGATGCGGTCGCCGTGGCTGTTTCCACGGATTTCACAGCGGTCGGGCGGGCGCTGAGCGTCACGATCGCGAGGCCGCCGATGATCAGCGCCGAGCCCGCGATCAGGCTCGGCGTCAGCGTCTCGCCGAGCCAGAGCAGCGACGCCGCGATGCCGACCACCGGCACCCCGAGGAAGCCCAGCGAACTCACGACGAGCGGCAGTGCGCGCTGGGCCGTCAGCGCCGCCCACGAGCCGAGCGGCCCGGCGACGACGCCGAGGAACAGCAGGCAGGGCAGGGCGGTGCCATGCAGGCCGACCCTACCCTTCGGCTCCGCCCAGGCGGCGAGGATCGCAAGCAGCGCCGTCGCGAGCAGCATCTGCCACGGCAGCAGGTCGAGCGGCGCGGCCTGCCATCGGTGGCGGCGGGAATGGAAGATCGCCAGCGCCCAGGAGAGCGCCGCGAGCAGCAGGACACCGTGTCCCCACAGCACGTCGCGGTCCGACCAGTCGATCGCGAGCGGGTTGATCATCGCGGCCACCCCGGCGAAGCCGACGAGGATTCCGATGCCGCGCTTGAGGCCGATATGCTCGCCTACCACGGCGGAAAGCGGCGCCAGCCACAAGGTCGTCGTGTAAGCGAGCACCGCCGACCGGCCCGCCGGTACGTGGCGGAGTCCGAGATTGATCAGGGCGAAGAACGCCATGAGCTGCAGCACGCCGACCGACACGACGATCGGCAGATCGGCGCGCGGCGGCAGGCTCAGCCGGCCCAGCACGAGCAGCATGAGGAACGAGGCGAGCGTGCTGAAGCCGGCTCGTCCAACGGCGAACCAGAGCGGCGTCGCGCCGCCGTCGAGGCCGAGCTTGATGACCGGCCATGTCATGCCGAACAACACCACGACCGCGAGGAGGACGAGGACCGACTGGTTGCCGGCGGCGGCTGTCTGCCCGGTTGCGGCCGATCTCGTCGTCGTCGGTTTCACCGTCACCTCGCCATCCCTCACTGTTGATCGAACGTGCGGCAGCAGATCATAAGCGGCGCTGCGGAATAGGCGAAGCACTCAGCACGATCTATCGCTCCAATCAAAAAGCACGCTGCGATTCAAAGTCCATTTATTTATTCAACCTCATTTCTTGAGTTGCTCAAGAATTTGGAAAGCCAAACCTCTGGCGCCGGACTCCGGAGAATATTATTTACAGGCCATGTGTCTTCTCCCTGATCTTGGCCTTGGCGACGAGCTGCTTTCGCCGACAGGGATTTCTCCCGAACGCCGCGTCCCGGCCGGCTGAACGAAGCCGCCCGCCCGGGCGACCGGTGGGCGCACCTCCCGATGCAGCACGATACAGCACACTTCACGCTCGACTCGGACTCCGATTCCGCCCAGGGCGAACTTGCCCTCGTGCCGGCTGCTTCCCGTCACCGCGAGACGGTCTGCGGCGTCGTCGAGCGGGTGATCTACCACAACCCGCAGACCGGGTTCTGCGTCACGCGGGTAAAGCTCAGCGGGCAGCGCCTGCTCGCCACGGTCGTCGGCCACGCCGCCGCGATCGTCGTCGGCGAGTTCATCGAGGCCCGCGGCGGCTGGATCAACGACCGCCGGCACGGCTACCAGTTCCGCGCCGATGCGCTGCAATCCGCGGCGCCGTCGACCGCAGACGGCGTGGAGCGCTATCTCGGGTCCGGCATGCTGCCGGGCGTCGGCCCGGTCTACGCGCAGCGCCTCGTCGCGGCGTTCGGCGCCCGCGTTTTCGACGTGATCGAGCGCGAGCCGAAGCGGCTCCGCTCCGTGCCCGGCATCGGCGCGGCGAAGGCGCAGCAGATCGCCGCGGCCTGGGCTGACCGTAAGGCGATCCGCGATCTCATCCTCTTCCTGCGCGGCTTCGGCATCGGGGTGTCGCGCGCCCTCAAGGCGTACAAGGTCTACGGGCCGGAGGCGCGCCGGCTGATCGCCGACGACCCGTACCGGCTGATGCACGATGTCGGCGGCATCACCTTCGCCGCGGCGGACGCCGTGGCGGCGCAGCACGGCATCCGCGAGAACGCGCCGATGCGGCTGCGCGCCGGGCTCGCCTTCGTGCTGCGCGAAGCGGCGCGGAACGGCCATTGCGGCCTGCCGCTCAACGAGCTGACGACCCGTGCGGCGGACCTGCTGGAGACGACGCGGCAGGCTGCCGCGGCAGAGCTTCACGCGACCCTGGCCGACGGCGACCTCGTCGCCGACACGGTCGAGGGCACGCTCTGCGTCTTCCAGGCCGGGCTGCATCGGGCCGAGCGCGACGTCGCCGCGCGGCTGCGCCTGCTCGCCGGCGGGCCGCCGTCCTGGACCGTGCCGGACCTGGACGTCGCGTTCGGGCAGATCGAGGCGGATACCGGGGTCCGCCTTTCCGACGGTCAGCGGCAGGCCTGCCGCGTCGCGCTCGCGTCGAAGGTTTCGGTCGTCACCGGCGGTCCCGGCGTCGGTAAGACGACGCTGATCGCCTCGGTCCTGTCGCTCCTGAGGGCGCAGGGCGTTCGCGCGCTGCTCTGCGCCGCGACCGGGCGTGCGGCGAAGCGGCTGACCGAGAGCACCGGCGTCGAGGCGCAAACGATCCACCGCCTGCTCGCGCTCGATCCGATGCGCGACGGCGCGGTGCGGCGCAGCGACGAGCCGCTCGACTGCGACCTCCTCATCGTCGACGAGGTGTCGATGGTCGATGTGGTGATGATGGGCGTGCTGCTCGGATCGCTGCCGCAGGGTGCTGCGCTGCTGCTGGTCGGCGACGGCGACCAGCTTCCCTCGATCGGGCCGGGGCACCTGCTGCGCGACGTCGTCGAGTCCGGGCTCGTGCCGGTGGCGCGGCTCACCGAGGTGTTCCGGCAGGCGACCGACAGCGCGATCGTGCGCAGCGCACATCGCATCAATCGCGGCGAGATGCCGGACGTGACGGCGGCAGCGCCGGACGGCGGGGCGACGTCGACGGGGCCGGCGGGCGGCGGCAGCGTACTGTCGGACTTCTATTTCGTCGAGGCGCGGGACCAGCGCGAGGGGCTGCGCAAGATCCTCCACATCGTACGCGAGCGGATCCCGCGACGCTTCGGGCTCGACCCCGTCCGCGACGTGCAGGTCCTGTCCCCGATGATGCGCGGCAGCCTCGGCGCACGCTCGCTCAATATCGAACTGCAAAAGGCGCTCAACCCGCCGCTGGGGCGGCGCAGCGTCGAGCGGTTCGGCTGGACCTTCTCGGTCGGCGACAAGGTGATGCAGGTCGAGAACGACTACGACCGCAACATCTTCAACGGCGATCTCGGGGTGGTGGCGCAGATCGACGAGCACGAGGGCGGCCTGATCGTCGATTTCGAGGGCCGCTCGGTGCCCTATGGCCGGAACGAGCTGGACCAGCTCGTGCTCGCCTATGCGATCACCATCCACAAGGCGCAGGGCTCGGAGTACCCGTCGGTCGTGATCCCGGTGACGACGCAGCACCGCCGCATGCTCTGCCGCAACCTGATCTACACCGGCATCACGCGCGGCAAGCGCCTCGTGGTTCTGGTCGGAGAGCGCGAGGCGTTGCAGGCCGCGATCGCGACGGTGCACGACCAGCATCGCTGGTCGAAGCTCAAGGACTGGCTGCGGATGGAGCGGCGCGGGCAGGAAAGCCTGCCGCTCGCGGGGGAGTGACATTCGTGGGGCCGGCGCGATGCTGCTGAATGGGCGTTGCGAATCGCGCAGCGAAGGCCGGCCGAGCCGGGGGCCGCTTGCACCCATAGTTGGCCTGGAGGGAGACGGATGCCGGAAGGCGCCGTTTGCAGGTCACTGTAGGCACTCGCTCTCTTCGGACAAGAGGCATCCCACATGGCCCGACAGACCCCGAGACCGCTCCACGAGATCGCCATCGAAACTCACATCGGGGAGGACGCCGGGACGACCGTGGCCTTGGACGAAAGCGGCGCGAGCGGCGGAGCCGGCAGCAATATCGAGAACGTCGTGGATCGGGTAGCAGGTCGGTTGGATAGAGGCAGCGATCCAGGCGTCACCGGCTCCCGCCGCGACCGTTCCCGGTCCCGGTCCCCCGCCCGATATCCTGGTTCGACGGCAAGCCGGTCCATGCGGACCGGAGAGGTGTTGGCGCGCGGCCTCGTGGCCGGCGCGGTCGGCGTCGCCGCGATGACGCTGGCCGAGAAACTGGAGCAGGCCTTCACCAAGCGGCCGAACTCGTACGTTCCCGCTCACACTCTGGAGCGGTTGCTCCGACTTCCCGAGAAACCGGACAGCGATCGGCTCGCGCTGAATTGGGCCATGCACTGGGGGCAAGGCATCGCTTTGGGTGCGGCGCGCGCCATGATGGCGCGGCGAGGAATCCGCGGCCCCATGGGATCGTTCATTCACCTCAATCTGCGGCTGCTGAACGATCAGACGTTGGAGAATGCGACGCGCGTCGGCGCACCGCCTTGGACGTGGCCGGTGGATGAGCAGGTGATCGACCTCCTGCACAAGGCGGTGTACGCGTTTGCAACCGGTGCTGCCGCGGATTGGCTCGTGGAGGGCCCGAGCCGTGAGCCTGCTCATCACGACGCTTGATGGCGGCTTGCGCGTCGGCCTTCGCGGGCTCTGCGGAAGATCCGATTTCCGGTAGGAGGCCGGCCGGATCAGGGCCGGTGATTGCGTCCTGGGGTGACAGGCTGGCGCGCAGAGCGCGACCCA
The DNA here is from genome assembly GCA_036403035.1 of Allostellaceae bacterium. Taxonomy (GTDB): domain Bacteria; phylum Pseudomonadota; class Alphaproteobacteria; order ATCC43930; family CGMCC-115725; genus DASWRT01. The sequence goes on along the minus strand of DASWRT010000250.1, from coordinate 1,751 downwards.
GCCTATCCCCAAGATTCCCGCCGATCCTGCCTTGGAGGCACACGATCCGGCGACGCATTGAACCACAGAAAGAACGCCGCATCTTCGGGAGCGCCAGTGGCGCGGCGTACTGATTGCGCCCCCGCGTATGGTCCGATGGAGAGGATTTTAGAGAACAAAACAAGAACGGTCAATAATATTTTTGCTGCCTGTTCGTTGCTGCCGTCGAGGCCGGCGATAGCGCCCTTCGCGCCAGTCCATTGCCGTTGCGAAAACAAAACAGGAACACCATATATCGCATACCGATTTCCTTGTCGATGACCTCTTTTCCGGCCCCGCGGACTCGCTTCCGGCGTGGTCCGGCGGAGCCGTCTTCGCGGCGAGGGGCGGCGCCACGGACGGGCGTGTCGTCCGGATCATCTTCTGACGTTACCGACCATGCGATATTTCCCCACTGTCGACCTGACGCCGCAGGTCAAGCTTCTCCTCGCGCGCGGCGCGCTCCGCCTTCAGCCCGGCCAATGGGTGAAGTCGGCGGAGAGGGGCGTCGGCCGCTATCTGAGGACCGACCCGCGCAACGGCGTCAGCTACGTAAGCTGGGTCCGGCCCGAGGACGATTGGGCGACGCAGGCTCAGCGCTTCCACCGCGCCTGCCGGAAAGGCTTCGTCGGCAAATACCGGCGTCTCTACGACGTGGTGAAGGACGAGCGCGAGCGGACGCGGCGCGGCGAGACCGCGGTCGAAGGCGCTCTGGCGGCCCGCGACCTCGATCGGGTCGACGCGCCTGCCGCAGTCTAAGCGCGCCGGCTGCTGCCGTCAGGCGACGCTTTCGGCGGCGGCGCCGTCGTCGTCGGTCGGGATACCGATCGGCGCCGGGTCCGCGGCCGAGGACAGCTTGGTCCTGGCGACGTGGCGGCTGGCGGCGTCGAACCGGCGTTCCAGCGCCGCCACGGCTTCCTTGGCCGTCTTCACGCCGCCGCCGGGATTCACGAACAGGCTCGGGTTGCTGCGCACCGCCGACGGGATGAGCTTGTCGACCGTGACGCCGGGATGATCCTTCGCCGCCTTCAGGACGCGTGCAGCGCCGCCGGCTCCCAGCAGGTAGGCCATCCGGACCTCGTTCTCGCTGACCTTGCGGCCGAGGCTGCGCGTCAGCGTGGTCCGGTTCTCGTCCGAGTAGCGAGCCGCGAGCGCGCCGGCGAAGCGGGTGTCGGAGCGCAGCGCCAGGATCGCCTTGCGGTCCGCCGGATCGGCGACGGTGGGCGCGCCCTTCGCGGACACCGTGACCTTCGCCGCCTCGCCGGCGTGGCCGAGCGCCGCGCCGTGACGCCGCACGAGGTCGAGCCATGTCCGCTCGGTGAACTGGAAGGCGCCCGCGGCGCTCGATCGCGGGTTCTTCGCGAGCGGGTTGTGGCGGCTTTCGGACAGGCTGCTGGCGAGGAGCGAGCGGAAATTGGTCTTCGTGCCGGCCGCCGCAGCCTTCGTCGCATTGACGATGTCGTTGCCTTGCGTCGGCGCAGCGGACTGGGTCGGCGCGATCTTCGTCATCTCCGCTCCTTCTGTAGGGCGGAACGGATTCAAAGGCGAACCGGTTAATACTTCATCAACCTCGACGCGACGTTCAGACCGCGGCCGCTGCCCGGCGGCGGACTTCGTTCGCCGCGAGATGGGCCTGCCGCGTCGGTTCGGGCAGGCGGTAGCCACGGACCGTCCGCATCACCCAATCGGCCGCGCTCTCCAGCGAGACGCGATGGCCGACCGAGACATAGACC
>DASWRT010000249.1:0-6241 GCA_036403035.1 Allostellaceae bacterium | reverse complement strand
CGGCAGCGCGACGCGGCCGGCCGCCGCGAGCCCGTCGCGCAGTTGTTCCGCAAAACCGGCGCTGTTGTCGCCGCGCCGCGTCCCGGCGAGACGCCACAGCGCCCACAGCCCGAGCAGCAGCCCGAGATAGCAGAAGAACAGGAGCCCGCCGACGCGCACGCCAAGCGCGAGACCGATCGCCGCGCCGAGCTTCACCGCGAGCGCCAGCGGCGGCCGCGGCAGCAGCGGCACGATCCGCACCATGTAATAGACCGCCCAGACGCCGGCCGCCGCGAAGGGGATGTCCTTCGGATTGTTGTACATCTGGCCGTAGTAGTTCGGCGTGAGCAGCAGGAAGAGCGCGGCGATGAAGCCGGCGCGCGGTCCGCCGAGGGCGCGGCCGAGCTTCCAGCATCCGGCGATTCCCGCGACGCCGACGATGCCGCCGAGCAGATGCCGCGTCTCGTACGTGCCGAACGGCGAGACGCGGTTCAGCGCCGCTGCGACCATGTCGAACGCGGCGCCGTAGATGTAGAGGTCGAGCCAGGAGAGCGCCCGCACGTCCTTGAAGTGCGAGAGGTAGTAGTCGAGGGCGAAGACTCCGTACCAGTTGTGCACGTCCTCGTCCCATGTGACGCCGTAGTCGCGGAAGGTGGCGAGGACGAGGACGACGGCGGCGGCGAGGAGCGCGGCGGCGAGCCGGTCCCAAACAGCCGGAGTCCGCAGGAAGGACCGGACCGCGCCGCGGCCGAGCAGGGCGGCCGCGCCGGAGAGTGATCCGTTCGTCGTCATAAACCGGCGCGGGCCAGCAGGGCGCCGATAACGGCCTCGGCGCCGAAATGCTCCGCGGCGATCTCGCGTGCCGCGCGGCTGTGCCCCGCGTAGTCGGAGTCGATCGCGTCGAGCGCGCCGAGCACTTCGTCCATCGCCGAGAACTCGAACAGGCCGCGCCCGACGGGATAGAACTTGCCGAACCCGGTGCGCATCGTGACCACCGGCCGGCCGGCCGCGAGGTAGCAGACGCTGCGGTCGCTGAACCAGCCGCTGTTCGGCCGGACATAGATGTCCTTGGCGACCGTGAACTCGCCGCGCGAGCCGCTGATGAAGTCGGCGTAGCTCGCCATGTCCGCCGAGACCGGCCGCGGGTCGGTCAGGCGCCAGCCGCAGCCCGTTACCTCGGTCTCCACCTCCGGCGCCGGCGGCAGCATCGCCATCGTGAAGCAGCGTCCGGACCGTCGCGGCACGTCGAGGAATCTGAGGAAATTGACGTGCTTCGACCAGACGAAGCTCTCTCCCGCGAACTCGATGTTCTTGCCCTTGTTCTCCCAGGTCGCGATCGTGCTGTAGCACGCGGATGGCGGCGGCGATGCCTCGCCGGAATCGGGCGGCGGCCGCCAGAGGTCGGGGATGACCGGCGGCCGGGTCGGCTGCCAGGGAACGCCGGAAAGCGGCACCGGGCAGTCGGGAGCGCCGAGGTTCTCGCCGTAGGTAAAGAAGTGCGTGTGCGCGTCGAGGTACTCGCGGGCCGCCGCATCGGCCTTCGCGTATTTGATCTGCTCGTAGACCGGGTCGGTGTCGACCATGATGCGCACGGGACAGGCCATGTGCTCGTCGCGCAGCCGCGTCGCGCCGCACAAATTGATGAGCGCGTCGGCCTCGCCGCAGAGCGCGCGGACGCGCTCACGCGACAGGCCGTGGTACTCGTCTCGGATCGCATCCCAGTAGGCCCAGCGGTCGCCCAGCCCGTACCGCTCCATCATCTCCCGGACGAAGCCGACGGCATAGCCGCACGACATCACGACGCTGTTCTCGCGCGGGTCGTAGGGGTTGGCGCCGTGATCCTCGACGTACCACGCCTCATAGCCCAGGCGCTCGAGTCCGAGCACGTAGTGCATCGCCTGCCAGGCGATACCGGCCAGCGGCATCTGGCCGGCGAAGTGGAGGACGACGACGCGGGCGCGTCTCACGGATGACGGCTCCTCAGGCGGGGATCGCGGCTCGACAACGGGTGCGACGGGCGTGCATTCCGCAGGCCGTCCGAGTGGGTTCCTCAGGCGCGGCGAAACGTCACGCTCAGATTGTTCGCCGGCATCTCCACGACGTCCGGCCCGCCGAACCCGTGCGCCGCCGCGAGGTCGGCGACCGCTTCGAGGTCGCGTACGCCCCAGCGCGGATCCTGCGCGCGCAACATCCGGTCGAATGCCGCGTTGCTGTCCGCCGTGTGCCGGCCGGCGCGCTTGAACGGGCCGTAGAGATAGAGCGGCCCGCCCGACGGCAGTACGGCGGCGGCGCCGCGCATCAGGCCCTCGGCGGCTTCCCATGGCGCGATGTGGATCATATTGACGCAGAGCACCGCGTCGGCGGCGAGGTCGGGCCAGGGCTGGGTCGCGTCGAGCGCGAGCGGCGGGCGGACGTTCCCCGCCGCTGCCGCCACGGCGTGGGCGGCGATGCTGGCGCAGGCGGCCGGGTCGGGATCGCTCGGCTGCCAGACCAGCGCAGGCAGCGCGGCGGCCAGGAAAACCGCGTGCTCGCCGGTGCCGCTCGCGATTTCCAGGACGATGCCGGACGGCGGCAGCACGCGGCGCAGCACGGCGAGGATCGGCTCGCGGTTGCGAAGGGTCGCGGGGGCGTGACGCAGAGCGATGGGCGGCGGCGTTGGCATATCAGCAACCAAAACGGGAGCGGCGGCGTGCCGGGGGCGGTACGCCGCACCACCCTCCATAACCCCAAACCGGCTGGGGTTGAACCCTCACCGGATCACATGATAGGCAGAAAAATGATCAGCGAGATCATGAACTGGTTGGACGGAGATCCGGATGCCGGGCCGTCGACGGCGCGGCAGGGCGGCAACGAGTTGCGGACGGCGGCGGCGGCCCTGCTGGTCGAGGTCGCCTATGTCGACGAGAGCTTCTCGCCGGCGGAGCAAACGGCGATCCGGGAGCTGCTGGAGCGGCGGTTCGATCTGTCGCCGGCGGCGGCCGGCGAGCTGCTGGCGACGGCGCGCGGTGCGGCGGAGCGTTCGGCGCAGCTCTTCGGCTTCGCCCGGACCATCAACGAGCGCCTTTCCTCCGGACAGCGGGTCGAGCTGATCGAGATGCTGTGGGAAGTGGCCTATGCCGACGGCGCGCTGGATGCGCTGGAGGATTCGCTGCTGCGGCGCATCGGCGGCCTGCTCTACGTTCCCGACCAGGAACGGGGGAAGGCCCGCCAGCGTGTGCTGCAGCGCCTCGGGCGCGACGACGCCGGCCGGTAGTGAGCGGGCAGCGCGCTGGGGCCGGCTCCGGCGGCGGCCACGAGCACGGGTTTATCTTAGAGTGTGCAGTGGCGACACGACGTGTCGGCCCTGCCGGGAGTGACGAGCCGATGACCTATGTCGTGACCGAAGCCTGCATCAAGTGCAAGTACATGGACTGCGTGGAAGTGTGCCCGGTGGACTGCTTCTACGAAGGCGCCACCATGCTGGTGATCCACCCGGACGAGTGCATCGATTGCGGCGTCTGCGAGCCCGAGTGCCCGGCCGAGGCAATCGTCCCGGACAGCGAGCCGGCCGCGGAGCGGTGGATGGCGCTGAACCGCGACCATGCCGGCAGCTGGCCGAACATCACCCGGAAGGGGGAGGCGCCGGACGATGCCGATTCGTGGAAGGGCGTGCCGGACAAGTTCGACAAATATTTCAGCCCGGAACCCGGAAAGCGCTGAATCTCAAGGAAATTCTGTGTTGCGTGCCGGTCGCCCCGCGACCGGCGTTCCTTCTTGAAAGGCCGCAGCTGACCGGCTTGATGCCACCTATGTCAGCGATGCTGGCCTTTACTCTTCACTTTATGGTAACATCCGCACGCTTGTGAGGCGCCATGGCGGCGCTTGCACGTTTTCTGGTCACGGGCTCTCCGGGGGGAACGGCTGCGGCAGCCGTAATGCTGCCGTATTGGCATGTCTTTCTTCCGGCTGCCTGTGAAGGTTCCTGCCAATTGATCGAGAGATGAAGATGTCCGATACCCTTGGCTTCGGTGAAGGCGACTATGTGGTCTATCCGTCGCATGGCGTAGGCAAGATCCTCGGAATCGAGACGCAGGAGATCGCCGGCCATTCGCTCAGCGTCTTCGTCGTGCATTTCGACAAGGACCGCATGACGCTTCGCGTGCCGCTCACCAAGGCCAAGACGTCCGGTCTCCGCCGCCTGTCCAGCCGCAAGGAGATGGACGTGGCGCTCACCAAGCTGAAAGGCCGCTCGCGCGCCAAGCGGACGATGTGGAGCCGCCGCGCGCAGGAGTACGAGGCGAAGATCAACTCCGGCGATCCTGCCTCGATCGCGGAGGTCGTGCGCGACCTTTACCGCAATGTCGGCCAGCCGGAGCAGTCCTATAGCGAGCGGCAGATCTATCAGGCCGCGCTGGACCGGCTGGTCCGCGAGTTCGCGGCGGTCGAGCGGATCGACGAGTCGACTGCGACGCAGCGGCTCGAACAGATCCTCAACGCGGCCTGACCGGCCGACGGGTTATCCACTGCCCGTCCCGCATCGCGGGACGGGCAGCCTTTTTCCGGTAGCTGTTGAGCGTGCCACCCTCGGACGGCGGACAGAACGGCGTCGGACGTTTCGCCGGCTTCCGGCCCGGCGGGCGCGTCTGGGCGGTCGGCTCGGTCAATGGCGACGCGGCACGCCTTGCCGCGCTGCACGACGCGCTGCGCGGCGGCCGGTTCGAGCCCGACGACCGGATCGTCTATCTCGGAAATGTTCTCGGCCCTTCCGGCGCGGTCTCGGAGACCCTTGCCGAGCTGCTCGATTTCCGCTGCGCGGTCCTGGCCCGGCCCGGCGGGATGGCGTGCGACGTCGCCTTCCTCCGCGGCAGTCAGGAGGAGATGTGGCAGAAGCTGCTGCAATTGCAGTTCGCGGCCAATCCCGGCGAGGTGCTGCAATGGATGCTGCGGCAGGGGCTCGGCCCGACGATCGCGGCCTACGGCGCCGATCCGGAGCAGGGCTTGGCCGCCGCGCGGCAGGGGGCGCTGGCGCTGACGCGCTGGACCGGTCTGCTGCGCCAGGCGGTGAACACTGCGCCCGGCCATCGCGCCTTCTTCAGCGGCCTGCGCCGCGCCGCGCTGGTGGAGGGCGGCGCCGTGCTGTTCGTCCATGCCGGGCTCGACCCGGCGCGCCCGCTCGAGGTGCAAGGCGACCGCTTCTGGTGGCACGAAGCCGGCTTCCATGGCATCGCCGAGCCGTATGGTGCGTTCCGCCGCATCGTCCGCGGCTTCTCGCGCAAGCATGACGGCCTCGTCGAAGGGCCGTTCACCCTCTCGCTCGACGGCGGCGCCGGCCTCGGCGGGCAACTCGTCGCCGCCTGCGTCGATGCGACAGATGGGCGCGTGCTGGACGCGCTCGCCGTCTGAGCCCTTTTATGCCGTGCGTTAGCTGCCTCAGGGCGGTAACGTTGTATGGCGCGATTCGGGCAACCTTCCCGTATCCCGGTCGTTGGCGGGATGGGGTAGGCCCGCGGCGGCCATAAGACGAGGCATACATGGCCTACATTGACGATCCGGAGACGCAGCGCGCGAACCTCACGTTCATCAAGGCGTCAATGCGGGAGCCGCTGCTTTCGCGCGATCACGAGTTCGATCTGGCGCGAAAATGGCGCGAGGAGAACAACACCGCCGCACTGCACGAACTGGTCCGTGCCTACACCCGCCTCGTCGTCGCGACCGCTGCCCGTTTCCGCAACTACGGCCTGCCGATGGGCGACCTCGTGCAGGAGGGCAATGTCGGCCTGATGCAGGCGGCGGCCCGCTTCGAGCCGGATCGCGAGGTACGCTTCTCGACCTACGCCGCATGGTGGATCCGCTCGGCGATGCAGGACTACATCCTGCGCAACTGGTCGATCGTGCGGACCGGCACGACGGCCGCACAGAAATCCCTGTTCTTCAACCTCCGCCGCCTGCGCGCGAAGATCGACGACGTGTCCGGCCGGCCGCTGACCCGCGAGGGCCGCGAGAAGATCGCGCGCGAGCTGAAGGTCGAGATCGTCGAGGTCGAGAACATGGAGATGCGGCTCGCCGCCGTCGACCAATCGCTGAATGCGCCGATCAGCGAAGGCGGCGAGGACGACTGGCAGGATTTCCTCGCCGATTCGCGGCCCAATCCCGAGGACGTGGTGATCGGCCTCCGCGATTCCGAGACGCGCTCGCGCTGGCTCGCCGAGGCGCTGCACGAGTTGAGCCCGCGCGAGCGGACGATCATCAACCAGCGGCGGCTGCGCGAGGAAGGCGCGACGCT
>DASWRT010000248.1:0-10773 GCA_036403035.1 Allostellaceae bacterium | reverse complement strand
GGTCGCGCCGACGGTCCGAGCGGTCGCGTGACCCCGTCGAGCCGGCGCTGCGCGGATCGGCCCGACGGAGTCCCGCTCGACGAGCGGGCAGTCCATCTTGACGTGGCGCGGCCGCACGGGACGGCCGTGGATGACCTCGGCTATGAGACATTCCGCAGCCCATCGGCCCATCTCCGCATTGGGAAGCAGTATCGAGGTGAGTGCGGGGCGCGTGTGCTGCGCGACCTCCTGGTCGTCATAGCCGATCAACGAAACGTCCGTCGGCACCGACAATCCCATTTCCTTGAGCGCCTCGAGCGCGCCGAGGACCATGAGGTCGTTGGCGCAGAACAGCGCCGTCGGCGGGCGCGGCTCGCGCATTAGCGACCTCGCATGCTCGTAGCCGCTGGTCGGCATCCAGTCGCCGTCCCGCACCAGCGTGGGGTCGAACGGCAGATCGGCCGTGGCAAGCGCTTGGCGATATCCTTTCAGGCGGTCGCGCGCGGCGTCCATCCAGGGTTCTCCGTTGATGAGGCCGATGCGGCGGTGGCCCTCTCGAAGCAGCCGCTCCGTCGCGGTATGGCCGCCCGCTACCTCGCCGGGGATAACCGAGGGCAGCGCGCGGTCCGCGGTATAGCAATTGAGAAGGACGGTCGGCACGCCTGACAGAAGGGCCGGCATCTCGACCCTGCGGGTGAAGATCGAGGAATAGATGACGCCGACCAGGGCCGGCTGCGCCAGCAAGGCGCGGAGCGCCGCGGCCTCGAGATCCGCGTTACCGCGTGTCGCGAAAATCGAAAGGACACAGCCATGCTCCCACGCCGCCTCGCGCGCGCCGTCGATCGTTACGACGGGATGGGGTGTCGTGGAGATCTCGTCGACGATGTAGCCGACGACGTTGCATCCGGCCGGCGGCGCATCGGACGGCGCATGGCCGCGCGCTCCGAGCTGGTAGCCGAGCTGCTTCGCGGTCTCCCGTACGCGCCGTTGCGTCTCCTCCGAAATGCGGGCGCCGGTCATGCGGTTGAGTACGAGCGAGACGCTTGACTGGGAAACGCCCGCCAGCTTCGCGACATCGTTCATCGTCGGCCGCCGCTTCTCGCGCTTGTCGATGCCCACCCTGCCCTCCGTCCGTGTTCACGCGCCGCCTGAGTGCTAATAAATTAGCACACTAAACCACTGCTATGACCGCAGTAATTGATCTCGCGTCGGCCGTCAGATGCTAAATTTTTAGCACGCTGTTGACGGGTTAGGCACGGCACGCGCATCCTTCCGGACTCACGCCGTCGCACGACAGCGAAAGAGGCGAACAACGCTCGCGGAAACGAAACGGAGAAACGCGATGACGGTCAGATTTCATCTGTGCGCTTTCGCCGTCGGGCTGGCGCTGACGATTGCGATGCCGTCCGGCTCCGCGACCGCAGCCGACGGCCTGCCACCGATGAAGCAGAAGCAGACGTACAAGGTCGGTTTCGCCCAGACCGAGAGCAATAATCCCTGGCGCATCGCCCAGACCGAGAGCATGAGGGCCGAAGCGCAGAAGCTCGGTTGGCAGCTCGTCTACACCGACGCAGCCGGTTCGGCGGCGAAGCAGGTCTCCGACGTGGACAGCATGATCGCGCAGGGCGTCGATCTTATCTTCCTGGCGCCGCGAGAGGAGAAGCCGCTGATCCCTGCGGTGATGAAGGCGAAGCGTGCAGGTATTCCGGTCATCCTACTCGACCGCCGGGTCGACGCCTCGCTCGCCAAGCCGGGCCAGGACTACGTGACTTTCATCGGCTCGGACTTCATCGACCAGGGTCGGCGGGCCGCCGAATGGCTGATCCGGAAGACCGGCGGAAACGCGAAGATCATCGAGCTTCAGGGCACAATCGGATCTTCGCCGGCCAACGACAGGCGCAAGGGCTTCGCCGACGTGATCGCCAAGGCGCCGGGCATGCAGATCGTCGCTTCGCAGAGCGGCGACTTCACCCGCGACAAGGGACGCCAAGTGATGGAGACGCTGCTCCAGGCGCATCCAGAGGCCACGGTGGTGTACGCGCACAACGACGAGATGGCGATGGGCGCTATCGCTGCGTTGGAGGCTGCGGGCCGGAAGCCGGGTCAGGACATCACCATCGTATCGATCGACGGCACTCGCGATGCCCTGCAGGCGATCGTCGACGGCAAGATCGGGGCAGTCGTCGAGAGCAACCCGCGGTTCGGACCGAAAGCGTTCGAAACCGCGAAGCACTATGCCTCCGGCGAGAAGATCGATCTGTGGATCAAGATCCCGGACAATTTTTACGACGCGTCGAACGCCAAAGACTTCGTGGCGGCCGCCTACTGATATTGGGCCACGAGAGGCGGCGGGCTCGTCCACGGTGCCCGCCGCCTCTGCTTGATGTCGCCGACCATCCGACGGAATAGCGACATGACCAATGCTGGTGCTCCCCTGCTCCTGATGCAGGGCATCGAAAAGAGCTTTGCCGGGGTGCAGGCGCTGATTGGGGCGCGCCTCGCCGTCGGCCGCTCGGAGGTGCATGCTCTCGTCGGTCAGAACGGCGCCGGCAAGTCGACGCTCATCAAGGTGCTGACCGGAGCCCATCGGCGGGATGCCGGCTCGATCCTGCTCGATGGGCAGGCCGTCGAGCCCGGCTCGCCGCAGGAGGCGCAACGGCTCGGAATCAGCACGATCTACCAGGAGATAAATCTCGTCCCGTATCGCTCGGTCGCGGAAAATGTGTTCCTCGGCCGCGAGCCTCGCCGCTTCGGCTTCATCGACTGGCGCCGGGTCCACGCCGAGACAACGGCGCTCCTGGGCCGCTTCGGGATCGACATAGACGTCCGCCGGGCGCTGGGCGACTACAATATTGCCGTCCAGCAGATGGTGGCGATCGCCCGCGCGGTCTCGTTCGATTCCAAGCTTGTCGTGATGGACGAGCCGACGTCCTCGCTGGACGAGCGGGAGGTCGCCATTCTGTTCAACGTCATCCGCCAATTGAAGGCGTCCGGCGTGTCGGTGGTCTTCGTCAGCCACCGGCTCGACGAGCTGTACGCCGTGTGCGATCGGATCACGGTGATGCGCGACGGCCGCACAGTCGCCGAACGCGCGATGCGGGACATCGACCGGCTGGAACTGGTCGCGACCATGCTCGGCCGCGACCTCGCCGAGGTGAAGTTGCATGGGGCAACCGGCTTCGGCGGGGCTCATCGTACCGGACGGGAAAGCCTCCTGACGGCGAGCGGCTTGCGGAGCGGATCTCGGTTGCGGGACGCGAGCCTGGATCTCCGCCGTGGCGAGATCGTCGGGCTCGCCGGGCTTCTCGGCTCCGGACGCACCGAACTCGCTCGGGTCCTATTCGGCGCCGACGCGCCGGAAGCGGGTGAACTGCGCCTTGGCGGCACGTCTGTCCGCTTCACCGTGCCGGCCGACGCGATCCGCGCCGGAATCGGTTTCAGCTCGGAAGACCGCAAGACGGAAGGGATCATCCCGGACATGTCGGTACGGGAGAACCTGACGCTCGCGCTCCTGCCCACGATCGCTCGAGCGGGCATCGTCGATCGCAACCGGCAACAAGAGATCGTCGACCGCTTCGTTCGGCGCCTTGGCATAAAGTGCGCCTCGACCGACCAGAAAATCCGGGAGCTCTCCGGTGGCAATCAGCAGAAGGTGCTGCTTGCGCGCTGGCTCTGCCTCGACCCACGCGTTCTGCTGCTCGACGAGCCGACGCGCGGCATCGATGTGGGCGCGAAGGCGGAGATCCAATCACTGATCCGCGAGTTGGCGGAGCAGGGGCTCGGCGTCCTGATGATATCGTCGGAGATCGAGGAGCTGGTGGAGGGTGCCGACCGCGTCTTCGTGCTGCGCGACGGCCGGACCGTCGCCGAGCTGGACGGCGGCGCGATCAGCGAACCGGCGATACTGCATGCGATGGCACACGGGCACGGCGGCGCGGAAAGCGCGACCGGCGGGACGAGCACGGAGGGCCGCAATGGCTGAGACGGTGCTCGGCCTCGGCGACGGCGAGCGCCCGGTGCGGCGCTATCGCACGATTGCGCGCAGCTGGGGAGCGCCGGCCGTGCTTCTGTTGCTCCTGCTCTTCAACCTGCTGGTGACGCCGAACTTCCTGACCCTGCAGACACTCAACGTCAACCTGACCCAGGTCGCCACGATCGTGATCGTGGCGACCGGGATGACACTCGTCGTCGCGACCGGCGGAATCGATCTTTCCGTCGGCTCACTGATGGCGATCGCCGGCGCGCTCGCGCCGATGATCTTCCAGGACCGGCTGTTCGGCACAATCGGCAACCCGGCGCTTGCCGTGGTGCTCGCATTCGTGATGCCGGTTCTCGTGGCTGGCGCGTTCGGCGCCTTCAACGGGCTGCTCGTCACCCGGTTCGGGATCCAGCCGATCATCGCGACGCTCGTCCTCTTCATTGCGGGGCGCGGGATCGCTCAGGTGATGACGAACGGCAACCTGCAGACCTTTTCGAACCCCGGATTCCAGTTCATCGGTCTCGGCCGCATCGCCGGCATGCCGGTGCAGGTTCTTCTGATGCTTGCGATCGTCGGCGCGGCAGCGTGGGCGCTCCGGTCGACCGTGTTCGGCCGCCAAGTGCTGGCAACCGGCGGCAACGAGCCGGCGGCGCGGCTCGCCGGCGTGCCCGTCGACCGCGTAAAGCTATGGGTATACGCCGCGAGCGGTCTTCTCTCGGGCCTCGCTGGGCTTATCGTCATCGCGATCAACTCCTCATCCGATGCAAACCTCATCGGACTCGGCATGGAACTCGACGCGATAGCGGCGGTAGCGGTCGGAGGTACGCTGCTGACCGGCGGCAGCGCCACCGTGGTCGGCACGCTGCTGGGAGCGCTGATTATCCAGCTCGTGCGTTACACGCTCCTCGCGAACGGCGTGCCGGACGCCGCCGCCCTCGTCGTAAAGGCGGCGATCATCCTGCTGGCGGTTTGGCTGCAGCGGCAGAGCCGGACGTGAGGAGACGCGCAATGACCGCTGTGATATTCCCACCGCCCCGCCGCCATCCCAGCGCCGCAGTCACGCTCCGCGACCGAACGCTGACTGTGCTCGGCCGTCAGGGCGTACTCGTCGCGCTGGTGCTGCTGGTCGTCTTCGGCACGGTGCGGTATGACAACTTTCTCAGCGCGTATAATCTGCTGAGCGTGCTCCGTTACAACTCGATGTTCGCGCTCATCGCGCTCGGCATGACCTTCGTCATCATGACCGGAGGCATCGACCTGTCGGTCGGCTCGGTCGCCGCGGTCGGTAGCGTCGTTTCGGCGCTCGTCAGCCCATACGGCTTGATTCCGGCGCTGGTCGCCGGTGTCGGTGCCGGCCTCGCTGTCGGCCTCGTCAACGGCTTCGCGGTCGCGCGGCTGCGAATACTGCCGTTCATTGCCACGCTCGCGACGTTGCTGGCGGCGAGCGGCGGCGCCCTTCTCCTCGCCGACAACCAATCGGTTTCGGTGTCGTGGGATGGCCTTTTCGTCGAGCTCGGCCAGGGCGACGCTTTCGGCCTGCCGATCCCGGCGCTCATCGCCGGCGCGGCCTTCGTCGCAGCCTCCGTCGTGCTCAATTTCACCGGCTTTGGACGGCACGTGCTGGCTGTCGGCGGCAATGAGGAGGCCGCCCGGCTCATGGGCCTGCCCGTCGAGCGGATCGTTTTCGTCGTGTACGCGATGAGCGGCGCCCTTGCCGGCCTCGCTGGCGTCATCCTGGCCTCACAATTCGGTGCCGGCCAGCCGACCGAAGGGGCGGGATGGGAACTGTTCGCTATCGCCGCGGTGGTAGTTGGCGGGACGCTGCTTACCGGCGGTATCGGCTCGGTCGGCGCGACGCTGTCGGGCGTGTTGTTGCTCGGCCTTATCTTCAACATCCTGAATTTCGAGAACGGTCGCGGTTCAATCAGCCTCAGCGCCTATTGGCAGTCGGTGATCCGCGGCCTGTTCCTCCTCGTTGTCGTGATCCTGCAAAACCGCCTAGCACGCCGACACGTCCCGCAATGATCAGTTCTCCACCACCAGGGATGGGATAGATACCGTGACTCGCCGCTACGATGATGCCGCCATCGACGGCCTCGCCGAAACTTTCCGGCAGGACGGGCACGTACTGCTGCCCGACCATCTTCCAGCGGACAAGCTGCGCGCCTGGAACGAGGCTTTCGAGCCGCTCCTGGCGCGGCACATCGACCGCGAAGGCCGCCTTCAGAACCGCGGCCAGGTCCGCTACTACGTGACGTTGCCGTTCGTCCCGCCATTCGCCGATCCCGAGATTTTCGAGAACGACGACATCCTGGCTCTCGTCGAGCGCTTGGTCGGTCGCGATCCGGTAATGTGCCAACTCGCGACCGATACGCCGCTGCTTGGATCGGACTACCAGGATGTGCATCGCGATACGCCGCCGCTTTTTCCGGAAACCGGGGCGGAGACGCCACCCTTTCAGCTCGCCGTCAATTTTCCGCTATGCGATGTGACTCCCGAGAACGGGCCGACCGAGATCGCCAGGGGCACGCATATGATGCAGCGCGACGAGGCGATGGCGAAGATTGCATCCGGCGAGATCAAGCTCGAGCCGTTCCAGATGCGTCTCGGCGACGTGATGATGCGGGATGTGCGCCACCTTCATCGCGGCACGCCGAATCGGACAGACCAACCGCGCCCGATGGTGGTGATCGGCTACAGCCGGCGTTGGCTGTTCCGGCCTGAAGTGTCGATCCGCGTGCCCCGCGCGACGTTCGACGGCCTTTCGGCGCGGGCGCGGCACCTGTTGCGCTTCAACCCGATCGTCGAAAGCCTCGATGAAGGCGAGCCGGTCGAGACGTATCAGGCATTCGCGTACTGAGCGAAGGAGGACGCGCCTCCACGCCGGAGGAGGAGATTCCTCAAGGAGCCGAATTCGTCGTTCCGATTCCGACGCGATCGGGCAGGCGTACACGCTTTAACGTAGGGGCGCGGCAAGCCGCGCCCGGGCTCTCGGCGGAACGAAGTTCCGCCTGCCGCCCGCGCCGGACTGCAGGTCCGGCGAGAGGGCCGCCCAAAGGCGGCCCTCTGTTAAGCCCTTGATCGCGACACAACGGGCTACGCCCCGCTCCGCCGCAGCGGCGCGAAGAAGGCGCGGATCTCCTGCGCCAGCGCCTCCGGCTGTTCCATCGCGGCGAAATGGCCGCCGCGCAGCATCACGCTCCAGCGCCTGATGTCGGTGTAGGCGCGCGCCGCCAGCGAGCGCGGCGGGCGCAGGATCTCGCGCGGGAACTCGCAATAGCCGGTCGGCACGTCGACGGTCTTCCCGTTCGGGATCGGCCAGGGGCGGTGCATCCGGGCGTAGTACGGCCAGAACGAGGAGCCGATCGCGCCGGTGAACCAGTAGAGGCCGATGTTGGCGAGCATCCGGTCCTTCGAAAACACGGACTCGACGTCGCCGCCGCAGTCGGACCAGATGCGGAACTTCTCGACGATCCACGCCGCCAGACCTGCCGGGGAATCGGTGAGGCCGAAGGCGAGCGTCTGCGGCCGCGTCCCCTGGATCCACTGGTAGCCCGTTTCCTCCTTCAGCCAATGGGCGAGCTGGCCGAGGTACAGTTTCTCCTCCGGCGTCGTGTCGGCGAGCATCTTCGGGTCGCGCCGGACCGCCAGCAGGTTGAGGTGGATGCCGATCAGCCTGTCGGCGTGTGCGTAACCGAGCCGCGACGCGACGAACCCGCCCCAGTCGCCGCCCTGCGCGGCGAACCGGCGGTAGCCGAGCGTCTCCGTCATCAGGTCGGCGACGCAGTCGGCGATCTCCTCGACGCCGAAGCGCTTCTGGCCCGGCCGGAAAGAGAGGCCGTAGCCGGGCAGCGACGGTGCCACCACGGTGAACGCGTCGGCCGGGTCGCCGCCGAAGCGGGCGGGGTCGGTGAGGCGCGGGATGATGTCGAGGAACTCGACCACCGATCCCGGCCAGCCGTGGAGGAGCAGCAGCGGGCATGGGTCCGGCCCCTTTCCCGGTACATGGAGGAAATGCAGGTCGATGCCGTGCAGCGGCGCCTTGAACTGCGGGAACTCGTTGAGCCGAGCCTCCTGCGCCCGCCAGTCGAAGCCGGTGCGCCAGTACTCGACGAGCTGCCGCAGGTAGTCCACGTCGGTGCCGTACGCCCAAGGCTCGTCCGGCGCCTGATCGGGGAACCGGGTGCGCGCGAGCCGTTCGCGCAGATCGGCGATCGCGTCGTCGGGGACGTGCAGGGTGAACGGCTCGGCTGCTCGCGCCATGGTTGCATCCTCGTCGCGCTGCGGCGGCCTGCCGAAGCTGGCCGGTTTCCACGATACGCCTCCCGGCCGGCGGGCAACAGGTTTGCCCCGCATGCGGCGATTACTGTGCCGGCCGTCACAGCGCAGGAGACTACGCGGGGTTACCCTTGTTGCCGCTACCGGGAGAGACCGCCATGCGGACGTTCGACGTTCACGAGCTGACCTCGGTGGAGGCCGTGCTGAAGTTGCGCAACGCCGTCGCGACGGATTTGCAGTTCCTCGACTTGCTGCTCGAACGGTTTCGCCGGACAGGGCAGTCCCCCGGCGGAGCCTCCGCGAGCACGAAGTCCGAGCGCACGCTTGCTTGCCTGACGACCGGCGGCTCAGCGCCGGGCCGGCGGCGCCGCGGCGGCGGCGTTGAGTCCCATCTGCCAGAACGCGGCTTCGAGCCGGGTCGCCGCGGCGAAATTCTTCTCCAGCTCGGGCAGGCGGCCGGGGCCGGCGCGGCGGGCGTAGAGCGCGTCGAGCTGGCGCACGGCCTCGTCGGCGACGGCGCCGTACTCCGCGCCGGCATACATCTCGATCCAGTCGGCGTAGGGGTTGCCGTCGCGCTTCGTCGCCGGGTCTACGGCTAATGCGCGGCCGATCTCCGCATAGCCGACGACGCAGGGCGCCATCGCGACGTGCAGGTCGAGGAGGTCGCCCGCCGCGCCGCGCTCCAGCACGAAGCGCGTGTAGGCAAGCGTCGCGTCGTCCTCCGGAACCGCCTCCATCTCGGCTTCGTCCAGCCCCCAGCGGGCGCAGTAGGCGACGTGCAGGCCCATCTCGACATCGACGATCGCCTTCAATACGCCGAGCGCCGCGCGGATCTCCTGGAGCCGGTCCGCCTTGTAGACGGCGAGGCCGAGCGCCCGCGCATAGTGGATCAGGAACAGGTAATCCTGGGCGAGATAATGCCGGAATGCCGCGTCGGGCAGCGAGCCGTCGGCTAGCCCCGCGACGAATTCGTGCTGCGTATAGGCCCGCCACGCCGCCGGGCAGGAAGCCTTGAGATGCTCGAAAAGACCACCGGTCATGGGCGTGGACATCTGCGTCAACTGTACAGCATAAGGATCCCGCCGCCGATCAGCGCGATCCCGGCGACCTGCCGCACGCCGAACGGCTCGCCCCACAGCAGCGCGGCGAGTATCGCGACGATCGCGTAGGAGATCGAGACGCTGGGGAAGGCAAGCGACAGCGGGATCTTTTTGATCGCGACGATGTAGCAGAAGGCGGCGAGCACGTAGACGGCGAAGCCGCCGATCGTGAAGGGATTGAGCATCTGCGCGAGGATGCCGTCGATGGCGCCGATGTCGGACGCCGTGTGGCGCGTGCTCGCCTCGGCGCCGGCCTTGAGCGCGATCTGACCGACGACGCCGAGCACGATCCCGGCAACGAGCGCCGCGTAATAGGCCACAATCGGCATCAGCCCTGTCCTCCGCCCGCCGCGGCGATCCGCGGCGGCGGCGCGGTCTCGTCGCGCGCCGTCGCCGACGGCAGGTTGCGCTCGACCGCCCTCACCACCGATTGCGGCTTGCCGGTCGCGGTGAGGTAGACGCGGCCGAGATATTCGCCGGCGATGCCGAGGATCAGGAGCTGCACGCCCGAGAGCAGCAGCACCGCCGCCATCAGCGAGCCCCAGCCCGGCGGCGTCTGCGTGAACAGCGCCTCGGCGACGACGCCGACCAGGGCGAAGGTCCCGATCACGCTCAGCGCGACGCCGGTCATCGTGCTGAGCCGCAGCGGCATCACCGAGAAGTTGATGAACATGTTGAGCCACAACCGGACGAGGCGGCGCACCGTGTAGTTGCTCTGTCCGGCGGCGCGCGGCAGGTGCCGCACCAGGATGCGGTCGATGCTCTGCGTCACCTGAAGGATCAGGCCGTCGACATAGGGGAACGGCCCCCGGTATTCGGCGATCTGCGCCGCGACGAACGCGCTGAGGCACCGGAAGCTGGAAAGGTACAGGCCGCGCGGCTTGTCGAGCAGCCAGTCGGCGACGCGGTTGGTGAAGCGGCTGCCGAGGTTGCGCCACGCCGCGTGCTGCTTCGTCTCGTAACAGGCGTAGACCACGTCCTTGCCGGTCCGCTGCGCGTGCTCCAGAAGGCGAAGCACCTCCGAAGGCGGGTTCTGCTGGTCGTCGTCCATCGTGATGACGTGCGCGCCGCGCGCCTGCCGCAGTCCCGCCAGCACGGCATTGTGCTCGCCGAAGTTGCGGGCGAGGTCGACGATGGTGAGCGGTACCTGCGCCGTCCGCAGCAGCCCGCGGCACACGGCGAGGCTGTCATCCGGGCTGCCGTCGACGACGAGCACGATCTCATGCCCGCCGGGCACCTCCAGCGCGGCGAGCGCGGCGACGAGATCGCCGACCGTCCGGGCGCCGTTATAGACGGGGACGACGATGCTGAGCGCGAAGCGGCTGGGCGTCGTGATGTCAGGCATCCTTAACCGCCGTTGCGAGGATCGATCCGCCGAACGGAATCGAGAAACCCATTTGAAGGAACGATCGTTCCACCGCCATCGCGGCGCGGAAC
>DASWRT010000247.1:0-3832 GCA_036403035.1 Allostellaceae bacterium | reverse complement strand
TGGACGAGGCGCAACTCGACGTCGCCGCCGAGCAGCACGCGCGCGTCCGCCTTCAGCCCGGCGACGATCGACGCGGCGATCGAGCCGACTCCGGCGATCGTCGCGACACCGACGACGATGCAGGCGAGGAAGATCCGGAACCCGCGCAGCCCGCCCCGCAGCTCCCGCCCGGCCAACCGCCACGCCAGCGGCAGCGCCCGACTCACGGCCGTAGCTCCGGCCTAGAATAAGGAAAAAGGGGACCTTGAATCGGGGATTGGGGGGATGGTTGGAGATCGGGGGGATAAGAGAGAACAGTAAACCTCGCAACCGCGGAGGAAAGGGAGAAACGTAGAGGTCCGCAGATGGTTGATGCTTTGCGCGCCGAAGGCGCGCAGAAAATTATATTGTGGGTCTTAGCAATTTCTTTGTGCTCTCTGCGGGGAGGGACTTTACTGTTTTCTCTCATCCCCCCGATCCCCGATCCAGGCTTTTTCCCATTTTCCTTTCCCTCATCACTGCCTCACACTGCCCTCAAGGCGTCGCTCTGGACGTCCTCGGCGACGCGGCCGTCGACGACGCGGACGACGCGGTCGCAGCGCTGCGCGAGGTCCGGGTCGTGGGTGATGAGGAGGAGCGTCGTGCCGTGCCGGGCGCGCAGGTCGAACAGCAGGTCGATCACGAGGCGGCCCGTCGCGCCGTCGAGATTGCCGGTTGGTTCGTCGGCGAGCAGCAGCTTCGGCCCGGCGGCGAAGGCGCGGGCGAGGGCGACGCGCTGTTGCTCGCCGCCGGAGAGCTGTCCCGGATAATGCAGCAGCCGGTGGCCGAGCCCGACCGCGCGCAGCCCGGTTTCGGCCGCGGCGAAGGCGTCGGAGCGGCCGGCCAGCTCCAGCGGGATCGCAACGTTCTCCAGCGCGGTCATCGTCGGCACGAGATGGAAGGCCTGGAAGACGATGCCGATATTGTCGCGGCGGAAGCGGGCGAGCCCGTCCTCGTCGAGCTTGGCGAAGTCGACCCCGGCGATCTCGACGCGGCCCGAACTCGGCCGCTCCAGTCCGCCGACGATCATCATCATCGTCGACTTGCCGGAGCCGGACGGGCCGACGATGCCGACCGTCTCTCCGGCATCGACGCGAATCGACACGCCGCGCAGCACGTTGACGGTGCCGGCGGCGCTCCCAAGTGTAAGATGGACGTCATCAAGATTGACGATCGGTGGCCGAGAGACGGCAGCATCGGTAACGGAGCGGGACTCGTCGAGCATGCGAAGGTGGTTCCAGCGCGCTGGGAAGTGGTGCGGTTGCGCACGACGCGACGACGGGAGGGGCGGCGGCAGCCTCCGTCCATATGGACGCGGCCGGCGCCTTTTCAACGCTGCGGCGGCGACCGCCGCCGTTGCGCTCCTGCTGCTGCTTCCCGCCGCCGGGGCGGCGGAGCGGCCGTCGCGGATCCTGGCGCTCGGCGACAGTCTGACCGCCGGCTACGGCCTGCCGCCGGAGCATGCACTGCCTGTGCGGCTTCAGGCGAAGCTGAAGCAGGACGGGATCGACGCTGACGTGATCAACGCCGGCGTCTCCGGCGACACCAGCGCCGGCGGGCTCGCCCGGCTCGACTGGGCGCTTGCCGACAAGCCGGACATCGTGATCGTCGAACTGGGCGCCAACGACGTGCTGCGCGGCATCGATCCCAGGACGACCTACGACAATCTCGACAGGATCCTGGCGCAGGTGAAGGCGGCAGGAGCCAAGGCGCTGCTTGTCGGCATGCTCGCGCCGGCCAACTGGGGCGCGGATTATCGGCGCGACTTCGATGCGATCTATCCGGCGCTGGCGAAGAAGTACGGCGTGCCGCTCGATCCGTTCGTCCTCGACGGCGTGATCACGCGGCCCGAGCTGTTGCAGGCGGACGGCATGCATCCGACGCTCCAGGGCGTCGACATCATGGCGTCGCGGCTTGCCCCTTATGTCGAGCGGCTGACCAGGGAAACCCAGGGGTGAGCGGTCCGACGCCGCCCCCCGCCTCCGTCCCCTCCTTCCGCGCTGCGTTCGCGGCCGATGGCGACACAAAGACGCTCGCGCTTAGCTGCATCGATCAGCTTCGCCCGGTTCCCGCCGGCGCCAATCTCGGCTTCATCTACGCTGCCGACGCGCTCGCGCCGGACCTGCCGGTGCTCGTCAGCCTGCTGCGCGAGCGGACCGAGATCCCGGACTGGATCGGCTGCGTCGGCGTAGGCATCTGCGGCAGCGGCAGCGGCAGCGGCAGCGGCAGCGGCAGCGGCGGCGGCAGCGGGGTCCGCTTCGATGCGCCGGCGCTTGCCGTAATGGCCGCCGCCCTGCCGCCGGAAAGCGTCCGTCCGTTCGGCCCGGTCTCGGGCGACCTCAACCGCTTCGCGGCGGAGCACGGCGCGTGGACCGCGCGGCACCAGCCGCCGTTCGCCATCGTCCATGGCGACCCGCGCATGGCGAACGTAGCCGATGTCATCGCCGCGCTGTCGGCGCGGAGCGGCGGCGCCTTCATGGTCGGCGGGCTCTCCTCCGGCCGGTCCGCGATGCCGCAGGTCGCCGGCAGCGTCGTCGCCGAGGGCGGCGGACTGTCCGGCGTGCTGCTCGGTTCCGAGATCATGGTCGCCACCGGACTGACCCAGGGCTGTTCGCCGATCGGTCCCGTTCGCGAAGTGACGGCGGCCGGCGGCGGCATCGTGATGACGATCGACGGCCGCCCGGCGCTCGACGTGTTCAAGGAGGATATCGGCGAGCTGCTCTCGCGCGACCTGCGCCGCGTCGCCGGCCAGATCTTCGCGGCGCTGCCGGTGCGCGGCGTCGATACCGGCGACTATCTCGTGCGCAACCTCGTCGGGATCGACAAGAACCGCGGCTGGCTCGGCATCGCCGCCGAGCTGGCGGCGGGCGACCGGCTCCTGTTCTGCCGGCGCGACCCGGCGAGCGCGCAGACCGACATGCGGCGCATGCTCGCCGGACTGAAGGCCCGGATGCCCGACCCGCCGCGGGCTGCGCTCTATCACAGCTGCGTCGCGCGCGGCCCGAACCTGTTCGCCGAGCCCGACGCCGAGATCGAGGCGATCCGGGAGACCTTCGGCAGCGACCTGCCGCTCGCCGGGTTCTTCGGCAACGGCGAGATCTGCAACGACCGGCTCTACACTTATACCGGCGTGCTGACGCTGTTCGGATAAGCGGTTGTTACAGCTGCCCGTTCAAAAATCTGAACCATCTTTCTTGTAGTCCGCCGCGTGCGGACCCGCCGGCAAGCCGCTGTGCTTCCGGCTCACCGCGAAAGCGTTTGCCTGCTTGACGAGCGGCATGTAGTTCGGATCGGCCTTTTCGATGGCCGAAACGATCGCCTGTGCGACGAGGCCGGCGATGCCGCCACCTCCCGAAGATGGTTGGTAAACGGCGGTCTCCTTCGCGCGCCATAGTTCCTGGCCGGTATGCGCGTCCTTGAGCTGATAGCTGAACTCGACTGTCGTTGTGGTCGCAACCAGGGCGTATTGCGAATCCCACCGCTCGATCGTGACATAGAGGACGGTTTCAGCGCCGAACATCTCGCCGAGTTGCTGCGGGTCGGCGTGGTGGACGAGGTCGGCATCCGCCAACCCGTCATCCTCCAGCACGCGCTTCACCATGTTGATCGGAAAGACGTAATAGCCGCGCTCCGCAATCGCCGGGGCGATCGCCGACAGAAAATAATCGGGTGCGTTGACGTAGACGCTCCGATTGACCGGCGGTACGACGAGGATCGAGTGCGGGTCGGCGGCGCGGAAAGCGGTGTAGTTCTTGGTTGGCTGAGCGACGCATGCCGCCAGCATTCCGCACACCAGAACGCTTGCGGCGAGGCG
>DASWRT010000246.1:0-21095 GCA_036403035.1 Allostellaceae bacterium | reverse complement strand
CCTCGACCCGGACGGCGTCTGGAGGACCGCGTCGGGTCCGGCCGCCGAGCGGGCAGCCACGGCCGACCTCGTGTTCCGGACGCAGCAGCGCCTGCACGATCAGGGCTTCTATGTCCGCGACAACATCGACGGGCAATGGGGTCCGGCGACGAGCACGGCGCTGCGCAACTTCCAGCGCGCGAACGGGCTGGGGGCGAACGGTCAGCTCGATGCTCCGACGCGGACGGCGCTCGGCCTCGACACCACTCCCGTTGCGGCTGCGCCCGCGGTGCAGGGCGGCGGCGAGCCTGTCCAAGCCGGCGTCGCGCAGCCGGGGGCAGCGCCAGTGCCGGTGCCTCCGGTGGTCCCGGCGGCGGCTCCGGCAGCGGCTCCGGTCCCGGTCACGGCGGGCATCTCCGCCCAGTGAAGCACCGAGGGCGCGGTCGGTCCCGGCCGACGCCGGCCGCGCCCTCGATCGCGGTCAGCGCCCTTTGGCTTTTCGCCAGACGGCGAAATCGGTCTTCGTCCGCTCGTCGGTCGCCGGGTAGAGCCCAAGGATCGAGCGTCCCTTGAGGACTTCCTCGCTGACGAAATCCTCGAAGGCCGTCATCTCGACCGCCTCTGCGGCGATCTCCCCGGCGAGCGCGGCGGGGATCACGACGACGCCTTCGCCGTCGCCCACGATCACGTCGCCCGGCCAGACCGGCGCGTCGCCGCAGCCGATCGGCACGTTGATGTCCAACGCCTGATGGCGCGTCAGGTTGGTCGGCGCGGCGGGGCGGTTGTGATAGGCCGGGATGGCAAGCTCGGCGATCTCCGGGCTGTCGCGGAACCCGCCGTCCGTCACGATGCCGGCGACGCCGCGGACCATGAGGCGCGAGACGAGGATCGAGCCCGCCGAGGCGGCGCGCGGGTCCTTGCGGCTGTCGACGACGAAGACGGCGCCGGGCGGGCATTCCTCGACCGCCTTCCGCTGCGGGTGCGACCGGTCCTGGAACACGGTAATCGGGTTGAGGTCCTCGCGCGCCGGGATGTAACGCAACGTGAACGCCTCTCCGACCATATTCTCGCCCTTGAACTTGAGCGGCCGGACATCCTGGATGAACTGGTTGTGGAGGCCGCGCTTGAAGAGCGCCGTGCACAGCGTCGCCGTGCTGACGCCCTTGAGCTGCGTGCGCGTGGTTTCCGAGAGTGCCAAGGTATCTTCCGTCGGCTGAGGTCAAAGGATTGGGGGAGGCGGTCAGAAGATGGCGGGCTCGCCCACCGACGGTCCGAAGCTGGTTTCGAGGAAGTCGAAGTCGCAGCCCTGGTCCGCCTGCCGGATATGCTGGGAGAACATCCAGCCGTAGCCGCGCCCGTATCGCGGCTGCGGCGGCGGCAAGGCCGCCCGGCGACGCGCAAGCTCGGCCTCGGAGACGTCGAGCGAGATCGAGCGCGCCGGGACGTCGACGGTGATGACGTCGCCGGTGCGCACCAGCGCCAGCGGCCCGCCGACATAGGATTCGGGCGAGACGTGCAGGATGCACGCGCCGTAGCTCGTGCCGCTCATGCGCGCATCGGAGATGCGCACCATGTCGCGCACGCCCTGCTTCACCAGCTTCTTCGGGATCGGCAGCATGCCCCATTCCGGCATGCCCGGCCCGCCGAGCGGTCCGGCGTTGCGCAGCACGAGGACGTGATCGGGCGTCACCTCCAGGTCGTCGCGGTCGATGTTGGCCTTGAGCGCGGGGTAGTCGTCGAACACCAGCGCCGGGCCGGAGTGCCGGAGCAGATGCGGCGCGGCGGCGGCAGGCTTCATGACGCAGCCGTCCGGCGCGAGATTACCCCTCAGCACCGCCAGCGCGCCCTCGTCGTAGATCGCCCGGTCGAGCGGCCGGATCACGTCGTCGTTATAGACCTGCGCTCCGGCAAGGCTTTCGGCCCAGCTCTCGCCCGACGCGTTGATCTGCGTGAGATCGAGGAAGGGCATCAGCCGCGACATCAGCGCCGGAAGGCCGCCGGCATAGTAGAAATCCTCCATCAAGTAGGTGTCGCCGCTCGGCCGGATGTTGGCGATGACGGGCACCTTGCGGCTGACGGCGTCGAAATCCGGGAGTCCGATCGCGTGGCCCGCCCGGCGCGCCATCGCGAGAAGGTGGATGACGGCGTTGGTCGAACACCCCATCGCCATCGCGACGACGATCGCGTTCCGATAGGCGGCCTCGGTCTGGATCTTCGCGGGAACGACGTCCTCCCAGGCCATCTCGACGATGCGCCTTCCGGCTGCCGCGCACATGCGGATGTGGTTCGCGTCCGCCGCCGGGATCGAGGAGGCGCCCGGAAGCGTCATCCCGATCGCTTCCGCGAGCGCGGTCATGGTCGACGCCGTGCCCATCGTCATGCAGACGCCGTAGGAGCGGGCGATTCCGACCTCCATCTCCGACCAGTCCTTCTCGGAGATGTTGCCGGCGCGCCGCTCGTCCCAGTACTTGAAGGCGTCCGAGCCCGAGCCGAGCACCTTGCCGTGCCAGTTGCCGCGCAGCATCGGCCCGGCCGGCACGAAGATCGCCGGCACGCCGGCACTGGTCGCGCCGAGCAAGAGGCCGGGAGTCGTCTTGTCGCAACCGCCCATCAGCACGACGCCGTCGACCGGATGGGAGCGGATCAGCTCCTCCGTCTCCATCGCGAGGAAGTTGCGATAGAGCATCGTCGTCGGCTTCACCTTGCTCTCGGAGAGCGAGATGGCCGGCAGCTCGGCGGGGAAACCGCCGGCTTGCAGGATGCCACGCTTCACGTCGTCGACGCGGTGCTTGAAATGCGCGTGGCACTGGTTGAAGTCGGACCACGTGTTGATGATCGCGATCACCGGCTTTCCGGCATAGTCCGCCGCCGCGTATCCCATCTGGTTCATCCGCGAGCGGTGACCGAAGGAGCGGAAATCGTCGGGGGCGAACCAGCGCGCGCTGCGGAGCTGGTCTTGTGTCTTACGCGTCATGACGACGACCTCGCGATCTAGGAGTGGAGCCCTCGGGCGGTCAGCTCTGGAGGCCCCAGCGGAGGACGGCGCGGCGCTCGATCGTCCTGAAGATCAGGTTCTCGACGGCAAGGCCGATCAGGATGACGGTGAGCAGGCCGGCGAACACGGCGGGAATGTCCAGCAGGTTGCGGTTCTCGAAGATGAACCAGCCGAGGCCGCCCTTGCCGGAGGAGACGCCGAAGACCAGCTCGGCCGCCACGAGCGTCCGCCAGGCGAATGCCCAGCCGATCTTGAGGCCGGCGAGGATCGACGGGAACGCCGCCGGCACCAGGATCTTCCAAATGTACTTGAAGCCTTTCAGCCCGTAATTGCGCCCGACCATCCGCAGCGTCTGCGACACGGCGCGGAACCCGGAATGCGTATTGAGCGCGACCGGCCAGAGGGCGGGGCTTGCCGCCGACGCCGAGGATCACTTTGCTGCGTTCCGGGACGCTCTGCGCCCACACGGTCTGGCCGGCGGTGGCGGCGGCGAGGAGCGCGGCAAGCGCGACGAGGGCGAGTGCGGTTCTCCGCAGCGGCATGTTTTCCTTCCCGTAATCGGCGCGCCGGCTTCGGTTGCGGCGCATGAGACGCCCATCATGAGCCGATTTGCAACGGCGGCAAGCAAGCGCGCGGCGTCCGCTCAGGCAGGGTCTTTCCCGCCGGACCGCCGGCGCAGCCAGGGCCGGCGGTCCCAATGGGCACGTTCGAAGCGTTCGATGGCTGGCGTTCGCGTCAGGCTCGCGCCGACCTCGTCCAACCCAAGAAGCAGCGCGTCGCGTCGGTCGGGCTCGATCCGGAACGGGAACGTGCGCCCGTCGGGTATCGCAACCGTTCGGGACACGAGGTCGACGGTGAGCGCCGCGCCGGGCGTTTCGGCGACGAAATGCATCAGCGCATCGACCTCGGACGCCGGGAGCGCGACGGGAAGCATCCCGTTGCGGTAGCAGTTCGCGCGGAAGATCTCGGTGAAGGACGGCGCGATCACGCACCGTATGCCGAAATCGAGGAGCGCCCAGGGCGCATGCTCGCGCGAGGAGCCGCAGCCGAAATTGTCGTCGGCGATCAGGATCCGCGCCGCGTGGTATGCCGGCTTGTTCAGCACGAAATCCGGGTTCTCCGACCCGTCTTCGCGATAGCGCAGGCCGGAGAAGAGATATCGCCCGAGGCCCGTCCGCTCCACCGTCCCGGCATGCTGCGCCGGGACGATCAGGTCGGTGTCGATGTTGCTCAGAGGCAGCGGCGCGGCGACGCCCGCAAGGGTCGTGAAGGGCTCCACGTCACCGCCTCCTCACGACAAGATCTCGCGCACGTCCGCGATGCGTCCGGCGATCGCCGACGCGGTGGTCGTGGCGGGGCTGGCGAGGTGCGTCCGGGCGCGCGGCCCCTGGCGGCCCTCGAAGTTGCGGTTCGAGGTCGAGACGCAGCGCTGTCCGGGGCCGACGCGATCGCCATTCACGGCGACGCACATCGAGCAGCCCGGCTCGCCCCACCGGAAGCCTGCCTCGACGAACACGCGGTCGAGGCCCTCGGCTTCGGCGGCTTCCTTGACCAGTCCGGACCCCGGCACGACCAGAGCCTCGACATGCGGCGCCACCCGCCGGCCGGCGGATCATCGAACCACATCGGCCGCCGCGCGCAGGTCGGACAGGCGCGCGTTGGTGCAGGAGTCGATGAAAACGCGGTCGATGCGGATGCCGGCGAGCGTCGTGCCGGGCGTCAGGTCCATATAGTCGAGGGCGCGCCGCCATGCCGCCGCGCGGACGCCGTCCGGCGCCTCGCCGGGATCGGGCACGCGGCCGGTGACGGGGCAGACGTGCTCCGGGCTGGTGCCCCAGGTGACCTGCGGCGCCAGGGCCTCCGCATCGATGCGCGTCTCGCCGTCGAAGGCGGCGCCGGGATCGCTCGCGAGAGCGCGCCAGTCCGCGACGGCTCGCTCCCAGAGGCGGCGGCCTTGCGGCGCCATCGGCCGGTCCTTGAGCCATTCGAAAGTGGTCTCGTCGGGGGCGATCAGGCCGGCGCGGGCGCCGGCCTCGATCGACAGGTTGCAGAGCGTCATCCGCTCCTCCATCGAGAAGGCGCGGACCGTCGAGCCGGCGTACTCGATGACGTGGCCGGTGGCGCCGCCTGCGCCGATGCGGCCGATCAGGGCGAGGGCGACGTCCTTTGCGGCGACGCCGGCGGGCAGGGCGCCCTCGATCGCGACCCGCATCGGCTTGAGCGGGCGCATGACGAGAGTCTGGGTCGCAAGCACGTACTCGACGTCCGACGTGCCGATCCCGAAGGCGAGCGCCCCGAACGCGCCGTGCGTCGAGGTATGGGAGTCGCCGCAGACGATCGTCGCGCCGGGCAGCGTGAACCCCTGCTCGGGCCCGACGACGTGCACGATGCCCTGGCGCCGGTCGTCCAGCGGCAGGTAGGGGATGCCCGCCGCTCGGCAGTTGGTGGCCAGCGCCCGGATCTGGGCGCGGATCCCGTCGGCGGCGGCGGGCGCATCGCCGTGGTCGCGAGGACCGCTCGTCGGGACGCCGTGGTCGGCGACGGCGAGCGACAGCTCCGGGCGCCGCACGGCGCGGCCGGCGGTGCGCAGGGCGGCGAAAGCCTGGGGGCTCGTGATCTCGTACAGGAGGTGGCGGTCGATATAGAGCAGGCACGATCCGTCGGGCCGCGTCTCGACGACGTGGTCGCGCCAGATCTTCTCGAACAGCGTCGCGGCCCGCCGGCTCATGCCGAAATCACTCCCCGGATCCATGTCCTCGCCCGCGCCGCCGAACGGACGGCGCAGTCTCAGCGCTCCTCGGCCAAGTCCTGGGCGACGCGGAATCCGTTGGCGGGATAGCGCACGGACGGATCGTAGAAGTTTCGGGCCGAGGCGGTCAGATCCGTCGGTGAACTTTTCCATGATCCGCCGCGGAGCACGCGCAGCACGCAGCGGGGCGCCTCCCACGCGGCCCCGTTGGCCGGGGCATGCTCGTACGTCTTGTGCCAGCAATCGGCGACCCATTCGGCAACGCCGCCCAGCATGTCGTGGAGGCCCCAACGATTGGGCGGGAAGCTGCCCACATTCGACTGCTTCGGGTCGAAACCGCCGCCGCAGCCGTTGCAGTTCACCATCGCGGCGCCGATCTCGCGGCCCCAGGGGTAGGGTGTCGACGTGGCGGCACGGGCGGCATATTCCCATTCCGCCTCGCTGGGCAGGCGATAGGGTTTGCCGGTCGACTGCCGTAGCCATCCCGTATATTGCGTGGCGTCGTCCCAACTCACGTTCGTCATGGGCGCCTGATCGCGGGCGGCCGGGCCGGGCGGCTTATAGCGACACGCGTCCGCGGCCACGCACGCATTCCATTCGGCCTGCGTGACTTCGAACTTGCCGATCGCGAAGGCCGGAAGCTCGACGCGATGCGGTGGTTGCTCGCTCGGGTCGGTCGTCGAACCCATCTCGAAACCCCCGCTGGGCAGCGCCACCATCGCCGGGCACAGATCGCAGTCGCGGAATTCCCGAATCGAGCGAACGGCGGCTCCTGGGGTTGACGATGGGCCGGGGCGAGCCGCGGGCGCCGCAGGTGTGGCCATGGGGGGCGGCGCGGGTGAGGGGGCGGGTACAGGTACAGGTGCGACGGCCGCGGACCGGGTTGTCTCCGCGGGTTCGGCGGCACTGGTCTCCGGCGTCCCACCGACCGGCAGCTTCCGCAGGTGCTCCCCGAAAACGTAGCCGCTGCGGCCATCGGGCAGCGCGATGCGGAGCCATAGCGTGCCGGCGACGGTCCCCGTTACTCGCGCGATCCGGCCGCGGGCGAGCGTTCCGACCGGAGACGCGGTTGCTTCGGGACTTCCGCGGACAATGGTCGAGATGCGCGCTTCGTACTCTTCGTCGACCTCTACGATCGTGAGCCGGTCGCGCAGGCAGATCGTTTCGCCCTGCCGTCCCTCCTCGGTCCGGATGCGTCCGGCGACTTCGTCGATTCTGGACGCATTCGCCGTCATGGCCGCGGCGCACGCGTCATAAGTCGGGTATGCGACCCCCGGCTCGACGCGGACGAGATCGCAATTCCCACCGGTACAAAGGAGGATGGCGAGAACGTAACCGGCCATGCGCTTTCACTGATCGCTGCATCGCGAACCCGCAGTTTCGCTGGTCACGCGAGGGCCGTCAACGAGCCTGAACAACGATTTACGGGAGAAGCACGACTCGCTCGGGACCGGCGCCGCCGACGCTGCGCCCGTCCGGCTCAGGCCGCGCCCGCCAGTTCCTCCGCCCGCGCGAGTAGCCGCTTGGCGCCGAGATAGGTCGGCATCTCGACCTGAACGCCGTCGACGAGCGTCCGGTCGCCGCCGCGGGCGCGGGCGGCTTCGAACGCCGCAACGACCCGCCGCGCCCTGTCGATCTCGTCCGCCGACGGCGTCAGCAGGCGGTTGATCACCGCCGCGTGCGAGGGGGCGACGCAGCTCTTCGCGCGGTAGCCGAGGCGGCGGGCGAACCGGGTCTCCGCCTCAAGGTCGCCGAGGCCGGAGAAAGTGAACGGGCAGTCGATCGCGATCACGTCGGCCGCGACGCATTCGACGAGGAAGCGCTGGCGGACATAGGCCAGCTCGACGGCGTCAGGACCGCGCTCCGCGCCGAGATCCGCCGCCATGTCCTCGGAGGCGACGAGGCAGGCGCGCACGCGGCCGCTTGCGCCGGCGATCGCCCCGGTCCGCACGAGCCCGCGCGCCGACTCGATGTTGGGGACGATCTCCGTTGCCCGCTCAGGGATGCCTAATTCCCGTTCGAGGCGCGCGACGGCGCCGTCCAGTTCGGCGATCTGTTCCGGGGCGGCGACTTTCGGCAGGAGGATGGCGTCCGGGCGGGCCCGCATCGCCGCCTCCAGATCGTCGCGCCCGCCGCGGTCCAGCGGATTGACGCGGATCGCGGCCACCGCGCCGGCCTCGCGCCATCGCCGCATCACGGGCTCCGCCAGCGCCCGCGCCTCGGGCAGGCGGTCGGGCGGCGTGAAATCCTCCAGCTCCTGGATCAACACGTCGGCGCCGCTGGCGGGCGCGGCGAGCAGCGCGGCCTCGTCCGCTCCGGGCAGGAACAGATAGGACCGGCGCAGTTCGACGGGACGGAGGCGGCGGATCATCGGGACAGGCTCCACGATCGGGACGCAGTGCGTGCGGTGCGGCAGCAGCGGCAGCGGCGGATGCCGTTCCGGAGTGAGATTAGACCCCACCGCTTCCCAGTGGTGTCGCGGCGGCCATGGGAATTTGAAGGCGCGTAATCTCCTGATTGGGAACAACCGTCACCGGCGGTTTGCCGACTGCCGCAGGAGATTACGCCATGAACGAGAATAGCGTCAGCGAGGATGCCGCGCCATTTCTGGGCGCGGACCGGTTCGATCCGGTGGAGGCCGGGGTGCGCCAGCGCATCCGCCTGTGATGCTTGACGCCGAGCTGGAAGCCAGCGCAAGCCCAACTGTAACGGCGATCGTCTCTCGCCGGTGGCGTTTCCCCGGCTCAGACTCCGCGGCTGACCTGCAGCACGGCGATGGCGATCGCTTGAAGGAACGTCATGCCGTCTCCTTATCCGGCGCTTGGATGCCGAGTTGCGGGAAAGCGAGGTGAACGCACAGGCCGCGCGGTTCATTGCCGGTCAGCCGGATGGCGATCCCATGCAGGTCGGCGACGGCGGCGACCAGCGACAGCCCAAGCCCGTTGCCCGGTGTGCTGCGGCTGGCATCGAGCCGGTAGAAGCGGTGGAAGACCTTGGAGCGCTCGCCGGACGGAATGCCCGGCCCATCATCGCGGACCGTTACCTCCGGACCGCGACCATCTGCGGCGAGTAGTAGGTCGAGTTCGATACGAGCGGCGGGGGGCGCATGGCGGATCGCATTCTCGACGAGATTGGCGAACAGTTGCGTCAGCAATGCCTGGTCGCCCATGACGATAATGCCGGGGGCAAGGCACGCGCTGAGCGCCTGCTCCTTTTCCTCGGCCGCCGGTCCGTACACTTCGATGACCGCTTCCAGTACCGCGGATAGATCGACGAACCCGAAGCCCCGCCGGGCGGCGCCGGCCTCGATCTGGGCGATCCGCAACAGCGCGCCGAAGGTCGCGAGCAGGGCGTCCGCTTCGGCGATGGCGCGATCGATAGCGTTCGGACGCTCCGGATCGGACGTGGCCGAACAATCGGCCTCGCGCGCCGATTCGAGCGTGCAGCGCAGCCGCCCGAGCGGCGTGCGCAGGTCGTGCGCGATGTCGGTCGAGACCTGGCGCAAGCCCTCGACCAGACGCTCGATCCGGTCAAGCATCACGTTGAGGTTGGCGGCGAGCCGGTCGAATTCGTCGCCCGCGCCGGGGCCGCTCCCGGCCCGGACGGGCAGCCGCCGGGAAAGCTCGCCCGCCATGATGCGTTCGCTCGCCCGGTTGATCGCCTCGACCCGGCGAAGCACGTCGGCGGACATGATCCCGGCGCCCAGTCCCGCAAGCAGCAGCGTCGCTCCGGCGGCCCAGGCGAAGGCGCCCGCGATCATCTCGCGCATTTCCTCGAGCGCATGGGCGTCTTCGGCGATGAGCAGGAGGGCGCCGCTATCCGGAAGGCGCTGCCCGATCCCGCGCAGCATGCGCCGCTCGTTGTCGGTATCGCTCCCGTCGGGGAGCCGCGATGCCACCTCCGTGTCGAAATACCTCGAATGTAGGGCTGGCAGCTTCGGCAGATCGCCCGCGAGAACCTCGCCCGATCCGTCCTCGATCAGATAGCGGAACCGGTTGCCGGGGCGCCGCATGTGCTCGGCGACGGCGTCGGCGAGCGCCAAGGGGTCACCGTGGCCTGCCTGCGCTTCCAGCGCCGCGCGTTCCGCATTCAGGTCGGCGTCGATCTGGTCGAGGAGCGTTCCTGCCGCGGCCCAGTAAATTACCGCGAAGAGCACCAGAGCAGACGCGGCGAACAGCCCGGCATAGAGCAGCGCCAGCCGGAAGCTCGTCGTTCGGGCGAGATCAGGCCAGCGGATACGCATCGCGCAGCCGATAGCCCGCGCCTCGCACGGTCTCGATCAGCGTTTGCTCGCCCTCGCCGCCGCTGCCGAGCTTGCTGCGCAGCCGACTGATGTGCGTCTCGACCACCGTGGTCCGCGGGTCGAAGTGAAAGTCCCAGACATGTTCGAGGAGCATGGTGCGGGTGATGAGCTGGCCCGGATGGCGCATCAGGTATTCGAGCAGGCGAAACTCGCGCGGCTGAAGCTCGACCGCCCGCCCGCTGCGCAGAACGGTACGGCGAGAAAGGTCCATTTCGAGATCGCCGACGCGCAGGACCGTGCCCTCCACGGCCAGCGCCGGGCGTCTCGAAAGCGCCTCGACACGTGCGGCGAGCTCGGTGAAGGCGAAGGGCTTGACGAGATAGTCATCGCCTCCGGCCTCCAACCCCTCGACCCGATCGTCGACGCCATCGACGGCAGTCAGGAACAGTACCGGCGTCTTTACGCCGGCCCCACGAATGGTCTTGACCACCGCGAGTCCATCCAGGTTTGGCAGCAGCCGGTCGACGATCATCACGTCGTACGGCTCGCCTGCCGCGAGGAACAGGCCGTCTCGGCCGTTCGCTGCCCGGTCGACGACATGACCTTTCCGGGTCAGCCCGTCGGCGATGTAGCGCGCCGTGTCATTCTCGTCCTCGATCAGCAGGATCTTCACGAGCCTTCTCCGTATCCGACTGTTACCGCACGGGGCCTTGCGCCCGGTGGCGGCGACCGCCCCGGAGGCGCCAGAGCAGGACTGCGCCCAGGAGGATCGGCATGCCCGATGCGACGACGAGCACGCGTCCGGACTCAACGACGGGCTTCGCCGCGACGGCAAAGCCGGCGAACCGGCTCGCGACCGGCGCGACGGCCGCATCGGCGCCGCCGCCGACCGGGGCGGCGATCACGGCGGCACGGTAGCTGCCCGATTGGATCAGCCGCAGAGGCCATTCGGTCTCGACCGCCTGCCCCGGCACCAGCGCCGGCAGCGTAACGGCTTTCTGGGCGCTCCAGTCCTCGAGATCGACTGGCTGCTCCTTCCCCGGATCGACCTGCAGCAGGTTGAACCATGCGACGACGCCCGAGGTGGCGGTATCCGGACCGACGTTCCGGATCGTCGAGCGGAAGGCCAGGCGGTCGCCCATCCGGGGATGGACGGGGTCGCCGGTGCGTGGCGCAATCTCGACGGAGAGCTGAGCCGCTTTCGCGCCGACCGGAAATGCGGCGAGCAGCATCAGGAGGAGAACCGACGATGTGACCTGACGCATCTCTGGTCCTCCTACCGCGCGAGACGGCGTACGCCGCCCCAGGCGAACCAGCACGCGATCAGTACCCAAGCGAACGTAACGGCAAACGCTGCCGTTTGAGCCAGGAGTGGCTCGGAGTCGATCACGACAGCGTCGACCGCGTTCAGCGCGGCCGAAAACGGGTTGACGAGATCGAAGGCGGTACCGATCGCGGTGCGTCGCAGTCCGGGCCCGATCACCAGCGGACTGCCGGAGAGCACGAGCACGGTCAGCGAAGCGGCAAGCGCCCCGGCGACCGAGCCGAGCCGGGCTCCCAATCCGAGCGCGAAGGCGCCGAAGGTCAGGACGACCGGCGTCCCCAGCACGACGAAGGCCGCCACCCCGGAAGCGAGATTCTGGCCGGTGCTCCCGACTGCCCAGAGGTAGGGCAGCGTGATCGCCACGGTGGCTATCCACGCGGCCAGCAGGCCGCCGAGTTTGCCGGCCAGCAAGGCTGCGCGCGGCAGCGGTACCAGGAGGAGCGGCACCAGCGAGCCGCGCTCGCGCTCGCCGCCGACCGCGTCGACGCCGGCGACGATGGCGATCAGCGCGCCGACCGCGACCGCCACGGCGATCATGTCATAGACCACCTGTGCGTTATCGAGGAGCGCGAGCTCGGTGTCGCCGACGAGGAGCAGCGCGAACCCGGAGAGCACGGCCGCCACGACCAGCAGCCAGGCGAGGCCGCGCACGCTCAGCAGCAATTCGCCTGCTTCCTTGCGCGCGATCAGCTGCGCGCCGGTGACAGGCGAGGGCGCCGGCACGTCGAATTGCCGCCGCTCCGTATGATCGAGTTGTGCCGTCATACCGCTACAGTGCTCCGCACCGCGTCTGTTTCCCCGGTCAAGCGAAGATAGAGACGCTCCAGCTCCGACCCGCCGTTCTCGACTTGGCGGATCTCGCGCACGCGCCAGCCGAGGAACATCAGCTCCCGCCAGATCGTCGAGGGGTCATCCGACCGGGCGACCTCGACCGTGCACCACTCGCCGTCGCGGCCAACCATTGCGACGCCGGCCGGCAAGGGCAGTGCTTCGCCGCGCCCGCCGAGGCGCAGTCGGTAACGGTCGGCATTCTGCGGCGGCGCAGCGTCATCGGGCGCGTTCGCGGCGAGTTCGTGCACGGTGCCTTCGGCGACGGTCGCGCCCGCCGATATGACCGTGATCCGGTCGCAGAGCCGCTCGACGTCGTCGAGGAGATGGGTCGACAGCAGGATGCCGGTGCCGTTACGAGCAAGGGACCGGAGCAGATCATGAACCTCATGCCGGCCGCGCGGGTCGAGACCACTGGTCGGTTCGTCGAGCAAAATCAGGGGCGGGTCGGCCAGCAACGCCCGGGCGAGCCCGAGGCGCTGCCGCATGCCGTGCGAGAAGGTCTCGATGCGCTGCGCCGGCTGCGGAGCAAGGCCGACCTGCGCAAGCCGGTCGGCGATCTCGCCGGGGTGGCGCTCCACCCCATACAGCCGCGCAAAGAAGGCGAGGTAGTCGGGCGCGGTCATCCATCCATAGAAACCGCCGCGCTCCGGCAGCGCTCCGGTGAGCGCCCGCACCTGCACTCCGTGGCTGGCGGGATCGAGACCGAGCACACGCACGGTACCCGTGCTCGGCGCGGTCAGTCCCAAGACAACGGACAGCGTCGTCGTCTTGCCGGCGCCGTTCGGCCCGAGCAGGCCGAGGATTTCGCCCCGTTGAAGGTGAAGCGTCACGTTGCGCAGGATCGGCACCGCGCCGACCGCCGCCGCGACGCTGGACAGCCGTACCAGGGAGCGACATCCCGCATGCGCCTCGACACCCGCCGCCATTATTGGCGTCTCCTCCGATTACAGGCCGTACGGCCAGTCATGCCAGCGGCTCGGCTCGCCCGGTGTCGGGCGACCGTGGTGCCGCATGGCATACGACGCGTTAGAACGAGCGGCTGAGGGCTGCTCGGAGAGGTGCTGCAACAGCTCGAGCCAGGAATTCAGAAGTTCGGCGAAATGGGTCATGATCTCTTGCTGGTCCTCAACGGGGATTGACGGATAGTCGTCTGGCGGGACCGGTCAGTCCTGCTCATCGTCCTCCTCGTGCTCGTGGTCGTGCTTTTCGCGACCGTTGCTCATGGTGGTTTTGAGCACCGCGCCGTTGCCTGCATCGATCTTGACGTCCTGCATGGCACCGCCGTCTTGGCTCGGCTGGACGAGCACGCTGTACACAAGGTTGCCGTTCTCGTTGTCCAACATGGCGCTCAGCACCTTGCCCGGCACGCGTCCCTGCGCCGCCGCGATCGCTTGCGCCGCATCGATCTTGGCGAGATCGGCATAGCGTGCCGCTTCTTCTTGCTCGCTCCCGCCGTGGTGATGCTTGCCGTCGATTTTGATGCTCGACGCGTAGTCCGGGTCCGGTGCCCGTCCTTCGGCGCGCACCGGCGCCGCGGCGGCGGCGGCAGCGGCGACCAGCGCCGCGCTTGCCAGTCCCGCGAGGCTGATCGCCGTTCGCTTGCTGCGTATCATGATCTCTCCTTCCTTGCTGGAGGGCGGCGAGGTCGGATCCTCGGCCGTGGAAGAAGTCATCTTCCGCTCCGGCGCTTGGCGTCTGCTTTGCGGCGGATTTACCTTTTCGTAAGGATCAAGTGCGCAGCGGCCGGCACGTGCGTTCGCAAACCTTACGAAACCACAAACTTGCGGACATGCGGCAGCAAACCGGGCTCCTGTAGAGACATCGGCGGTCAGGGCGGATCGGAACTGGTCTGCGTTAGAAGCCGCTTGATTGCGCACGCACGAAGGGTGGCGTCCGGTATCTTGCTCGCTTCGGAGGGAGAGAGAGCTTGAGCGATCTTAAAGAGAAACGGGCGATCTGGATGCTCAACAAAGTCCCGGAAGTCACGCTCTCCTTCTGGGTCATCAAAATCATGTCGACGACGGTGGGCGAGACCGGTGCGGATTATCTGGCGGTGCATGTGGGTCTCGGCACGGCGATCACGGGCGGGATAATGGCCGCCCTGCTGTTGGCGGCGCTGCTCCTGCAGTTGCGGTCGCGGCGCTATGTGCCGTGGATTTACTGGCTGACGGTGGTCCTGGTGAGCGTGGTCGGAACGCAGATCACCGACGCCCTCACCGACGGGCTGGACGTCAGCCTTTATGTCAGCACCGCTGTATTTGCCGCACTATTGGCGGTGACCTTCGCAGTCTGGTACTGGACCGAGCGGACGCTCTCGATCCATACAATCGTCACCACACGACGCGAACTCTTCTATTGGGCGGCGATCCTGTTCACGTTCGCCCTGGGCACGGCCGCCGGCGACTTGGCGACGGAAGCGCTCGGCCTTGGCTTCAATGTCGGCGTGCTGGTGTTCGGCCTGCTGATCGCAGCCATCGCGGGCGCGTATTACCTGGGCGCCAACGCGGTTCTCGCCTTCTGGCTCGCCTACATCCTGACGCGTCCGCTGGGCGCCTCGCTCGGCGACCTGTTGTCCCAAGCTCAGACCTACGGCGGATTCGGGCTCGGTACCGTTCGGACCAGTATCGCGTTCCTCGCCGTCATCACTGCCCTGGTCACGTTCCTGAGCATTGGCCCGAAACAGGCCCGACTCAGGCGAAAATGAAAGCGGAAGTATGAGACCCGGCCGGGCGTCGAGCCATGCCGTGCGAATGGCGGGCAGCGACGCCGGCAGAGGTCGCTGTTGCTGCGCACCAATCGAGAAAGGGACATCCGATGAAGAAGCTCATGCGCGTCAAAACCATCGTCCTGCTGCTGCCCATGCTCGGGATTGCGCAGCTTGGCGCGGGCGCCCTCCTGCCTTCGGCCCGGATCGTCGCATCGGCGGATGCGGCAACCGCCTCGAAACTCGGCGACCTGTCCTCGTTTCGAGCGATCGTCGTCGACACGGCATCCTTGGTCGACAAGGGCGACCTCCCCGGCGCGAAGACCCGGATCAAGGATCTTGAGACATCCTGGGACGAAGCGGAACCGGCCCTGAAGCCTCGCTCGGCAGCGGAGTGGCACGCGATCGACAAGGCGATCGATCGCGCGCTCGACGCGCTCCGCGCAAACAAGCCGGACCTTGCGGCCTGCAAGCAGTCCTTGGCCGACCTGCTCGAGACCATGGACCGCGTCAACGGGCAATCCT
The DNA here is from genome assembly GCA_036403035.1 of Allostellaceae bacterium. Lineage (GTDB taxonomy): Bacteria > Pseudomonadota > Alphaproteobacteria > ATCC43930 > CGMCC-115725 > DASWRT01. The sequence goes on along the minus strand of DASWRT010000246.1, from coordinate 5,745 downwards.
GAGTGTTGTCGGGGCGCGGGACGGCGGTAAGGAGCGGGCGGGGCGGGCGGCTGCGGAATACCGGCGCGCGCTCGCGCAAGCGCTCACGAGCACGAGATGCCCTTGTCGCGGCTGATACGCCGGAAAGCAACCGCGGCCACCTTCCGGCGATCTACCCGTCCCGAGCTTTATGTGGTTCGCAACGGCCTCATGGACACCATCGGCATCCGCAACGGTTTCAGCGTTACCGCGCAGTACGTTGGCAAACCGAGAGAAGCGGGTTTTGCGAAACAGGAAATCCCGCCGTGGTGTCATACGGCCGCGCCGTGACGCCGCGTTCTTCGCTATGATCGACGCGAGCGGCTGCTGCTTCGGGAAGTTATATGGCAGGCTGGCGGAGGATCGCTGCGCAGGCCCATTCGTTAACCGCACACTCCGGCGAGAATGTCCCTCATGGCTGACATCGTCTTCATCAACCCGCGGTTTGAGCCATCCTATTGGGGCATGGAACATTCATTGCGCATCCTCGGCGCAAAGGCCGTTTTGCCGACAGCGGGCCTTGCTCTGCTCGGCGCCCTGACTCCGCAGGGGCATACTGTCACCATCATCGACGAAAACGTCGAGCCCATCGACTGGGATCGTTGCGCACGGGCCGATCTCGTCGGCCTTACCGGAATGATCGTCCAGCGGCAACGCATGCGCGAGATACTCGCGGCGCTCAAGGCGCGCGGATGTTTCACCGTCGTCGGCGGTCCATGGATCACGGTGCAGGAGGATTATTTCGGCCCGGAGCTTGTCGATGTAACTTTCGTCGGCGAGGCGGAGGATACGTGGCCGCAGTTCCTCACGGAGTGGGCGCAAGGGAGTCATGCCGTCCGCTATGAGCAGGCTGAGAAGACTGACATGTCGCGGGTGCCAATCCCGCGTTTAGACCTTCTTCGAATGGAGAAATACGCCTTCGGCTCGGTCCAGTTCTCACGCGGGTGCCCTTTCACCTGCGAGTTCTGCGACATCATCGTCGTCTTCGGCCGCCGTCCGCGCATCAAAACGGCGGAGCAGATCCTCGCCGAACTCGACGCCCTGCGGCGAGCCGGAAAGCGCGACGTGTTCATCGTCGACGACAACCTCATCGGCAACAAGAAAGCGATCAAGCCGATTCTGCAGGCCGTCGTCGACTGGCAGCGGGAGCACGGCTATCCGATGGGCTTCTTCACCGAAGCGTCGCTCGATCTCGCCGACGATCCCGAACTGATGGGAATGATGGTCGACGCCAACATCGACACGGTGTTCATCGGCATTGAAACGCCGAACGAAGCGTCGCTTCGGGAGACGAAAAAGCTCCAGAACGTCCGCGGACAGGGCGGCTCGATGCTTGAGAAGATCCACCGAGTCCAGGAAAACGGAATCGAAGTTTGGAGCGGTATGATCCTCGGCTTCGATAACGACGACGCCAGCATTTTCGATGCGCAACGCCGGTTCGTCCGAGATGCCCGGATCGTCAACCCGATGGTCGGTATGCTGTCGGCAATCCCGAAGACGCCCCTGTATAGGCGTTTACAAGCGGAAGGCCGCCTCGATCCGGCAGACGAACCGGCATATGGAACCAATGTCATTCCGTCGCGGATCGAGCGGGCGACCTTGCGCGACGGATACCTCTCGGTTCTGCGGGATCTGCATCTGCCCGAAGCGTACTTCGCCCGGCTGGATTCCCTCTATCTCGGGATGGGGATCCGGCCACAACAGGCGCGCAGGCGCTATATGAAAAAGCACCCATGGCGTCGATTGCGGTTCGATCTGCGTATGATGGCCGAGACCGCCGTCATCATGGTCCGACTGCTCCGGCACGTGTCCGATGCACGACTTCGCCGCGAATACCTGAAGCGGATGTGGAATATCGTTAAGCGGCGCCGTGAGCCTCTTATCTGGCAGGTATACGCAATCAAGTGCGCAATGCACTACCACGTGGACACGCTGGTCCGCGAAATGTCTGCCGGAGACGGGGTGCCGATCAGAAATTCGTTCTGAGCATGGCAGTTCGGCGTGCACCGGCAATGTGCGGGAGTGCCGTTGCAGCGGGGCAAGGTCGGTCCGTATGTCTGGCGGAGCAGCCGCGCGTCCACTAAGCTCGGGCCGTCATGAGCGAGCGCAAGACCCTCCTTCTCACCGGGGCCAGCCGAGGCATCGGCCACGCCACCGTGCAGCGTTTCGGCCGCGAAGGCTGGCGTATCGTCACCTGCTCGCGCGAGGACGTGCCGGCGGAGTGCCGCCGCGACCCGGCGTGGTCGCACCATATCTCGGCCGACCTCGGCGACGCCGCGGCGCTCGACGCCTTCATCGACGAGGCGCTGGAATGGCTCGACGGCGCGCCGCTCCATGCGCTCGTCAACAATGCCGGGGTCTCGCCGAAGACGCCGTTCAAGGAACGGCTGGGATGCCTCAACGGCGACATCGCCGGCTGGTACGACGTGTTCCAGCTCAACTTCTTCGCGCCGCTGATGCTGGCGCGCGGCTTCGCCGCCGCGCTCGCCAGGGGGAAGGGGGCGATCGTCAACGTCACCTCGATCGCCGGCCATGCCGTCCACCCGTTCGCCGGCTCGGCCTACTCGACCTCGAAGGCGGCGCTCTCGGCGCTGACGCGCGAGATGGCGGCGGAGTTCGCGCAGCTGGGCGTCCGCGTCAACGCGATCGCGCCGGGCGAGATCGAGACGGCGATGCTGTCGCCGGAGACCGAGGTGCTGATCCCGCGGATCCCGCTCGCCCGGCTCGGCACGCCGGAGGACGTCGCGAACGCGATCTACTACCTGTGCAGCGACGGCGCCGCCTACGTCACCGGCACCGAGATCTTCGTCACCGGCGGCCAGCACCTGTATTGACGGTGTTGCCGCGCGGCGAGGCTCGCGGCGGGGCTCGATGAGGCCCAGACGGGACGGGGTAGCCGACCGGCAAGGTGAAACTACCGACGGCGCGTCTCGCCGCCCGCGTCAGCGTTTCCGGTTCCCGCGGGTCGCAAATCCGAATCCGGCGAGACCGGACGCCAGCAGCAGCGCCGCAGCCGGCTCCGGCACTGCGACCTCGATGGTCAAAGGACCCGCATCCACGAAGGACGGCGGCATATCCGAAAGAACCATGCACAACCCCGAACCGCACTGCTGATAGATGCCGATGTCCGTCGTGTAGGAACCGACAGGCAACATCGCATCCGCAACGATCTGCCCCAGGTAAACATGGATGGACGAGCCTGGCGGCACGCTCAGATTGGCGAGGCTGTTCGCTGCAACGAACTGCGTATGCTCGAAATAGGCGTTGGCCGGTGTTCCCGCTTCATGGAAGCCCATAAAGTCCTGTTGGTCGACGTAAAGCGCGCCGTCAGTGAATACATACCCACCGAATTGGGAGACGGGTTCGCTGAAGCCATAGGTATGAAGCCCAGGTATATCCGAGCCGTAGCCCGGCGGCACATACGCGTCGCGCCGATGCCCACCGATCTGCCCGGCGCCACATGCACGATCGGGCTGTCGTAGACCAGCACCATTGACCGTGCGGCATGCGCGGCCAGCACGAGCGCCGGGAGCAGCGTCAGCATCAAGACGGCGCGCCGAAAAAGAAAGTTCATGGCGAGTTCTCGTTCCTGAAGTCGCCATCTTTATGGCATACTTACGATTGAATAGCGTATAAACTTTTCGCGAAATCAGTGATAGCGGGCGCGGGCGCGGGCGCGGGCGCGGGCCATCCGGCCTGCATCCCGGCGCCGGGACTCTGTGCGTGAATGCGGAAGACTGCCCACCCAGCGATAGGGTCGCTCACCCGCTAAGCGGCACGATTGTCATCGCCGACGGACGGCGCCCGCATCTAACCGACCGGAAACGGCGTCGGCAGCAAGCCGCTCCGCCGACAGCAGCGCCTCGGCGATCATCGCCCATTCCCGCTCCAGCGCCACCGTGGCCGGCGGACGGTCGGCGCGCCGATACCAATAGTCGGCGTTGGCGGCGTCGCCTTCCTTGCGGTGGAGATAGGCATGCACCCAAGCGCCGGCCGCGTCGTCCTGCGCCTGCGCGCAGCTATGCGCCTTCTCCCAGTCGCCCTTGGCGTCCCACCACAGCGCCTGCGCCGCCGCGCTCAGCCCGGCCGGCGGCTCGTTCTCCGACAGCGACGCCTCGAAGCTCCCGACATCCATGAGATCCGCCCGCTCCTCGATTGCTCCTGCGAGACAAACGCCGCTGCGTGCGGGCGGTGCGTCGCCGATAGAGACAATCTTACGCGAATCACCTCACCGTTGTCGCCCCGGCCGTGCGATGATCCTGTTTGTCGGGATTTGAGCGGCTGCCGATCGCCTTCTGCGCGATCCGGGCGGAAGCAGGGGAGAGGGTGCGGTGCAGATCATTCCGAGCAGCAGCATTCCCGAGGTCAAGCTGATCCGCCTGAAGCGGCACGGCGACACGCGCGGCTTCCTCGTCGAGACCTACAGCCGCCGCGACCTGCTCGCCGCCGGGATCTCGGCCGAGTTCGTGCAGGACAACCAGTCCTTCTCCGCCGCCAAGGGCGTCGTGCGCGGGTTGCATTTCCAGGCGCCGCCGCACGCCCAGGCGAAGCTGCTGCGCGTGATGCGCGGCGCGATCCTCGACGTCGCGGTCGATATCCGCGTCGGCTCGCCGACCTTCGGCCGGCACGTCACGGCGGTCCTGAGCGCCGAGGAGACGAGCGAGATCTACATTCCCGAAGGCTTCGCGCACGGGTTCTGCACGCTCCAGCCGGGCACTGAGGTCCTGTACAAGGTCAGCGACTACTACGCGCCGAGCCACGAGTGCGGCATCCGCTGGGACGACCCGGCCCTCGACATCGACTGGCCGGTCGACCCGGCGAGCGCGATCCTTTCCGGCCGCGACCGCCGGCATCCCGTCCTTGCGGAACTGCCGGCGTTCTTCGAGTACGAGACGGACCGGGGTTTCGGCGTCGCGTCCTGATCGGCGTGGCTTACATGAACTTGCTTAGTTCGCTGTCGCGGCAAGCTCGGCGGTTTGGGTGATGCCAAGACGAGCGCGGGCCATCGCGTTCACCGCCTCGGTATCGGCGAAACGGTATCCCCGCTCGATAAGTTTGGTGGTGTAGTGCTTGTTGTAGACGAAGGCGGCTATCAAGCCAGAAATGCCCCACGTCAGGAATTGCAGCACCACCAAGATGAGGCCCATCAGCCAGTCGCCCCGGAACATCGCGGGGAGGCCACCGAAAAAGAAAGTCGTCCACGAAAATCCGTAGAGACCTTTTTTCACAATGCCGGTCTGTGGGTTGCGGAGCATCACCGCTTTCGCCATTCCTATCCCCCGATAAAGCCTTTTCTCGGACAAGTTTGCCATTTATAAAGAATTCGTGATGAATAATCAACCTAAAGGCGAGACACATCAAGGTTAACGTTCGTTTCTCTTGTTCGCTCTCAACTGCATCGGGCCAAGGACAATCGGCCAACTCGCGGATTTTGGGATTAACCGATCTCGGCGCAAATCGTCAGTCAGTCGGCACGTAGCCGATGATACGCTTGTAGAAGCGCCGTAATATCGAACTCCATCGACGAACATCACCGCGCCAGATCGACGGCAAACTCCAGGAAGGCGCGGACCTTGGCGGAGGGGTGCCGCCGTGAGGGGTGGTAGGCGTAGAGCGGGAAGCGCTCTTCGCTCCACTCCTCCAAAACCTGGATGAGCATACCGCCGGTCAGATAGGGTTGAACGTAGAGTTCCAGCGCCTGTCCGATGCCTTGTCCGGACTCGCAGG